>JBMOGE010000085.1:0-6691 GCA_049318525.1 Miltoncostaeaceae bacterium
CTGGCGTGATCCTGCAGGTGCGGCCCCCGCACGTGCTGATCACGGGCCAGGCGTGCCCCACCCACGAACAGGGCACCGGGGGCGGCTGGGCACTGGGGGCAAAACGACGAAGGGCCCGGAGAAAGCCCGGGCCCTTCGGTTACTGCGTGCTGCGAGGAAGTCCTAGAGGGCTTCCACAGCGGTCTTGATGCGGTCCAGACCCTCTTCGAGCTGCTCGTCGGGAGCGGCGTAGGTGAAGCGGATGTGGCCCTCACCGCGGTCACCGAAGGCGTTACCGGCAACCACACCGACGCCGTAGTCCTCGACCAGGTAGTCGGCGAACTGCTGCGCGGTCATGCCGGTGCCGCGGATGCTCGGGAACACGTAGAACGAGCCGTCGGGCGTCTGACAGTCGATGCCCTCGATCTCGTTGAACTTGCTCACGACCAGGTCACGCTTGGCCTTGAGGCGGGCAGTCTGCTGCAGCACGTGATCCTGCGGGCCCGTGAGGGCGGCGAGGCCGGCGTACTGCACGAACGCGGGCACGTTGGTGACCGAGTTCTGCTGGAAGATGTCCATGGCCGTGATGAGCTCGGCGTCGGCAACACACCAGCCGATGCGGAACCCGGTCATGATGTACGTCTTCGAGAAGGTGTCGACCACGATCGACTGGTCCTTCATGCCCTCGATGTACGAGATGCTCTCGTGCTTGCTGGGGTCGTAGACCATGTGCGAGAAGATCTCGTCGGTCAGCACGATCACGCCGTGGCGCTTGCAGATCTCGGCGATCTCGGGCAGCTGGCCAACAACCATGCCGTTGGGGCGCTGCGGGGTGTTGATGACGAGCATCTTCGTGCGCGGTGTGATGAGCGACTCGAGCGAGTCGAGGTCGAAGTGGAAGTCGGGCTCCACGAGCGGGGCGTACACAACCTTGCCGCCGGCGTAGGTGATCCAGAACTCGTCCGGCGGGTAGCCGGGGTTCGGGAAGATGACCTCATCGCCCTGATCCACAATGGTCAGCAGCGACTGGGTGAGGGCGTGCTTGGCGCCCATGGTCACGAGGACCTCTTCGCGCTTGGTGGGACGGCCGCGCGAGGTCATCTCCTCGGCGATGGCGTCACGCAGCTCGGGAAGACCCGGGCCCGGCACGTAGCGCACGTGGCCGTCGTGAATGGCCTTGGCACAGGCCTCGTAGATGTGCGGGGCGGGATAGAACTCGTCGCCCTGGAAGTCGCCCTTCTCAAAGTGAAGGATCTTGGTGCCGGTGTCGCGCTCGATCTGCTCGGCCTTGCGCATGGCGGCCCACTGCTTGGGAAGTACGAAGTGCTGGGTGCGACTCGAGAGTGCGTCGCGGATATCCTTGAGAGCGTCGCTCATCGGGGTACTGCTCCTTTCGGTGCTCGGTCGCCGTCCGGTTATCGGACGACGTTGAGAGCGGCGCTCGGCCGCGGGGTAGAAGGTGTTGTTGCCCGCACACGGCGGGCGGCACGGTTGAACGCGCCTGACTGCGAGGCGCCGAGGCGGCGGGACAGCCCGTCTGCGGCAGTGATCACGAGGCGGGAGAGTTCATCCACGCGCTCGGGGGTGACCCGGCTGACTGGTCCGCCAATGCCAAGGGCAGCGACGACCCGACCAGTGTGATCCCGGATGGGGGCCCCGACGCAGCGGAGACCCTCGTCGTACTCCTCGTCGTCAACTGCGTAGCCCTGCTCGCGGATGACCACGAGTTCGGCAAGCAGCGGATCGACGTCGGTGGTCGTCGTACGGGTGTACGACGCCATCCCGTGCGCGCTGGTGATCTCGCGCACTTCATCCTCGCCGAGATCGGCCAGGAGAACTTTGCCAAGGCTGGTTGCGTGCGCCGGATACCCGCGGCCCATGGCCGACGGAATGCGAAGCGCACGCCGCGCCTCAACTTTCTCGATGTAGATCGCCTCGCCGCGCTCCAGCACGGCAAGGTGACCGGTCTCGCCCGAGTCGCGCACCAGACCCTCGAGGAAGGGGAGCGCCTCGTCCCACAGGCTCATCTGCTCGAGGACGATTCCGCCCATCTCAAACATCCTGAGCCCCAGGCGGTAGCGCTGCGACTTGGCATCGCGCTCGAGAAGACCAACCGCCTCGAGGTTGACGAGAAACCGATGCGCGGTGCTCTTGTGGAGCCCCGTGCGCCCGGCGATCTCGGTGACACCCAGCTCGGGCTCCTCTGGGCTGAACACCTCGAGGATCGCGCCCACACGCTCCACTGCCTGGATGCGGTAGCGGTCCGGAGCTGCGTTGGTGTCGGTGTGCGCGGTGGTTGCCATGTCTCATTCTCCGAAACACCGTCTTGTGACGGATGCGACGAAGGCGGCATTGCTATCAGCCCGTCATGGCACCGGCAAGGGCACGCCGTGGGCCATAGGTCGCCGTATCGCTCTGTGAGACACCGTCCCATTGGCGTAAATCGGTCCCCTGCGCCAAACGGCGCATCACGGGTACGCTTCACCACCCTGCACGAGAACCACATGGGAGTCGATGGCGTGGCATACGAGGACATCCTGTACGAGACCGGCAATGGCCGGGCGACGATCACGATCAACCGTCCGGAGCGCCTCAATGCGTTTCGCGCGAAGACGATCCTCGAACTGGGTGAGGCGCTGGAGGCCGCTGCCGACGACGAGGCCGTGGGCGTCGTGGTGCTTACCGGTGCCGGCGAGCGCGCGTTCTGCGTGGGCGGCGATGTCGCCGACCCCACCCGCACCGCTGCCGAGAAGCGCCACCTGCACACCATGTCGCACCGCGTGGCCAATGCGATCCGCAACAACGGCAAGCCGGTTATCGCCAAGGTGCGCGGCTACTGCATCGGCGGCGGCAACGAACTGAACGTGATGTGCGACCTCACGCTCTCGGGAGAGTCCGGCCGGTTCGGCCAGGCGGGCCCCAAGATCGGCTCGGCCCCCCTGTGGTGGGGATGCCAGCTCATGCCGTCGGTTGTCGGTGAGAAGAAGGCCCGCGAGATCCTGTTCCTCGTGCGCCAGTACGACGCCTATGAGGCCGAGCGCATGGGCCTCGTGAACAAGGTCGTTCCCGACGACCAGCTCGACGCCCTGGTGGACGAGTGGTGCGACGAGATCCTGCGCAAGTCGCCGCAGGGCCTGCGCCTCGCGAAGATCGCCATGAACACGGCCACCGACTCGCTGTACTCATCGGTGCAGCACGGCTTGGAACTGGTGGCGCTCAACCACGTGTACGGACCGGAGCCCAAGGAGGGCATCGCGTCGTTCCAGGGGAAGCGGCCCGCCGACTGGCGGAAGTTCCGCGACGGGCAGGGGCCCGACCCCGCCAGCCCGCCACTGTCGGCAAAGGGCGCAAAGAAGCCTGCCGCCAAGCCCGCTGCGAAGAAGGCTCCCGTGGCCAAGAAGAGGGTGGCAGCCAAGCCCGCAGCCGCGAAGAAGCCTGTGGCCAAGAAGCCTGTGGCCGCAAAGCCCGCTGCCAAGAAGCCTGTGGCCAAGAAGCCCGTGGCAGCCAAGAAGCCCGCTGCCAAGCCCGCGACCCGCCGCACAAGCCGGTGAGCGAGCTGGGTCTCGCAGCGCTCGCGCCCGCACGGCGCGAGGCCGTGGAGAAGGCGCTGTCGGGCGACCGGCTGACGCGCGCCGACTCCATGGCGCTGGCCGGCGCGACATCGGCCGAGCACCCCGCGCTGTGGGCCGCCGCCGCGCATCTGCGCAACCTCACGCGCCCGGCCATCGTTACCTACTCGCGCAAGGTGTTCATCCCGCTCACCAATCTGTGCCGTGACGTGTGCTCGTACTGCACCTTCGCCGTCGACGAAGACAGCATCCGGGCGCGCACCATGAGCCCCGACGATGTGCTGGCCATGGCCCAGGAGGCCAAGGCGCTGGGATGCAAGGAGGCGCTCTTCTGCATCGGCGATCGCCCGGAAGTGCGCTGGCCCAAGTACCGCGACATCCTCAAGGGCTTCGGGCACGACAGCACGCAGTCGTACCTGGTGGCCATGTGCCGCATGGTCATGGAGGAGACCGGCCTGCTGCCCCACCCCAACGCCGGCATCATGAGTGAGCGCGAACTGCGCGAACTGCGTGAGGTATCGCCCAGCCAGGGGATCATGCTCGAGAGCACGTCCGAGCGGCTGTGCGCCCCCGGTGGCCCACACGAGCACGCCCCCGATAAGCGGCCCCGCACCCGACTGGCCATGATCCGCCGTGCCGGCAAGCTGCGAATCCCCTTCACCACCGGAATCCTCATCGGGCTTGGCGAGACCGAGGATGAGCGCATCGACGCACTTCTGGCAATCCGTGACCTGCACGACGAATACGGGCACATCCAGGAAGTCATCGTGCAGAACTTCCGGGCCAAGGATGAAACGCCCATGGCAGGCGCCGGCGAACCCGGGCTTGTCGAGCTGATGACCGCATGCGCCATCGCCCGCTTGGTGCTGGGTGCCGACATGAACATCCAGGCACCGCCCAACCTCTCGGCCGACTACGGCCCGCTGCTGCTCACGGGTATCAACGACTGGGGTGGCGTGTCACCGGTGACGCCCGACTTCATCAATCCCGAGCGCCCCTGGCCGGACCTCGCGCTGATGGCCGGCATGTGTCAGGAGGCCGGGTACCCGCTGCACGAGCGCCTCACGGTGTATCCGGAGTACGCCCTGGACGACGAATGGATCGACCCTGCTGTGCGCCCCTACGTACGAGCCCAGGCGAACGACGCCGGGTACCCGAGAACCGAGGCCCTGGAGGCCATTTCCGTATGACCGACCGCGTCACAATCCTCCGCCTGGGCGACGACCGTGCAGATGGCGGCACCGCCCGTGAGTCGTCCGTGTGGGACGAGGCCTCCATCGGCACGTCGCTCTCGGCGCGCATCCTGCCCGTGTCGCTGGGCACCCCCCATCGTGGCTGCGCCACCTTCGTGACCTCGTGGAATGACGCCATCGCCCTGGTGGACGACGGCGTTGACGGCGAGCGCGTGACCATCACGCACGATGCCGCGCGCGCCGACGTGCTGGATGGCCTCACCCGTTCGCGCGCAGCATTCCTTCGCACCACATCCGATCTGCTGCCCGAGGCCGTTGACCTGGCGGGCCTGCCCGCTGTGCACACGCGGGTGTCGGTGCAGGTTGCCGATCTCGACGCAGCCGTGGCGGCTGTGCGCGGTGGTGCGCGCGATCTGGTGGTGTCGGGCTGGGACGATGCCGATATGGCTGCCCTGCGCGATTCGATCCTTCCCGAGGTGCTGGTGGAGCGCACGGCGCTGCCCTTGGGCACGCCCATTGAGGCCATGCGCGACATCGTTGCGCTGCCCGTGCTCACCTGCTGGCTCTCCCAGGTGGACTGCCGTGGCGCCGCGCGCCCGCGCCACCCGTGGGCCCCCGGACGCGACATGCACCCGCCCGTGCCCGAACGACGCATGAGCAGCGAGTGGGCCGACGCCGCATGGACCGGGGCCGACTGGACCCGCGACCTCGATCGCATCGCGCCCGACGTGGCCGCAATCCTCGAGCGCTCCCTCGCCGGCACCGCGCCCACAGTGGCCGAGATGGTGCGTCTGTTTGAGGCCCGTGGCGACGAGGTTGACGCAATTGCCCACGTGGCCGACGTATTGCGTCAGCGCACCAACGGCGACCAGGTGACCTATGTGGTCAACCGCAACATCAACTACACCAACCAGTGTTACTTCCGGTGTGGTTTCTGCGGCTTCTCGCGCGGCCCCAAGAGCTACAACGCCCGCGAGACCCCGTACCGCATGGACCTCGACGAGGTCGTAAGCCGTTCGCAGGAAGCCTGGGACAAGGGCGCCACCGAGGTGTGTCTGGTGGGCGGCATCCACCCCGACTTCACGGGCGACTTCTACGCATCGGTGCTCGAGAGCATCAAGGACGCACTCCCCGAAATGCACGTGCATGCCTTCACCCCGCTTGAGGTGTGGCAGGGCGCCCATACGTTGGGCGTGCCGGTGCGCGACTACCTGGAGCGCATGAAGGCATCGGGTCTGGGATCGCTGCCCGGCACCGCCGCCGAGATCCTCGACGACGATGTGCGCGCGCACCTGTGCCCCGACAAGATCCGCACGGCCGAGTGGGCCGAGGTCATGATCACCGCGCACGAGAGTGGTATCCGCGCCACCAGCACCATCATGTGCGGCCACATCGACGGGCCGGTGTCATGGGCCAACCACTACGAGGTGTTGCGGCAGATCCAGCGCCGAACCGGAGGCTTCACCGAGTTCATCCCCCTTCCCTTCGTACACATGGCGTCGCCCATCTTCATTCAGGGCCGCTCGCGCCCCGGCCCCACCTGGGACGAGGTGGTGCTCATTCACGCCGTGGCACGCATCGCATTCGACGGCCTCATCCCCAACATCCAGGCCTCATGGGTGAAGCTTGGGCTGGAGGGCGGCGCAAACCTGCTCGACGCCGGCTGCAACGACATGGGCGGCACCCTCATGAACGAGAGCATCTCGCGCTCGTCGGGGGCCTCGCATGGCGAAGAGGTCACCGCCGACGAACTTGAGGCGATCATCCTCGCCCACGGACGCGTACCCGCACGGCGCAACACGCTCTACGAGATCGTGGAGACCGCTGTCTAAGGGGTTCGGTCGCGGTTACGCAGTGACCTCAGCATGTTCTCCACCCGGCCGAACTTGATGCGTGGCGCACCGGCATCGGCACCCATTCGCTTCTCCACCTCGTCGAGGTACTGCCAGT
>JBMOGE010000086.1:0-6586 GCA_049318525.1 Miltoncostaeaceae bacterium
AGCGTCACCGGGATGAGCACGATGGGGAAGTGCACCAGCAACGGGTGCGTCGGCAGTCCACCAAATGATTCAAGGATTCCCATGTCAGGAACCTACCGGTGGGGCTGGCCACCCGGGGAGATGGAATTCAAGGATTTGGACTGGGTTTCGCGAGGGTTGGGGAAGGATTCACGTGCGGAGGGTCGCTCGTCACCGTACGGCCTCGCGCGCGTTGCTCCGCCCCGACCAGATGGCTAGCATCCACGCGGCAATCGACTGAGTGCATCTGCTGGGGTTCCGAATCCGCCCAGAGGTCATTTCGGTCGGCGTCCGGGGCGCGTCTGGACCGTGGGGTCCACTGACTCGTAGCGCCATCGGCCGCTCACATCTGCTTGGAGGCACGTTGTCAGCACGACACTCTGTGGTGATCCGCCTCGCCGGTGAGTCCGGTGAGGGCGTCATCTCGTCGGGGGACATTCTTACCCAGGCCGCTGCACGCGGCGGGTACTACACCCAGACCTTCCGCACGTTTCCCGCCGAGATCAAGGGCGGCCCGTGCATGTACCAGTTCCGCTTGAGCGATGAGCCCATCTGGAGCCACGGCCGCGACGTGGACCTGCTCGTCTGCTTCAACCAGGAAGCCTGGGACCTGAACTGGGATTCCCTGGGCCCCGACGGCGTCATCCTCTACGACATCACCGAGGTGGCGATCCCCGACGAGTACCTGCCCCGGGCCCGCCCGGTGCGCATGGAGGAGCTCGCCAAGGAGATCGGTGGCTCGCTGCGTGCCAAGAACATGGTCGCAGTCGGCGCTGTCACCGGCGTCCTCGCGTTTGACACCACGCCCATCGAGGAACTGGTGCTGCGCCGCTACGCCCACAAGGAGGGTGTGGCCGACGCGAACATCGCCGCCCTTCACGCGGGCTCCGACGAGGCAGCCGACCTGAAGGGTCGCTACCCGCTGGTACCGCCGGTGGAGACCGAAGAAGACCGGATGCTCATCTCGGGCAATCAGGCCATCGCCGTCGGCGCCATCGCCGCGGGCGTCAAGTATTTCGCCGGCTACCCCATCACCCCGGCATCCGACATTCTTGAGTGGCTGTCGGTGCGCCTGCCGCAGGTCGGCGGACTCACCATTCAGTGCGAGGATGAGATCGCCTCGCTTGCCTCTGTCCTCGGTGCGTCCTACGCCGGTGCAAAGGCCATGACCGCCACCTCGGGCCCCGGCCTGTCGCTGATGGGCGAGCTCATCGGCTACGCCGGCACCGCCGAGATCCCTGTGGTCATCGTCGATGCCCAGCGCGGCGGCCCATCCACCGGGCTGCCCACCAAGACCGAGCAGAGCGACCTGAACCAGGCGCTTTACGGCAGCCACGGCGACGCCCCGCGCATCGTCATCGCGCCGGTATCGGTGGAGGACTGCTTCTTCGCCACGGTTGACGCGTTCAATTACGCCGAGGAGTACCAGGTACCGGTCATCCTCCTCACCGACCAGGGCCTGGCCACGCGCCTCGAGGTAATTCACCGCCCCGAGACCGACACCCTCACGCTTACCCCGCGTAAGACGTCCAAGGGTGTCGCCCGCGAGGACTACAAGCGCTACGAGTACACCGACAACCACATCTCGCCCATGGGTATCCCGGGCGAGCCCACCGGCATGTACGTGGCCACGGGTATTGAGCACGACGAGTACGGCCACCCCGCCTACACGCCCGAGATCCACCTGGGAATGGGGCACAAGCGCTGGGACAAGCTGGAGCCGCTGAAGGCCGGCGCACCGCATGCTGCTCACGGTGAGGAATACCCGACGGACGTCGCGTTCATCGGTTTCGGTTCCACCTTCGGCCCAGTACGCGAGGCCATCGACCGCCTCACCGAGCAGGGGATGTCGGTTGGCTCGTTCTACCCCCGCGTACTCATGCCGTTCCCTGCCGACCGGGTGATCGACTTCGTGAAGGACGCGAAGCGCATCGTCGTGCCGGAGGTCAACTTCACCGGGCAGCTCGCCCGCCTTATCAGGGCCGAGACCGGTATTGAGCTTGAGAGCGTCGCCAAGTGCGACGGCCTGCCGTTTACCGCAGAGGCCATCATGGATCTCGCCAATCAGGAGGTAGCCGTATGAGCACGCGCAAGCCCAGCGATTACAAGTCGGAGCTCAAGCCCATCTGGTGCCCGGGCTGCGGCGACTTCGGCGTTCTTGCCTCGCTCTACCGGTCGATGGCCGACCTCGACCTCGATCCGGCCAAGACGGTCCTCGTGTCGGGCATCGGCTGCTCCAGCCGACTGCCGCACTTCGCGAGCACCTACGGCATTCACACGCTGCACGGCCGCCCGCTGCCAGTTGCCATGGGCGTCAAACTGGCCAACCCCGAGCTCACGGTTATTGCCGTGGGCGGCGACGGTGACGGCTTCGCGATTGGCCTGGGGCACTTCCCCCACGCCGCACGCCGCAACGTGGACATCACCTATCTGGTGATGGATAACGAGATCTACGGCCTCACCAAGGGGCAGGCCTCGCCCACGTCGCTGTACGAGCAGAAGGCGCCATCCACGCCGTTCGGTAACCCAGAGGACCCGCTCAACCCGCTGGCCCTTGGCATCGCTGCCGGCGCATCGTTTGTGGCCCGCGGCGCGTCGTTCAACACGAAGGCCCTCACGGAGCTCATTACGCAGGCCATTGAGCACAAGGGCTTCTCGTACATCGACGCCCTGTCGCCGTGCACCACGTTCAACAACACCCAGGAGTCGTGGAAGGAGTTGGTCAGGGACGTGGCTCCGGACCACGACGTGACCAATCGCGAGCAGGCCTTTGAGCTGGCCCTGAAGGGCGGGTTCACGTTGGGAATCCTTTACCGCCAGGAGCGCCTGAGCCAGAGCCAGCGGTACAGGAACATCCTGGACAAGGCCAAGGCCAGCGACATCGACACCATGCTCGACTCGTTCAACGCCCGTAAGGGTGCGGCCATCGGCAAGCCCTCCTGAGGGCAGCCGACATCTCCTGATGCGCCCTCGGGCCCGCTTCGGCGGGCCCGAGATGTTTCTGGCGCCGGTTCCCACGGAACCCCGGGTAAGAAATGCGTGTTCCACCGAAACGGTGGCGATTGGCACCCCGCCACCCATTGCGGAGGATCCCCTTCAGACGGGGGCGCACACTTCGGCTCGGTCCCTCCGATGGGCCGAGGTCCCCTCAGGGCTGAACCGGTGGCAGGACCTCCGGCCGGGCCAGGGCCCTGATAGGGCGAGCCGATCCGACCCCCCGGTCGGATCGGCCACCCCCCGCAGGTGGGGTCAGATGCCTCCGGTGCAGCCGGTCAACCCGAGCGCGCGAAGGCGGTCGATCATCTCGGCACCGATGCGGGTCTGCTGGGCGGTGGGGTCGGAGTTGATCAACTCGATCGCCTCGCGGTCGGAGTTGGCGAGTGCCACGTTGTCGTCGGCGGCCTGAGTGATGAGCCGGTAGTCATCAACTACCTTCGCCCACTGCGCGGCGAGATCAGCCGGTGGCACAAGCACAGCAACGCTGTCGAAATGCGCGTGCCACGCGGCAGCGGCCTTTGGGTACCAGACGCGTGCCTCGGCGACGCTATCGGTGGGTGGGTTGCCAAGTGCGCCGACGCGGGCGTACAGCGCGGTGCAGGCGTTATTGACCGTGGTGCGAAATGCCGTGGCGGTGAGTGCGGGGCCGGTGGTGGTGGGCACCGTGACGCGTGGCGTGGTGGGTACCGGGCGGTCGGTGCCTCCGCATCCCGACACTCCGATTACCGCCATGAGCGCCGCTGCCGTGATGGCGAGCACTCCCCGTCGCATCATTCGCTGCCCGCTGATCCGTCGCGCACGCGCTCGTCGGCATCGAGGGCCATCTGCTTCATCTCCTCGGTGCGAAGCGCCACGCGTGTTGCCAGTTCCGGGTCGGAGAGCGCGAGGATGCGCGCGGCCAGCAGGGCGGCGTTGGTGGCGTTGTCCACGGCGACCGTGGCCACCGGCACGCCACGGGGCATCTGCACGATTGAAAGCAGGCTGTCCATGCCCGACAGCGCGCTTGTGCGCACCGGTACACCGATCACGGGAAGGATGGTGACCGACGCCAACATACCGGGCAGGTGCGCGGCACCACCGGCACCGGCGATGATCACCTGGATGCCGCGGTCGGCAGCGTCTTTGCCGTACTGGATCATCTCGTCCGGCGTGCGGTGTGCGCTGGTGACGCGCACCTCATGGCCGATGCCGAGTTCATCCAGCACGTCCACAGCTGACTGCATCACGGGCAGGTCGGAGTCGCTTCCCATCACCACCCCCACCACGGGCGCGCTCATAGCCGCACTATCCCGGCCGCAAGGCGGGCGGTATCGAGGGCGTCCTGCGGGCTGGCTCCGAGGGCGGTCACGTGGCCCATCTTACGGCGCACGCGAACATCGGCCTTGCCGTAGAGATGCACGTGGGCCCCGGCCACTGATGCGGCGCCCGAGATGTCGGGGGCACTCGGGCCATCGCGGTCGCCCAACAGGTTGACGAGGGCCGCTCCCGGGGCGATGAGTGCCGTTGACCCCAGCGAGAGTCCGAGGATGCCGCGAAGGTGATTCTCAAACTGCGAGGTGACACAGGCCTCGATTGTGTGGTGCCCCGAGTTGTGTGGTCTGGGGGCGAGTTCGTTGATGAGGATCCGGTTGTCCGCCGTGTGGAACATCTCCACGCCGGTCACTCCCGCGCCTCCTGCGGCGTCGGCCGCGGCTCGCGCCACGCGCTTGGCCTCCTCGGCCACCGACAGGTCAATTGGGGCGGGGCACAACAACTCGCGCAGCACGTGGTCGTGCTGGCGGGTCTCCACCACCGGGTACACGGCGTCGCCGCCTCCGTGGCGGCGAGCCACCATCACGGCCAGTTCGCGCTCGAAGTACACAAACTGTTCCACCAGCACACCGCCACCGCGCTCGGCCAGCACCGGGTAGGCGGCGCGGGCCTCGTCGAGGTTCGCACAAAGGGCATTGCCGTAGCCGTCGTAGCCAAGGTGGCGCGACTTGAGCATGAGCGGCCAGCCCAGATCGTTGCCGATGGCCTCGAGGTCGTCGGCGGAATCGGGCACCGCGAACGGCGCAACGGGCAGACCCTCATCGGCCAGGCGCTGCTTCTGAAGCGCTTTGTCCTGCACTACGCGCATGCGTGCGGGATGGGGGCGAACCGGTGTGCCGGCATCTTCGACCGCCATGAGGAACTCCGCATCGACAAACTCGTTCTCGAGCGTGAGCACGCCCACCTCACGGCCAATGCGCAGCAGCGCGTCGGGGTCCTTCCAGTCGCCCTCGATCACACCAGCGGCCATGGGGGTGGCGGGTTCACCGGGCTGCCCCAGCACAGCAACGCGGATACCGAGCGGCCACGCCGCCAGCACGGTCATCTGGGCCAATTGCCCGGCTCCGGCGATGCCAACGTCATAGGCGGGGCGCGGGGTACTCACGCTGGCCACGGTACCAGCGCTCGCACGCCAACATGCTCACGCGGGAGTGAGATCCCCGTGGTACCTTCGGGCGCATGCCCCCTTCCAAGTCAGCACGCGCCATGGCCGCAGCCGTTTTCGCTCTCGCGGTCGTCGGCGTTTCCGCCTGTGGCTCCACCGACCCGACGTCGACCGCCTCCAGCACGCGTGGAGCGGAAGCCGACACCACGTGCGCCGAGCAGGCGGGCTCCGACACGCAGTACTTCACGTTCATGAACGATCTCGATTCCGACGTCACTCTTGAGGTGCCGCGCGCGTCGTGGAGTTGTGGTGGGTATTCGGGCGTCTCGACGCCGGGCAACCTGAACGGAAGGGTCATCGCGCATCCCGGCCCCCAGCCGCGGATCCGCATGGAGACCTACTTCAGTACCCGCTCGTATCCCGACACCCGGTTCACGATTACGTTCAAGGCTGGCCCCACGGCGCTCGCCACCGTTGACCTCAGCGCATTTCTGTACATCGGCCCGTCGTACCCGTGGGGCATCCGGGTCGGCGGCCGTTACCAGTGCTACAAGCCGGTCGTGGAACTCAAGGATGGGACCGGCGTGGTGGGCTACTTGACGATGCCTCGCAATAGCTGCCGGGCGAGTGCCGACGGCGATGTGGTCCTTCATCTCACCAAGATCAAGCCGACATAGGTTGGGGGCGGGGGTATGGCACAGATGAACGCGACAAAGCAGATCCAGGTGGCAATGGTGATCGGGGGCGTGATCGGCCTCGTCGCCGGGTTCGTTCTGGGTGGCTGGCTGTGGGCATTTCTGGGCCTGGCTATCGGCTGGTTCGCAGGCGCGGGTGCGGGAGCGCTCTGGGTACGCAGGTAGCCTTTCCCGGTATTCGGCCCCCTGCTAACCTCATCCGCCCGAGGGCGTTTAGCTCAGTTGGGAGAGCACCAGCTCGACAAGCTGGGGGTCACTGGTTCGAACCCAGTAACGCCCACTCTCGGTAGAAAGGTCCGTCTCGACGGGCCTTTCGTCGTTTTCGGGCCCCACCGCTACCCTCCCGCCACGCGCACCACAACTCAGGAGACTCCCCATGCGCCCCGGAACCCTCGCCGTACTTGCAGCAGCTGGCCTTGCTGTTGCCGCGCCTGTTGCCCTCGCGGGGCAGCAGTCCACA
>JBMOGE010000087.1:0-5907 GCA_049318525.1 Miltoncostaeaceae bacterium
CGTCGTCGGCGGAGCCAGCCCGCTTTGCGGCCCGGTCGCGCGACCGTCCACGCAGGCGCGCCTTCAGGGCCTTGCTGCCCATGCCGATCATCGGCCCGGGAAGTCGATGGCGGTTCGCCAGCACCTGGTCGAGGGCATCCACGAACCAGGTGATGTCGTCGTCTGAAATGACGAACGGTGGCATCAGGCGGATGATCGGGTCGTGGTTGCCGGTCACCTGAGTAAGCACGTGATGCCGGTCGAGCAGCGGCATCACCACCATCTGGGGAAATAGCCCTTCGTGGGCGGCGTTGAGGGCCTTCCATGCGACGCGCCGAGTGCCCCTCGGTGGTGGCTGCAGCTCGATCGCCACCAGGCAGCCCATTCCGCGGGCCTCCTTCAGCACGTCATGCCTGCTGCGCAGGGAGTTGATGCGGTCCACCAACTTGGCGCCCTGGACAGCACTTCGGGTCACCAGATCATCGGCGTCGAGCACATGAAGGGTGGCGAGGCCGGCGGCCATGGCCAGGTTGTTGCGCCCGAAGCTCGACGAATGAACCCAGCAGCGCTCCATGCTGCTGAATACCGACTGGTAGATGGCCCGGCGGCACACCATCGCCGCCACCGGCACATACCCACCCGATAGCGCCTTGCTGGTGCAGATGATGTCCGGCTCGAGCCCCCAATGCTCAAACGCGAACATGCGGCCGGTGCGACCCCACCCGGTTGCCACCTCGTCGCAGATCAGCAGGGTGCCGTGGCGCTGGCACAGGTCCTGCACGCCGCGCAGAAAGCCCTCCTCGGGAATACGCACGCTGTGCCCTGGCAGGCACTCGACGATGACCGCTGCGGTCTCATCACGGGCCAGCACACGCTCCAGCGCCACCAGATCGCCGGCGGGCACCTCGTCCCCGGCCAGCAACCGACCAAACCCCTCGCGAAACTCCTCGTTCCCCATGGCCGACAGCGCGCCGAGCGTGAGCCCATGCCAGCCGCCGGTGAAGTGGGCGATGGAGTCGCGCCCGGTGTGGGCGCGGGCAAACTTCATCGCCGCCTCCACCGACTCGGTACCCGAGTTGCAGAAGTACACGGCGTCGAGGTGCGGGGGTGTCCGCTGCACGATGGCCTCGGCCAGCAGGCCCGAGAGCAGCGCGCAGTCCATCTGCACCATGTTGGGCAGGTCCATGTCGAGCACGTCGCGGATTGCACCGGCGACCACGGGGTTGTTGCGCCCGACTGCCGCCACGCCGAAGCCCCCGAGCATGTCGAGGTACTTCACGCCGTCCGTGTCCCACAGGTGCGCTCCCTCGCCGCGGGAGTACACGCGGTCGAACCCGATGGTGCGGAACACGTCAACCAGCGTGGGGTTCACGTACTGCTCGTGCAGTTCGTAGTTCTCGCCCAGCCGATTGGCGACGATGCCCTTGAGGTCGTAGGCCACGGGTGCAAGGTAGCGGCCGAATCGTCCTTCCATATCCATCAATGTGACAAGAACTGTCCTTCCTCTTTGGTCCGGCGCCCGCCACACTGGCCGCTGCCCGCGTCTTGCCGACCCTCGGAGCCCTGTGGAGGACACCCGCACTGCCCGCACGTCGTGGCCGCTCGAGGCCGCTCGTCGCGTCGCCATCACCTGGCGGGCGCACCGGGTGCTGCGGATCGTGGTGCTCGTCGGGGTCGCTGTGGCGATCAACCTTCTTACGTGGCCGTCGTTGTGGGTATCGCCCCAGAATGGGCTTGATGGCTCATGGCAGATCGGCCTGCATCTGGCGGCTGACCAGGGGCTCCAATTCGGCCGGGACATTGGCTTCACGTACGGCCCGCTCGGGTTTCTGGTGTTTCCGCTTCTGGTCACGGGACCCACCTACGCGCTGGCATTTGTCGCCACGTTTGCGATGCGGGCGCTGTTGGTGCTGGCACTCCTGGTCACTGCCCGCCGTGGCCTCGGCAACGCGGCCCTCGCTATTCCCATCGCGTACGCGGCCAGCGCGTTGCTGTTCACGTTCCCCTCAGAGGTGGGGGGGTTGCTCGCACTCGTGGTCGCCCTCATGTTCATTCAGCAACCTGTGCAGACCCCGCGGGCGGCGTTGGTGGTGTCAGCCCTCCTCGGCGTGGCCACAGCGCTCCTGCTGCTCATCAAGCTGGACGCCGGGATGATCGCGATCGCCGTGCTCGGACTCACCGCATGGATGCAGGGGAGAGCCCGGGCCCTCGCGGCATGGGCCATCGCCGGGGTCATCGTCGCATCGGGGTTGTGGCTCATTACCGGCAACAGCCCCGTGGCAGTGCCGCGCTGGATGGCGTGGTCGGCCCAGTTGGTGTCCGGCTATTCGGGCGCCACGATGCTGGAGACCCCCGGTCGGGCGTGGGAATACGCGGTGTTCCTCGCGCTCGCGGTCGTACTCATCACAATGAGCACCTACGCATGGCGCACGCGTCCCATCATCCAACGAGTGGCGCTCTCCGCGGTGCTGGTCGTGGGGATCTGGGCCACCTTCAAGCACGGTTTCGTGCGACACGACACCCACGCTCCATTTGCACTCCTCACCATCGCCGTCCTGCCGGCTGTGGTGGCTTGGAGGAGCACGGCACTCAGGGTTGCTGCCGTCGCCATGGTGGTGGTGGGCTTTGCGTTCGCCATTCAATCCACGGAACAGCCCACGGCGCATCTCCTCGACCCCCGGGGACGCGTCTCGAGTGCATATGACCAGGCACTGCTCATTGTGGATTCCGACGCCCGGGCGGCGCAGTTCACCGCCGACCGCGCGTATCTGCGCAGCCGGCTCGGCGTGCCCGCGGCGATGGTGAGGGCAATCGGGCGCTCCGGGGTGCACATCACCCCCTACGAGGTGGCGGCAGCGTGGGCCTACAACCTCAAATGGAAGCCACTGCCGCAGTTTCAGTCGTATTCCACGTGGACCACGGCGCTCGACCGGGTAAACGGCGACGCGCTCCGCGGCGCAGATGCACCCCGCTTCGTGCTGCGGGCAGACGTGGCGCGCACCGACGGGCAGTCGCCGATCTGGCAATCGCCAGATGAGAACCTCGCCCTTCTGTGCCGGTACCGCTCGGTGATGACCGGCGGCCGGTGGCAGCTTCTTGAGCGTGGCACCAACCGCTGTGGCGTGCCGGTGCTGGTTGGCATTGCTGCTGCGCGAGCGGGCCGTGCCACGGGGGTGCCGAGGGCAGGCGCCAACCGCATCGTGTTCGCCCGCATCCACTGGAGACCCGATCTGGGTGAGCGGGTGTTGTCGGTGCTGTTCAAGCCATCGCGTGCTCCTGACATCAGGCTGACCGGGGCATGGGGGAGGGCGCGGTTCAGGTTGCCCGCGGCACTTCTCGACGCCCCCCTCGTGCTGCGTGCACCCGCTCCCCCGGGTCTCCCTGCGCGGGCCGCCAAATTGCTCCGCACCGATCGCATGACCCTGCTGTATCCGCCGCAGGCGGGGGTGGACTTCTACGCAATGTCGCTTCGGCCGTAATCATCGCGCCCGTTGGCACCCACCCGGCGCACTGCGCCGGGTGGGTGCCCCCTAACGGAACGAGGCGACGCCGATGGCGTTCGCAGCCGTGCTCGAGGTCCCGCCCGTATTGGCACACATCCAGGCCGCGACAAAGCCCGTGTTGTACGGGGCCACTGTGGCACCGGGGTACCCGGCAGCGCAGACCTTGGTACCGGAGACGGCCACTGGGTCAGTCCAGGCCGAGCCCGGAGCCGACGTGATGCCCAGCAGGGGCCAGCTGGTGCCCTGAAAGTTCGCACCGCCCAGAAGGACTGCCGCGACACCCTGCGGGTTGACCGCCGATGTCAGCTGCAGCGCCGTCCAGCCACTGGCGCTCTGCGGCAGGGCGATGCTCACCGAAGCGGTCAGCGCAGTACCCACGGCACCCCGTGCCGCCGAGATCGCCGACGAGTCGCTGGCGATCCATGCCACAGATGCGGTGGCATTGGGTGCGCTCCCACCGGCAGCGACCGTGATGGCCCTCGGCACGTTGTGAACAACCACGCCCGACGACAGCGTGGTGGGAGCAATGACCTGAAGCACCTGCGGCGCCCCGAATGTGCCGGTGGCCCCGACGCGCTGCATGGCCACAACCCCGGTGCTGGTTCCCGTTGAGGAGATCACACCTTCCGGCGTCACGTTGGTGGCGTATGCGATCACCGCGTCCCCTGCGGGGTCGACGGCCGCTGCGAACGGCGAGGTGGTCCACACGCAGCACGCGCCGTGAGCATCGGCCGCACCGGCGACCGGCTGGGGTGAGAGTGCCTGCAGGGCTGTCCACGACGACGTGCTGGCCGGCCGGGTCGTCACGTTCAGAATGCCGTCGCCGGAGCGCACGAGGGCGGTCATGTTGCCCAGCGAGTCGGAGCCCATGCTGATGGTCGGCTCTCCGCCCACCGACGGCGCGGCAAATGGCAGCAGGTTGGTGGGCACCTTGCCGGCGGCCACGAGCCCACCGAATGCGCGTCCGGTGCTGGTGGAGAGCGCCGATGAGATGCCGTACCACGCTGCACCCGACGAGACCGCTCCGATGTTGAAGGCCGGCACGAATGAACCCTCGGGGTAGGGGACCTTGATCGGAGGGTTAATGGTGCGCTTCGCAATTGCACTCGTTGCCACCGTGCGCGAGCCCGACGCAGCGGCGAGGCTGCCGCCGCCGGAAACCGGCCACATGGCCGTGAGCTTCGATCCGACGAACGCAGCACCCAGCATGGGGGAGGCGTTGGCCGACGTGGAGAGCCACTGCGTGGCCTTGGTTGGCCATGCCGCCGTGGCCGAACCCCGGGTGATGTCCCATATCGACTTGTTGGCGGCGCGGTACAGCACGGCCGGCACGCCGGATGCCGTCACCGCGACTGCGATTGGTGATTGGGTCTGGTTGGCGGACGACGCCACGGCGGCGCTGCCGCTGGTGGTGGGGTACTTGGCGGCGGTCCAGGACGCGCCGACTGCCGGTGCCGCAACAACGGCTCCGGCGGCGAGGCTGGCCGCGATCAGTCGCAGGCCTGGGGCAGTAGACATGGTGCTCCTTGGGAGGGGATCGGTCGGTGCATATTAGGGCTTCGGGCAGGGGGATCATCAACAATGCCCTCCATGAGAAGCCACCGTGATCTTGTTGCCAGCGGGTTCAGCGAGACAGCCTCCGACTACGACGGAGCAGTCCGGTTCAACATCGAGGGGGCCCAGCGCCTGGTCATGGCGATCCCCCCCGGCAACTACGACGACGTGCTCGACGTGGGATGCGGCACGGGGTGGGCAACTCAGGCGCTCATCGACCGCTTCAGCCCGGCGCGTGTGACCGGCGTTGACCCGTCCGAGGGAATGCTTGAGCAGTTCGAAGCGAAGCTGGGCGGCATTGACGGCATCGACGTGACCCTGGTGCAGGCGGGCGTTGAGGACATGCCCGTGACCGAGGGGTCGTTCGATCTGGCCATCTGCTCCATGGCCTACCACTGGTTCCCCCGTCGCTGGGACGCGGCGAAGGCCATCGCACAGGCACTGAAGCCCGGCGGCGTGGTTGCCATCCTCTGCTCCGGCAAGGGGGGCGAGAAGGCCTATCGCGACGTCATCGCCGACGTCGAGCCCATCAACTACGCATGGCTCGGCGCATTTGACGGCAATCTGCGCGATATCCCCGAGATGGAGGGCTATCTCGTGGCCGCCGGCCTCGACCCCATCGACATATGGATGGAGCGCCGCGTGCGGCACACCACCGTCGAGGCCTATATGGAGCGCATGCGTGTGGTGGCGGGCCACATCATCGGCGACCCATCAGAGCCGGAGATCGCCGACTGGTTGTCGAAGGTGGAAGAGAAGATGCGCGAGCGATCGGGACCGCGCGGCTGGACCTACGACTTCATGAAGTTGTTCGCCATCGCACGGAAGCCGGCATGACCCGCTCTTTGCGCATCGTGGCAGCGTCCCTCGC
>JBMOGE010000088.1:0-5676 GCA_049318525.1 Miltoncostaeaceae bacterium
CGGGATGGTCGCCGTACCCGGCGAGACCCTCGGCACCGGCTCCAAGACCTGCACCGTGAAGCGCGGTGCGTCATGCGGAGGCGTCACGCACCACCGGGCGAACCTCGCAGGGCGTGACCTTCGCGGTGCGCACTTTGAGAAGGCGAAGATGCACCACGCAGACTTCCGACAGGCCGACCTGCGGGGTGCCCACTTCGAGGGTGCGAAGTTGCACGGCGTGGACTTCAGCGGCGCGAAACTGAAGGGTGCCCACTTTGAGGCACCGAAGCGTGCGGGCAAGGGTGCGAATCAGGCGCAGCCTGCGCCGTCGTGCGCGGCCACCTCTTGCCAGGGGGCGTCTCTCATGAGCGCGAACTTCACCGGCGCAAACATGACCAGCGCGAACTTCACCAGCGCGAACCTCACCAGCACGAACTTCACCCTTGCAAACCTCAGCAATGCGACCTTCACCAGCGCGAATCTCACCAGTGCGAACCTCACCAGCACGAATCTCACCAGTGCGAATTTCACGAGCGCGAACGGCACCAGTGCGAATTTCACGAGCGCCCTGATCAGTCCGTCAAACTTCACCAGCGCGACCCTCATCAGCGCGAACTTCACCAGTGCGAACGGTTCCAATATGGCGAACGGCGCCCGCGTGAACCTCTCCTACGCAAACCTCTACCTCGCAAACATCGCGAGCGCAAACTGGAGCGCCGCGACCTGGAACATGACCACCTGCCCGAACTTCACGGTATCCAACAAGAGCGGCGCCGGCACCTGCATCGGGGAATGGTGACGGCCCGAAGGCGCTCAATGTACGCCAGGCAAAGCCTGCCCGTTCGAAACCCCCGCTCCCCCGCGCCCGTACCCTCCCACCACGCGCACCACAACTTAGGAGACTCCCCATGCGCCCCGGCACCCTCACCGCTCTCGTAGCAGTTGGCCTTGCTGTTGCTGCGCCTGTTGCCCTCGCGGGGCAGCAGTCCACGACCATCGGCACCGGGGCGAAGACCTGCATGCTCGGGCCTGGCGCCGACTGCCGGGGCGTCGTCCACCGCTGGACCGTCGAGCACCACGGCAACCTGAGGAAGGCGAAGTTCACGAAGGCCGACCTGCGCGGCGCGGACTTCCGGGGGGCTGACCTTCGCGGCGCAGACTTCCGGGGAGCGAAGTTGCGGCATGCGGATCTGCGGGGGGCGAAGCTCACGGGCGCGCGGTTTGATGTGGTGAAGCGCGCCGGGAAGAGGGCGAATGAGGTGCAGCCTGCTCCGTCGTGTTACCCAAGCTGCCAGGGGGCGGATCTCTCCTCCGCGAACCTCTCCTACGCGATCCTCACCGGGGCGGACCTCACCGTGGCGAACCTTTCCAACGCGTACCTTTCCAACGCGAACCTCTCCTACGCCAACCTCTCCTACGCGATCCTCACCGGGGCGGACCTCACCGGGGCGAACCTCGCCAGCGCGAACCTCAGCAGCGCGAACCTCACCAGCGCGAACCTCACCTACGCGAACTTCTACTTGGCGTACTGGAACAACACGACCTGTCCCGACGGCACGGTGACCAACACCGGCTGCTGACACCGGCGCGCCCGTTACCCTTCCATCACGCGCACCGCACCCGGTACCCGGTAACGGATTCGGTGCGCGCTACCCCCCCACATGTGCTCAAGTGCGCCATCGCCGCTCACTGCGTACGCGCAGCGATGGTGATAACCCAGTTATCCGACACAAAAACACCCTGCGACACACCCGGAAGCCGCTCTTCGCGGAACGGGCGTCGCAGGGTGAGCCGCGAGCTGCATCAGCGGATGGTCACCCGCGTGCGTGAGCTGGAGGTGCGTCCGTCGGTACCCGTCATGGTCAGCGTCATGGTGTAGGTGCCGGCGGCTGCGCGCCTGCCCTTGATGCGGCCATTCCAGGACACCGTGTGGGCGCCAGCGAGGATGGGTGTGCGAAACCGAGTGCGCACCTTGCCGTTCCGCTTGATGACCACAATCCCCGTTCCGGCGGAAGTTGAGATGTAGTGCGCCTTCGTCGAGCCCCCTGCGGTGGCCGCGACGGCGTTCTCGCGAATAACCACGGCGGTCGGAGCGACGTTTCCGGCGGGGCCCTGGGAGCCCTCCGGCCCCTGAATCCCCTGAGCACCAGGTGCACCGGGAGCACCGGGCGCACCGTCCGCACCGGGCGCGCCGGGGCTTGGTGCGCCGAGGATGTTGGTGGCGGCACCATTGGTTGTGTTGCCGAACACCTGCGTGTCGGCGTACTGGTTGATCACGCCCGTTCCGCTGGCAGCGAGCCCAAGGGTGTTGGCGAAGATCGTGGATCCCTGCAGCCAGGCGGTGCTGCTGTCGGCAGCGCTGATCGCGGTGCCCACGCGGGTGATGGTGGTGTTGCGGACGGCGGCGGCGGTGGCGCCCGCCGTCGGCGCAAGCACGATGCCGTCGCCGGTGGCCGGGTCGGCGTTACGGATTTGCACATCGTCAACGGTGAGGGTGAGGGCCGCCGCCGTTTCCGCCTTCACTGCGGCCGTCGCGAAGCCCGTGATGCGGGTGTCCTCGATCGTCACGCTGCGGGCCTGAAGAATTTTCACCCCGAACGGCGCCGCGCTTCCCACGCCAACAAGGTCGAGGCCCCGCAGGGTTACGTCGACGTTGGCGCCGTTGACGATGACGCCACTTGTGCCCGACACCAGCACGCCACCCAGCTGAGGGGAAAAGTCGAGGGTGATCGACTTCGTGATGGTGACGGCGCCGAAGCCGCCCGGGTCGAGGGCGTTGATCTCTCCTCCGGCGGCCGTCTTCGAAATGGCCCCGGCGATCGTCTTGCAGGGTGCGGTGCGCGAGCAGGGGTTCACGTCGTCGCCCACCCCCGAGATCCAGGTACGCGTGGCCTGGGCATTTGCCGACGTGACGCCGATCAGCGACAGCGATGCCGCGCCGAGCAGGGCGATTGCGATCTTGCGATGACCAGCGGGGAACGGCGTCATTCGGGGCTCCTAGGGGCGTTACTCAGAGGACTGCAATAAAGAACACGAAAAAGGCAACGATCATGAAAATCGAGACCGCAGCCAGCATGGGACGTCTGCCATTGGGTGGGGGAATGCTCATGTGCAGGGCACGTGCATGCCGCGCCTCATCTTGTGATTGCTCAGGCCCATGTGGTCAACCTCCGGTACGGGTCCGCCACCGTGTGCGGACGTGGACGAGGTGCTGCCGGGGGTGGCCGCCACAATGGCGGCTGCGGGGGGTTGGGGGCGTTCATTGCGGCGCAAGGTAACCCATGCTGGCCGCCTCTGCCTCCCTTGCTGTTTCCTTACTCATCCCGCGAACAATCAGCGGACTCCCGTCACTCCCGGCTCATGCGCGGGTCATAGGGTCACCCCATGGATTCGACGGGGGAGACGAACTGATGATGAGCCGACGTGGAGCGACGCTTACCGGGGTGCTGGTGGCTGGGCTCACGGTGGTGGGTGGTGTCGCGGGAACACGGATCATCTCGGTCGGGCCGGCTGCAGCACCAGACACCTCTGCTGCAGCCGTGGCCAAGGCCGCCAGCGCACTGGGGTCGCCTCAGGCGGGGACGATTCGTTCCATCGCCACGGGCGCGCCGTCATCGGCAACACCCACCAGCTATTCGCCGCCGCAGTCAGCGGCTCCGCAGGCCTCGTACTCGCAGGCCGCACCGGTTGCGGCAACCGCGACGTCCTGACCTACGGCGGCGGGCGCAGGTAGCGTGCCCGCCATGCGCACCACCCGACTCATCGGCGCCGGCGTCATTGGCGCCGCACTCATCACCGCTGGCGCTCTCGTGCGGGCGGTCAGCGGCGTGCAGGCCCGCGCGGCTGGAGACGTTGAGGGATTCCTCGCACTTCCGCCAGAGGAGCGCAGTCGCCGCCCGGTTGTCGTATGCATCGGCGCCAGCATTGTGCGTGGCCGTGCGGGCGTGGACTTCGTGCGCCTATTGCGCGAGGACCTCCCCGAGATGGCGTTCGCCAACGCGGGAGTGAATGGCCACGTGGCATGGGAGACACTTCAGGGGCTCGATGACGTCCTCGCCTGTGCGCCGGAGCAGGCCATCATTCTGGTGGGTACCAATGATGTTCAGGCCACCCTCTCGGGCAGGGCCGCCGACGCGGTGCGCAGGTCGAAGCATCTGCCGCAGGCTCCGTCGGTTGACTTCTACGGCGAATGCCTCACCGAGATGGTCGACCGGCTGCACGCCGATGGCGTGCGCGTGGCCGTGTGCTCGCTGCCGCCAGTGGGGCAGGACCTCACCGACGAGGTGAACACACGCACCGTTGAGTTCAACCGGGTGATCGCCGTTATCTGCGAGTCGCGCGACGCCACCTACCTGCCGGTGAATGAGCGCATGTGCGAGATCCTCGAGGCGGTGGGTGCCACACACGGCCCCGCGTTTGGGGGGTGGGGCCGCCCGGCGATCGAGTCATTTATCTGGCACTTCGTGTTCGGGCGGTCGTTCGACGACATCGCCGCCCGGCACGGCATGGTGCTCTCGCCCGACGGCGTGCATCTCAATACCGAGGGCGCGGGCGTCGTGGCCGACCTGGCAGGCGAGTTCCTGGCGGAGTGATCGCCGGGCGGGTACTGGTTGTGGCGTGACTGGCCCAGGCCGCGGCGCGATGCCACCGGCACGACATGGCGAGGATCAACAGGACGTGGCGAGCAGAGCGACCGCGACCCATGAGGCCCACGCTCGTTCTGCCGGGCCCCGATCGGGCGCCGGGGGTGTCCCGTGGGTTTCAGGTCAGATGGGCTTGCGGGCGATGGCGTAGAGCTTGGTGAAGTCGTAGGTCCAGCCGCGCGGGCCCGAAGCCTCGCGCATCTTCTCCTCCACCTTCGCCATGTACTCAGCCACGTCACCTTCGGACTGGTCACCGATCAGATGGCCCGCCACCACGCGCATGCGCTCGAGGTAGGCCTCCACTGTGGTGTGGCGGATGCGGCGCTCCATCCACACGTCTTCCACCTCGAGTCCGGCCTTCAGCAGGTAGTCCTCCATCTCGGGGATGTCCCGCTGCACAGCATCAAACGCCCCCAGCCACGTGTAGTTCATCGGCTCGAGATTGGCGAGGATGTCGCGGTACGCCCGCTCGCCACCACGTCCCGAACAGAGGATGGCCAGCACTCCGCCCGGCTTGAGGGTGCGCGCCATGGCCTCGGCTGCGGCCCACTTCTGTGGGAACCAGTGGTAGGCCATTGAACAGATGGCCAGATCGAAGGTGCCGTCTGCCACGGGCATGTGCTCCACGTCGCCCTGGGCCAGCGTGATCTCCACCCCATCGATGCCGCCGAGCTTCGCCTGAAACTGCTCGAGCATGCCCTCTGATGGGTCAACGCCCGTGATGCGCGCTGGGTGGAACCGGTCAACCAGTGCCTGCGTGGCCCAGCCGGTGCCGCAACCGATGTCGATGACGTCGTGGTACTGCCCGGCGGGGATCGACATGATCAGCCGCTGCGCCCCACCGACGTTGAACCGCACCGCGTCGTCGTAGTCGTTTGCGGTGTCGGTAAAGCCCTCGGCGACGATGCTCGACTGGTCACTGCTCATGGATCCTCCGGCTGTTTGACGGGGCGACGTTACCGGGCGGCTGCGGGGCGAAGCACGATGCGGGCGCAACTGGGCTCGCCGTAATCCTGGTCTGGTGCTGCGGAGGCCACGCAGAAGTACAGGGGCC
>JBMOGE010000089.1:0-5539 GCA_049318525.1 Miltoncostaeaceae bacterium
CGGCGGGGAAGCCCCCCAACTGTCGTGGGTACGGGCGGTTCCACTCGTCGGTGGCGACATCCTCGGCCGTGTGCGGGGAGTGACGCAGCGGGTTGTCATCGACATCCCATTCGCCGGCTTCCACCCGGGCGATTTCCTCACGGATGCTGATCATGGCGTCAATAAACCGGTCGAGCTCAGCGAGCGACTCGCTCTCGGTGGGCTCCACCATCAGCGTGCCCGCCACCGGAAACGACATGGTGGGGGCGTGAAAGCCGTGGTCCATCAGTCGCTTGGCCACGTCGTCGACGGTCACGCCTGAGGCATCCTTGATGGGGCGCAGATCGAGAATGCACTCGTGCGCCACGCGTCCGTTGGCGCCGGTGTGCAGCACGGGGTAGTGGGGCGACAGGCGGGTGGCCACGTAGTTGGCGCTGAGGATCGCCACCTCGGTTGCCCGGCGCAGGCCCTCGCCACCCATCATGGTGATGTACAGCCACGGGATGGGCAGGATGCCCGCAGATCCCCAGGGCGCGGCGGAGATGGCGCCCACGCCTGTTGCGGGTCCGGCGTCGGCACGCATGGGGTGGTTGGGCAGATATGGCGCCAGGTGCGCACCCACCGCCACGGGGCCCACGCCCGGGCCCCCGCCGCCATGCGGGATGCAGAAGGTCTTGTGCAGATTGAGGTGCGAGACATCGGCACCGAACTTGCCCGGCTTGGCAAGCCCCACAAGCGCATTGAGGTTGGCGCCGTCCACGTACACTTGGCCACCGTGTGCGTGCACGATCTCGCACAGCTCACCGACGCCCTCCTCAAACACGCCGTGCGTGGAGGGGTAGGTGATCATGGTTGCGGCGAGTGCGTCGCCCGCGGCATCGGCCTTGGCGCGCAGGTCGTCGAGGTCGACATTGCCGTCGGCGTCGCAGGCCACGACCACCACCGACATGCCGGCCATCACCGCGCTGGCGGCGTTGGTGCCATGCGCTGATGACGGGATGAGACACACGGTGCGTCCGGTGTCGCCGTTGGCCAGGTGGTACGCGCGGATGGCCAGTAGCCCGGCGAGCTCGCCCTGCGACCCGGCGTTGGGCTGAAGCGAGATGGCGTGGTAGCCGGTGATCTCGCACAGTGCGCGCTCGAGGTCGCCGACCATGCGGGTGTAGCCACGGGTCTGGTCGGCGGGGGCGAATGGGTGGATCCCTGCGAACTCCGGCCATGTGACCGGCACCATCTCGGTGGCGGCGTTCAACTTCATGGTGCACGAACCCAGCGGGATCATCGTGCGGTCGAGTGCCAGGTCCTTGTCGGCCAGACGGCGCAGGTATCGCATCATGTCGTGCTCTTCGCGGTACTGCTGGAAGACGGGGTGGTTGAGGATGGCGTCCTCGCGGCGGAGCGCGGCGGGAATGCCCTCGGGCGCCGACCCGTCCAGCGCCTCCACCGAGGCCGTCACGCCGAAGGCGCGCCACACGGCCTCCACCACGTCGCGCGTGGTGGTCTCGTCGAGCGAGATGCCCACGTGATCGGCGTCGACCTGACGCAGGTTGATGCCCTCGGCGCGCGTCGCCTCGTGAATGGCCTCCGCCCGTCCGGGAACGGTGACCACCACGGTGTCGAACCACGTGTCGGCGGGCACGTCGATGCCCCCCGCGCGAAGCCCGGCCACGAGGATGGAGGTGAGGCGGTTGGTGCGGAGCGCAATGCGGCGGAGGCCCTCGGCGCCGTGCCACGACGCGTACATGGCCGCGATGATGGCCAAGAGGGCCTGCGCGGTGCACACGTTGCTCGTGGCCTTCTCGCGGCGGATGTGCTGCTCGCGGGTCTGCAGCGCCAGGCGAAGCGCGGGGCGTCCGGCGGCATCGAGCGACACGCCCACCAGGCGGCCGGGCAGTGACCGGGCGAACTCGTCCTTGGTGGCCATGAACCCGGCGTGCGGACCACCGAACATCATGGGCACGCCGTAGCGCTGCATCGAGCCCACAGCGATGTCGGCACCCATGGCGGCGGGGCTCTTCACCACCACCATGGCGAGCGGGTCGGCAACCACCACTGCGAGGCCGCCGGCGCTGTGCACGCGGTCAACCACATCGGTCACGTCGCGCAGCACACCCGATGAGCCGGGCACGGCGAGCAGGGCGCCGAACAGCGTTGCGGGCAGGTCGGAATCGGGCGTACCCACCACCACGTCGATGCCGATGGCCACGGCGCGGGCCTGCACCACCGCGATGGTCTGCGGGTGGCAGTCGTTATCGACGAAGAAGACGGAGGAGTCCGACTTGGTGGCGCGGCGGGCCATGGTCATGGCCTCGGCCGCCGCGGTGGCCTCGTCGAGCAGCGACGCGTTTGCCAGCGGCAGCCCGGTGAGGTCGGCCACCAGTGTCTGGTAGTTGAGCAGTGCCTCCAGGCGCCCCTGCGAGATCTCCGGCTGGTACGGCGTGTACGACGTGTACCAGGCGGGGTTCTCGAGCACGTTGCGCTGGATGACCGCCGGGGTGATGGTGTCGCTGTAGCCCTGCCCGATGAGCGACGTCATCACCACGTTCTCTGCTGCCACTTTGCGCAGGCGTGCGAGCGCCGCACGCTCGGTGACCGCGCCCGGCAGATCGAGCGGGGCGTCAAGCAGGATAGATGCCGGCACGGTCTCCCTGATGAGGGCGTCGAGCGACGCGGCCCCGATGGCCTCCAGCATCACGTCCTGCTCGGCCGGCATGGGGCCGATGTGGCGGGCGATGAACTCGTCGGTGCCCTCGAGTTCGGTGAGGCTCTGGTGCTCTGGCATATGTGGCGACTCCCTCGCGGCGTGTGCGAATCGGCGCCCCCGCTGTCCGTGTGCCTGAGAGATGCACCCGCAGTGCGGGCTTTCCCCATCGGCGGGGTGTCGAGCACCCTCTCTCCAGCGTTACCGCGCCCACCACGGTCCTGGTGCCTGAGAGATTCCGGGGCGGTTGCTCCTTCGGCGCCAGCTCTTGGCTGGCTCTCCCACGGCGGGCGATCGGTCACCCCACCGTAGCAGCGCCTTGCGGGGGAGTCCGGGGCCCCCCGTAGGCTCCCGCACGTCAATCAATCGACGAAGGAGTCCCCCATGGGTGTCCTGCTGTGGATCATCGGCGTCATCGTCTACATCGTCCTGATCATGGTCACGATGAACATTGCCCGTGCCAAGGGCCGGAGCGCTCTCGGGTTTGGACTGTTCGCAGTCTTCGTGCCGCTTATCGCGCTTATCGTGGTGCTCATCATCAACCCGTCGAACGCGCGCATCAACCAGCCGTTGGAGTAGAGGCATGAGCGGTGGGGGTCGGCGCACGTTGGTGCACCGACCCCCACCCAGCCCCCGGTCAGCCGTTGATCGGGGGCACGGGCGACGGCAGCGGGCAGTCATCGGCGGCGGGGTCGCCGCGCAGCCGGCCATCGATCCACTGCACCACTGATGGGCCGACCACGATCGCCGTGGACTGGTGCGACACCCCATTGACCCACAGCGTGCTGATGCGGTCACCGGCTCTGCACCAATCGCGCACCAGCGTGGCGGTGGTACGCGGCAGCACCACCGCATCGGTTGTGCTCTGAGCAACAAGCAGTGGCAGATCGGTGGGGATGGGCTGGGGCGTGTTGGCCCGGAAGCGCTGGCGCCATGCCGGTGATTGCCACGGGTCCATCGAGAAGAAATCCTGCCCGAGGATGTCCTGACGCACGATCGATGTGAGCGCCGCGGCGACGATGCACTTGCTCGCAACGTCCTGCCAGTGCTGCCGGCCGTTGGGAGCGAGGATGGCGTTCCGGTTGAGCTCCGGATACCGGGCGGGCCAGGTGCTTACGACGTCGGCCCCGATCACCCACGCCGCCGCTTGGTTCCACTGCAACGCGAGCAACAGCCGCAGCTCAGCCGCCGGAGCGGCTGTGGCCACCGCCACCAGGCGCAGATCGGGCGCGTACGAGGCGGCCATGTCGGCAGCCGCCAGCGCCGCGTGCCCGCCCTGCGAGTGGCCCCACGCGACCCACCGCGAACTCGCGCTGGCACCCCGAAGATTGCGCGCTGCGCGTACGGAGTTGATGACGTCGTGGCCCTCGTCACCCGAGATGAGGTACCCCGAGGTGCCGGGGGTGCCAAGCCCGGCATAGTCGGTGGCGGTGACCACCCAACCGCGCGCGAGCATCTCGCCGATCCACGGCAGATTGCCGGTGGGGTCGTCAATGCGCGACGGGGCGCACCCCGACCCGAGCCCCACGGTGCCATGCGCCCACGCCACGATTGGGCGCCCGCCTGCGGGCGCGGGGCCAGAGGGGATAAAGACCATGCCGCTCGATGCCGTGGGCTTACCCTCGCCATCTTGCGACCGGTACAGCATGCGCAGTGCGCGCCCGCCGGGCACGGTGATGCCGAGGGGCTCGGTGCGGATGACATCGCCGGGCCGCCCATCGGGCGGGAGGGCGGGCGGCGTGTAGAACGGCTGCAACGCGGACTGGCGCTGATTCGCCCGCACATTCTCGCTCACCGTAAGCACCAGACCCGCGACGACCGCTGCGGCGATGGCCAGCACCACAATCCACAGCACCGGGTGGCGTATGTGGTCGGGAATGCGGGGATCCTGTCCGGGCTGGGTCTGGCTCACGTGTCTTCGTCGCGGTGGGTTGCATCAAGGCTACCGATGACGGGATACAGTCCCCGGCCATGACTGAATCGCACCTCTCCGGAGTGGACCCCGACGCGTTTAAGGCGGCGCTTGGGCGCTGGGCCAGCGGTATTACGGTGGTGACGGCCGCCAGTCCGGATGGCCCGGTGGGGCTCACCGTGTCGGCGTTCTCATCGCTGTCGCTGCACCCGCCGCTGGTGCTGGTGTGCATCGGCCAGGCCTCATGGACGCACGATCTGGTTACGCAGGCGCCTGGATTTGGTGTGCACATCCTCGCCGCAGATCAGGAAGAGGTGTCGAACACCTTCGCGTTCTCCCGTGAGGACCGCTTTAAGGATCTGCCCTGGGAGGGCGGGCACCACGGCGTGCCCATGCTCGAGGGTGCGCATGCCCGTCTGGTGTGTGAGCGGCATCAGGTGGTGGAGGCCGGCGATCACAGCATCCTCATCGGGCGCGTGCTGCAGGCCGATGTGACCGATGGCGACCCGCTCATGTGGTGGAAGGGTGGCTACCGCCGTCTGGCGGAATAGATCCACCACCGCTGTGCCCGGCCCCACCGCTCCCCACCAATGCCCTACGCTCACCACCTGATGGTGTCCCTCCACACGAACACCGCAGGTCGCTGACCGTGGCATCCCTGCTGCATCGCATGGCCCGCTGGGTTGCGCACAACCCTGTCAAGGCCCTGTTGCTGTGGGTCGTCATCATCATCGCGCTGTCGGGCGCGGTGAGCATTTTCGGCGCGCAGACCACCAACGACAACAGCCTGCCGGGCACGCAGAGCCAGGACGCCACCAACGTGCTGGCGGCCGACTTCCCACCCACCGAGAACGGCACCAGCCCGATCGTGTTCAAGGTGAAGTCGGGCACGGTCAACTCGACGGCCAACAAGAACGCCATCACGGCATCGGTCAAGGCCATCGCCA
>JBMOGE010000090.1:0-5441 GCA_049318525.1 Miltoncostaeaceae bacterium
CTTGTCAGCACGGTGAAGTTGCCAGCGGCGGCGAGATCAGCGACGACGGTCTTGTCGGCTGCTCCGTCAAACGTGCTGGTGTACGGAATGGCTTTCGTGGTTGTGGTCGTCGATGCCGCGTCATCGCTATTGGGACCGGGCAACGCCCCGTCAAGCACGTTGTCGACAACGTGGATCACACCGTTGGAGGCAGCGACATCAACGTTGATGACGTTGCTGTCCTGGTCGAAGCCATCCTTGATGCTGACGTTCTCGCCATCAACGAGCACGGTCCATTTCTCGCCCGACAGGGTCTCAACCTTCTGGCCGTCGAGGGCCACCACGTCAGCCGCGCGGAGATTGCCTGGCACCACGTGGTAGAGGAGTATTGCTCTCAGCAGCACGGGATCGGCGATCATGCCCTGCAGCACGTCTTCCAGAGGAACGCCCAAATCGGCAGCTCGGGCCTCGAAGGCCTTATCTGTGGGAGCGAACACGGTGAACGGACCAGGACCCGACAGCTTTTTCACGAGCCCTGCAGCCTTCAACAGCCTTGTCAGCACGGTGAAGTTGCCAGCGGCGGCGAGATCAGCGACGACGGTCTTGTTCTCTGCTCCGTCAAACGTGCTGGTGGATGGGGTGGCTTCAGTGGTTGTGGTCATCGATGCCTCGTCAGCGCTGCCGCAGCCAACGCTGACGAAGAGCACGGATGCGGCGAGGACAGCCAGACCGGTATTGCGGATCGATCGCTTCATGAACTTCCCTTCAGAAGACAGCCGTGGCGCACCAAAGTGACCACGGCGGAACGCGTGATTCGTCGGAATCGGCGTCACGCGTCCGGGGGCGGAGAGCGAGGATAGCCCCCTGTTGACGGCGTTCGCACTGGATGATCAGCCGAACTTCTTCCGCAACGCATCGACGCTGGCGAGCCACGCCTCGATGTGGTTCCAATCTCGACCCGTTGGGGGTCCGTCAGCCGCCGGCTCTCGGCGGCACCATGGTGGGGTAGATCTCCAGGTCCCACCACTTGGAGATGGGCAAGGTCATGATCGTGGCCTCGGCGGCCGCGTCGTCGTCGGCAAACACTTCGATGAATACCTTGCCGTGCGGGATGGCCAGGTGGATCTGCCCCATCCGCCCCTCGGCCGTAAGCACCTTGACCTGCGCACGCTCTGCGTCGGCGACGGCAAATACCTCATCCATGTCGGTACCCGGCCTGAATGTCGCAACAACCATGTACACAGCCATCCCCTGCTCCCTTACTCGGCGTTCGCGGCCGCGACCAACGCAGCCAGACGGCGGTGGGTCTCTTGCATGCCCTCAACCATGCCAGCCGAGATCTGGTTGGTGAGCCCCTCCGGGGTGGGGTGCGTGAGCGAAATGGCCAGACGCGTGGTGCCGTCGGGTTGCGCTGTGAGCGTGGCGTCCTCAACGACCCCGGAGTCGGGGAATGGATCGAACACGGAGGTCTGACGCAGCCGCAACGGTCGCTCCACGTCCAGGTACTCGCCGCCGAAACCAAACACGTTGTCGTGATCCAGAAGTTCGAACCGCCAGCGGCCACCCACGCGCACGTCCATCTCCACCACGCGGGGATGATGGTGCGCAGGGCCCCACCACTCGGGGATGCGGGCCGGATCGGTCATCACGTCCCACAACACCTCCGGCGTGCAGCGAAACAGGCGCTCGAGCCGCGCGTCACGGTCACCCACAAGGGTGATGCTGGTGCGTTCCGTATCGGTCATCGCCGGGAGGGTACGCCGTGGGTACGCTGCCGCCATGCACACCGCACCCGATCTGCCACGTCGCCTGGTGGCTGAGTTTCTCGGCACGTTCGTACTCGTGGCCGGCGGATGCGCCGCGGTGGCCGTCAACTTCCGCATGCACGAACTACTTGGGGGGCACATTGGCGTCGCGGTGATCTGGGGCCTGATGGTGGCCGTGGTCATCTTCGCCATCGGGCATCTGTCCGGAGCCCACATCAACCCGGCAGTCACACTCGCGTTTGCCGGGGGACGGCACTTCCCATGGAGCGAGGTGATCCCGTACTGGGTGGCGCAGATCGGTGGTGCCATGTGCGGTGCGCTCGCCATCTCGGGTCTTTTCGGTGACGAGAGTGGTCTGTCTCTTACCCAGCCGCACACCGTGGGCAACGCCACTGCGGTGGTCATCGAGATCGCCATCACGGCAATCCTCATGCTGGTGGTCATGGCCGTGGCCACCGACACCCGTGCGCAGGGCGCCCTTGCCGCCGTGGCCATCGGCATCACGGTGGTGGCCATGGGCCTGGTGATGGGGCCGATCACCGGCGCTTCGATGAACCCGGCACGCTCCATTGGCCCGGCCGTTGCAACCGGCGACTTCACCGCCCTGTGGATCTACCTGATCGGGCCCATCGTGGGAGCAGGCCTCGGCGTGACGATCTACGCCTACCTGCGCGGACGCCCGCACCCCTCTGACGCCCAGCCCGATGCCGAGGCCGGCGAAGAACTTCCCTGACCACCATGCCGGACCCGTGACGGTTCGGGCGGGCCGGGCCTGTGCCACGGCCTAGGGTTACGACATGGAAATGGAAGGGACGCGTGCGCTCGTCGTGGGGGCCACAGGTGGTTTCGGAGCGGAACTGGCGAGGTCTTTGGCCGCGGCAGGAGCAACGCTTGCCGTGCACGGGCGAGGCGGCGGTCGCCTTGATGCCATCGCCGCGGAGACCGGTGCCACCGCGATCGCCGGCGATCTCGCCGCTCCGGGCACCCCGCGCGATGTCGTCGACCGCGCCGCAGAGGCACTCGGCGGGCTCGACATCGTGGTCATGGCCGCGGGCGCCGTGGCCTTCGGCCCCGTCGCCGACCTCGACGAGGACGTGCTGCGGAGCCTGGTCGACATCGACCTCATCGCACCGATCCTCGTGGCGCAGGCCGCCAGCCGGCACCTGGGGGCGGGCGGCGTTATCGCCAACATCTCGGCCGTCGTCGCCGACCAGCCCATGGCGGGCCTCGCCGCATACTCGGCGGCCAAGGCCGGTCTTACCGCATTCGACGTGGCATTCCGCCGCGAGATGCGGCGGGCCAAGGTGCGGGTCATCGATGCCCGCCCCCCTCACATGGAAACCGGCCTCGCCACCCGACCCCTCGCCGGTGAGGCACCCGGTCTGGCACAGGGGCGCAACCCGCGCGAGGTCGCCGACGAACTTGTGGCCGTTATCGCGGAGTCCAGTGCGCCCCCCGACTGGATCACGTGACTGCTAAGGTCCCCGCGCCCGTTGGGGCGGTTAGCTCAGCTGGTAGAGCACCTGCTTTACACGCAGGGGGTCGGCGGTTCAAATCCGTCACCGCCCATCGCTCGCTGCTGTGCCTGGGGGTGTAGCTCAGCTTGGTTAGAGCGCAGGACTGTCAATCCTGAGGCCGCGGGTTCGAGTCCCGTCACTCCCGTTTCACGAAAGGCCCGCTTCGGCGGGCCTTTCCTGTTTTCTACGTCCAGTGGCACCTGGTCGAAGGCGCGGCGCAAATGCAGTTGGCGTACGTGCGGGTGGCGCAATAGCGCCACGGCGTCGTCAGGCCGCCGCGGCGACCGCCAGCTCGGCTGCCTCGAGGGCCCCCTCCATGTACCCACCGTAGGTGGGGGCGCTCTCAGTGCCACCGAGAATGAGGCGCCCGGCCCACTCGCCCGGCGGCGATGCATGCCGCCCGTACTCCGGATGGGCGTACAGCGGCTGCATGTCGTCAGCAGTCGCCACCAGGGAGTCAGCGGCCCAGTCCCTGATGAGACAGGCCACCGGGTACTGGGCCGCGTCGCCGAACAGCCGCACCAGTTGGGCGATGGCGGCCTCACGCAGGTGGTCGTCGGTCCCCACGCGCGCCTGCGGGGGCGTGCCGACGAACGCGGTCAGTGCAGCCAGCCCGTGCTCATCACACGCATCGTGGATCTCCACCAGCGGCCCCACGCGGCTTCGCCCCTCACCCGAGAGCCCGGCATCGCGCCAGAATGCGTGCTCGTAGATGGCCACGAACTTCGCATTGCCAGCCATCCAGGTGGGCACGGCGGCCCAGTTGCTGCGCACGGCCTCGGGGAGCGGTGGATCGAACGTCACGGCATGGGCCAGCAGTCGTGGCGGCAAGGTGCAGATAACGATTCGTGCTTCGCAGGTGATCTCCGGGCCGGCCCCGGCACTCACTTCAACGGAAACGCCCTGTGGCGTTTGCCGCAGCGCAGTGACCCGATGCCCCAGCAGCACCCGCTCGGCGGGGACCACCGCCGCGAGCGAGTCAATCAGCGTGGCGGTGCCTCCATGAATGCGCATCGATCCATCATCGGGTGCGCCACCTTCGTAGCGAATGCACTCCGCCGCCGACTCCTCCCACAGCAGGGCACCCGTGTTCGCCTGCGGAAAGGCGCGCAGCCCCAACTCGCGCACCAAGGAAGGCATCCGCGGCTGGTAGGCAGGCCAGAACCACGACGGCCCCAGGTCGCAGGGCCCGCGTGCGCCATCTGCGCCCAGCGAGAGGATTCGCCCGCCAGTGCGGGGCGCTGCCTCCAGCACCACGTAGTCGGCACCCACCTGCTGCAGCAGCCGGGCCGCGTACAACCCGCTGAGCCCCGCCCCGATGATCGCGATGTCGTGGTGCACGCTGCGACCCTAGACGCCAAAGCGCTGCGCGACGATCACCACGATGTAGGCAAGTCCCGCCAGTCCGAGCGCACGGCGGAACATGTTGACACCAGCAGTGAGTTCGAGGTACGCCCAGATGGCGATGAATATGTACCCGGCGGCGGCCAGCACATCTGCCACGGCCCCTGTGGCCAGATACCTCGCCCCCAGCGCCGCCAGCCCGATGATGAGCGGCGGGTTGGGAAACTGCGCGATGGGATAGCCCGCGGGCCACGACAGGCCGCGAAGGTGCCGGTAGCCGTCGGTGAGCCGCTGCATCATGGTTCGTCCGTCAACGTCGGATTACTCGTGAAGGGTAGCCCACGCCCCTCGTCTGCCGGCACCCGGGACGATGGCTGCGCGCTCTGGCCAGCGGGCACGGGGAGTTGCTCCAGGGAGCGGCCCCCACGGGGGTCTCCCCCAATTCACTCAGGAGCAGGAGCTCGTCACCGCGTCGCACACCGACACCAGCCGTCGGCTCGTCACCCGCGGATCAGGAGCGCCCGGTGTCGAGGTCGGGGTGTACTGCAGCAAGCAATACGTCGTACTGCTCGGCGGTCCCACCCTCGTAGAAGTGGGTCATCAGAAGGGGCACGCGGGCCTCCTCGGGGAATCGACTCCGTCGCCCCGCACGCCATCTGAAGTGATTGTGGATGCACGGAAGAGGGCCGCTGGTGCGGGGGGAGCCACCACGCCCAAGTCACGCTCGATCTCGCGGCAAGCGCGGATGCAGTCCGATCATGCCAATCGCCCCTGCGAGCCCGGGCTACCCCAGTTGGAAGTGCGGGTTGAATATCAACCCGAGGATGCTCCCGGA
>JBMOGE010000091.1:0-5381 GCA_049318525.1 Miltoncostaeaceae bacterium
TCCGGAGCCGTCACGTCCACGCGAATCGGTACCGGATGCGCTGCGGTGAGATTGAGAGTGCACGTCGGGCGGCATGACGTGTCGCCCACCACGAGATGCGCACCGTTCCCGGTACGGAAGGTGTATGCGCCAGTTGCCGGAGGGGAGAGAAAGCCCTGGAGCCGACCGGTCCACCCAGGGGTTCCGGTTGGAGAAGTCGGCCAGAGGAAGTGCAGGGTCTGGGGTACGGCCGCTCCGGCAAGAGGGCCGGTGGAGTGCGCAGTGGGCGTCCCGGAGAAACCCCGGTTGCTCCAGTACGTGGTTTGAAGGCCCTTCATCGGCTCGGTGACCGGGCCCGTGACCGACGTGGAGCGGGACCCACCGCGTGAGTGCGACGTCATTGGAGCAGGTGTGCGCGTCCGCTTGGGCGTCGCACGGCGCCCCTTCCGCGTGCAGCGCGCGTCAATCGTCGCGGCAGCCTCACGCGCAATGCTTGACTGGACGCTCCCCGGACACACCGGTTGTGTGTCGTAGGCATATGTCGCCCGCGGCGCCTGCGGGCTGTCGGGCGTGGTCGAAGGTCCCACCACGGACCGCACGTTGCCCAGTGCGTCGTATGCGAAGCGCTTGACCCGGCCGTGAGGGCCGCCAGGCAGCCGCGCCTCGGTCACCAGTTGACGCGCGACATCCCACGACTGGGTGGTCACCCGACCCGCCGAATCAATGGACTTCATCTCGAGCATCGTTGATGCACTCGCGACGTGTGTCCATGCCGGCCGCTCCCGACCCGGTATGAGAACCCGCATGGACCCCTCCGCCGGGTAGTCGAAGCGGCGCTCACCCCGTTCGGGAGGCCCTGTGGTTGAACCCGCGATGATCGCTGAGGGCCGCTGGATGCGCGTCACGCGGCCACGGGCGTCATAGGTGAAACTCGTAAGGAGGTGGGGGTCCGATGCGTTACCGGCACCGAAGCCGTTCAGCACCCCCGCCGCGATCGCGCGATTCACCTGCGGGCCGCGAATGGTCGCGAGTCGGCCGACGGAGTCGTACCCCAGATCCGTCTGCCCCAGCAGTTGCGGTGACGCCTGCGCCTGGACAGTCACGCGGGCGATGCGCGGGTGCGCCGCAGATCCCGAATAGGCAACCTCGGCACGCTGGCCATCCCATGCAGCCACCGCGCACAGCATTCCGCTTGGAGGAGCGATGAATCCGCCGCCGTTCGGCACCGCCGGGCACTCGCCGGAACCCGAGTAGGTCAGGACGACAGAGCGATTGGACACAGGGTCGGTGATGGTGGTGAGGCGGCCCGATGGTTCATAGGTGCGGGTGAATCCGGCTTGCGCCGCCGACCACGACGACGTGGCGCGCACAGTCGGCGTCGCAGCAGTGGGCGCCGGGAAGGTCGTGACGGTGCCCGCCCGATCGGTGACCGACAGTTCTTTGCCGCCATTGCCCTCGGCCAGGGTCACCCACGTGCCAGCAGGGAATGTCCGCCCGGGTCCAAACCGCGGCACCCACACCCCACTCCCCGCGCTGGTGAACGTCACCGTCCGGCCCTTGGGATCCGAGAGTTCCACCCGGCCGGCCGTAAAGCGATGCAGGCGGTTCCAGCCGGCCCCCGTCGCCATGCGCCAGCCGGCGGGAACGCCAGGAGTCGGATCGACCGAAAGGCCATTGGAGGGCTGGTACATCAGCGTGACGCCAGCGGTCCCCGGAAGTGCGCTCACGGCCACGGTGCCGGCGGAGAAGATCGGCTCACCCGTGACCGACGTCACGCCGGCATCGCCGTATGGAATGAGCCTCTGCGCGTTCAGCCGCTGCGCGTCCACCTCAAGCAGGTGCTTTCCGGATGAGCGACCCGCGACGGTCGTCGACCACGTGTACGAGCCGCCGTGACGCAACACTCCCATCGGCACCGTGGCGTGGCCGGCGGTCGTCGTGAAGTTCCAGAGAAGAGCGCCAGCGAACGAGCGGACCTCATACCGCGCCTGCACGCCTGCTGGGGCAGCAGGCTCGCTCAATCGAGGCGAAAGACTGGTCGACAGGGCGCCCGAGCCATCGAGCACGACGCCTCGCAGCGAGGCAATGAGGGCGCCCGTCCCCTCCTCCTGCGGAAGTGCGGGCAGCGGACGCGGGTCAAATGACTCATTGCCCGCAGGGGCCGATGACGTGGTCAGCGATGGCACGCCGCCTGCGCTCGCCGCGCCGGCAACGGCGATGACTGACGGGAATGTTGCCAGCAGGCCCGCAAGCGACACAGCTGTGATCTTGCCCCAGCCGTCCATGACCTACCTCACGAAGAACTGGACGTCGTTCAGTGAGCCCTCGCGGCCAGGCGCGATGGCTCCGGAGATCGAGCACTGAGGCGCGTGAACCGCCGCCTCTGCACTGGCCAGTTCGATCTCGCACGATGACCCCGGAACCGTCGGCTTGGTCTCCGTGCCGCCGCCGCTCCCCACCTTCTCGTTGCCGAGCCATACATGCATGGTGATCGCAGAGCCGTCCCACTTGTCGGGCGGCGTTGCCGTGGTCGTCGTGGTCGACGTGGTCGTGGTCGGGGGGATCGATCGCAGCGTGCCACGGATGATCACCTCGTCCCGCTGCGCGGCGGCGTTGAAGCGGCGGAACGCGACGAGGTACCGCGTGACCTCGTCGCTCGCCCCAACCGCGATGCTGCTGGGAACGCGAACCGTGGATGCGTCCGCGATCTTCAGGTGATCCGCTGTGATGCTCACGATGTCAATACGCGAGTTCGGCAGTTTGCTTCGCACTGCGATGCGAACCGGAAAGTCGCGGAACCAGTATCCGAATCCGAGTTCGTCCTGGCGGTCCTCGGAGCGGCTCAGTGCGTCGTGATTCTTCCCATCCCAACTGCACACCACGTATTCCGGCCATCCGTGGCGATCGGCGGCCTTGCACGCGCCGGCGCCCTCCTGACCATCATTCCACTGGCCCACCCACGTCTGACCAAGAGGAACGTCGCCGGCCTGCAGGTTGAGATACACGCTCCCGCTGTTCTCATTCGCGTTGTCGTCCGACCATTCAATGAGGAGCCGGTCAGTGAACCTCGCGCCCTTGCTCTCACCCGTGCACTTCGTCCAGTCGTCCCCGCAGGGCCCCCACCAGTACTTGCCGTCACCCTCATCGTTGTGGTGACCGGCCTGCACGGTCTTTCCCCCGTCAGCGCCCTCCGTCGGCAGGAACACGGCCGACCCAGATGGGCTGCCAGTGGCGTTTGTCGCGCCCGCGAGCAGCGGAGACCCCCCTTTGGGGTTGGCGACCCACGAAAGGAGATAATTGAAGTAGTTGCCGCAAATGTGTTCATCCGAGCGCTGCCCCTGGCACGCCGGCAGCGCATTCTTGCTGGCCAATGCCTGCTTCACGCCCGGCAGGTAGACGCCGTCGGTACCCGCTGGCGCGGTCGTGCTGGCCGCTTCTGCCGGGCCGCCCCCGGAACCAGAGGTGGTCGTATCCGACGTCCCGCCGCAGCCAGCAAAAAGCGCCGCAGCTCCGACCGTGACGAATAGGGCGATGGCGACGCGGCGCATGACGCACACTCCAGACATTTGACTTACGTAAATGGACAATAGTCCTCTACGGCTGCATGACCACTACCCGCGCAGGCGGGCCACACCCCACTACGGCGTGCGCCGGGCCGCCTGCACCGCCGCGTCGGCATTCACGATACCGTATCCGGCGCTGTTATTGCGGCGGCCGCCTGCCGCGGTTCCGCACGTGCCATCACCCGCAGCGGTCGCCGTACGCCGGATGATCGAGACCACATCTTCAAGGTGCCCGACCAGCGCGGGATTTGCCTGCATGACGAGTGCCGCGATGCCGGCCACCACCGGAGCGGCCATCGAGGTGCCGTTCGACGCGGCGTACCCGCGGGTGGGAATACTCGACACGATCCCGGCACCGGGGGCCACCACATCAGGACCGGGGCCCCCGCCCGGAGCAGGGCCGCGACCGGAGAATGCGACCACGGCACCCGCGCGATCCGACGCGCCGACGCTCAGCAGGCGGTCGTCGCCCGCCCCCGGCGTCGTCGCTGATCCGCAGGCCGGGCCACCATTTCCCACGGCGAGTACCAGCAGCACGCCTGCTGCCTCCAGTGCCGTGACCGCACGTTCCAGCGGGACCTCCCGTGCATTGCGCTGCCAGGAGTTGCTCACCACCTGCGGCCGCAGCGCCGGGTTGGGATCGCGGCCGCGGCGGTCAGTGGGCGCGATCATGAACTGCAGCCCCGAGAGCACCCCTGCGAGCGGACACGCCCTGGCCGTGCATGCCACCGCCGAGATAAATGTGGCGCCAGGCGCAACGCCGATTGGTGCACCCCCTGGCAGACCGGTGCCACCCACCGCGGTGCCCGTGACGTGTGTGCCGTGGGGTGAGGTGGACACCGGGGCATCCCGGAAACGATCAAGGGGACTCCACCAATTGCCGTCATGCACCGGCTGTGCATCGGGGCCACGGTAGCCGCGGTAGCGCTGCATGATGGCCGGGTGCGTCCATGCAACCCCGGTATCGACGATACCGATGGTGACACCCTTGCCGGTGATGCCCTTCTCCCACGCAGCCGGGGCGCGTACGGCCCTCAGGTCCCACCCCGGCGCTGTGGGAGCCTGCACCCGCGGGTAGCGGGACTCCTCGAACGCCGGTGCATCCTCCGAAATCACCGCCTTGACGCCCGGCAGTTTGGCCACGCGGTCCGCCAACCCCTTCGGCCCCGCGAACACCAGACTGTTGGATATCCAGTTGACGGTGGTGCGATGGATGCAGATACCCGCGCGGGCGACCATGGCGAGGGCCTCCGCCTGCGACTGGTCCGCTGTGGCGCGGAGCGCATCCACCACGTACTGCCCTCGCTCCAGCCAGTCGGTCATGCCGTAGGCCTTTGCGAGATCGGGCACGGCCGAGAACTCCACGATGTGAAGGGAGTCGCTGGGACCCAGGTCCTTCTCGCACGTGCGCTCGTCGGACTTGGTTATCGGGGAGCCTCCACACCCGACACCCACCACGATGGCCACCATGGCAAGCGAGATGAGGGGGAGTGAGCGGCGAGGGCTCATGTCATCAGGTGGTGAGCCTGCGGTACAGCTGGGGAAGCTTCTGCGGCAGCGTGCGCACGTCGTCGATCACCACGAAGTTGGCGTCGCTGTACATGGTGGGCAGGTAGTCGGCGCCCTCCTGGTCAACGGTGACGCAGAACAGGTGGATCTTCTCGCGGCGCGCCTCGCGAAGGGCCATCTGGGTGTCGGCCTGGGCGTAGGCGCTGTCCTGATAGGTGTCGGCGTCGTATGGCTTGCCGTCGGTCAGCAGGATCATGAGCTTCACGTTGCTGTCAACGCTCATGAGCCGCTTGGTGGTGTGACGGATGGCCGGGCCCATGCGGGTCTTGC
>JBMOGE010000092.1:0-5261 GCA_049318525.1 Miltoncostaeaceae bacterium
GAGGGGGGACAGACCCTCCCCGGGGTCTGTCCCCCCTGGGCTTTCCTAGGCCGTGATTGCCCTCGGCGTGGCGTCCAGACGGTACCCCTGGCCCGGCACCGTCTGGATGTACGTGTACGCACCGCCGCACTCGTCGATCTTGCGACGCAGGCGGCGCACCAGCACATCGACCACGCGGCTTCCGGCGGGAAGCGGCCCGCCCCAGACGGCGCCGTGGATGGCATCGCGGGCGAGGGCTGCACCGGCGTTGCTCGCGAGGGTCCAGAGCAGCCGGAATTCAAGGCCGGTCAGGCGCGCAGGGCCACCCCGCAGAACGGCGTCGTCATCGCATCGGTCAATGGTGAGTTCGCCCACGTCCACGCGGTGCTCGCCAACGGCCGGGATGGGCCGTGCGGGAGCGATTCGCGTGGGCGCCGGCACCGGGTTGACGCGGACCGCGCGCAGGCGGCCCGGGTCGCGCGGATCGGCTGCCAGTACGAACAGTGCGGCACTGGGCGCCACAGCGCTGACGGCAGTGGCGGTTGCGTGCCCTGAGGGCTCATTGGCCGGCGGGTCGATGACGACGAGGTCGAACGCGCCGAGTCGGGCCTCGGCAACGGCTCCTGAGGCGTCGCGCACCACCGATGGCCGGTACCCCTGATACCGCATGCGCAGCGCCATGGCGTGCGCCCGCGCGGGGTCGGGTGCCACCACAAGGGCACGTGCGCCCGGCTGCGGCCTGCGGCTGCGAGTGGGGTGGTCAACGTGACGTGCCGTGCTCATGCGGCCACCAGTCCTGCGGGAATTCCCACCACGGTTGCCGCGGCCGGGACGTCCTCGGTGACCACGGCCCCGGCACCGACCACTGCGCCGTCGCCCACGGTGAGGCCCTGCAGCACGATCGCCCCACTGCCGATGAGCACCTCGCGGCCGATAATGGCCCCGCCGCCGATGCGCGCACCAGCTGCGATGTGGGTGTGGTCGCCGATGACGGCATCGTGCCCCACGATGGCCCCGGTTCCCACCACGCTGCCGAGCCCCAGAGCGGCGTCAGCATTCACGATGGCGCCGGCCAGCACCTGCGAGCCCGCGGCGGTGATGGCAAAGCCCGACACCGTTGATGCGGCGTGCGCGATGGGTGGCAGGCGGAAGCCGGTGTCGGTGAGGGTGTCGAACGCGATGCGCCGCGTGGAGGGGTCGGGGATTCCGCCCACACCGATGAACGCGCTGCGAAAGCCGTACTCGAACAACTCGCCGAGCATGGCCGGGCCGCCGAGCACCTGCACGCCCAGAACGCGGCCGCCCCAAGTGGCCGGGTCCACGTCGACGAGGCCGCCCACACGGGCACGGCCGGAGGACGTGATGGCGTCAATGACGCACTTCGCGTGCCCGCCGGCGCCAAGCCCGATGAGTCGTGGCGACTGCGCCATGGCTAGACCGCCACAGGGTCCTGATGGCCGCTTGAGGCGTCACACAGGTCGGTGTCGATGGGGCGCGCCCACACGTCGACCCCGGGCTCAAGCACCGACAGCACCGGGTCATGCCGTGACAGCTGCACCCACAGGCCGTCGTGGCCCTCGGCCTCGAGCTCCACGCGCACTTCGAATCCGAGGTGGATGACGCGCAGCACCGTCGCGGGCACGGCGTCGGTGACCGCCGTGGTGTCGATGGCGATCTCGTGCGGGCGCACGGTGCGACCACCGAGGGTGGTGACCGGGCCCACGAAGCCCATCACGAACGGCGTGCTGGGTGCCTCGTACAGCTCGCGCGGGCTGGCCACCTGCTCAAGGCGCGAGTGGTCCATCACGGCGATACGGTCGGCAACTTCCATGGCCTCTTCCTGATCGTGCGTCACGAGCACGGTGGTGACGTGCACCTCGTCGTGCAGGCGCCGCAGCCACGCGCGCAGTTCGCGGCGCACCATGGCGTCGAGGGCACCGAACGGCTCGTCGAGCAGCAGCACCTGCGGCTCGACGGCCAGCGCGCGGGCCAGGGCCATGCGCTGTCGCTGGCCACCGGAGAGCTGGCTGGGGTAGCGCTTGGCCATACCGGTGAGCTGCACCAGGTCGATGAGGTGCTCCACGCGGTCCTTCACCTCGGCCTTCGGGCGCTTGCGCACGCGCAGGCCGAACGCGATGTTCTCGAACACGGTCATGTGCCGGAACGCGGCGTAGTGCTGGAACACGAAGCCGATGCCGCGGTCCTTGGCCGACGCATTGGTGCAGTCGACGCCGTCGATGATGACCTGGCCTGCGTCGGGCACCTCGAGGCCGGCGATCACCCGCAGCAGCGTGGACTTGCCGCTGCCGCTCGGTCCGAGCAGCGCGGTGAGCGAGCCATCGGGGATGTCGAGCGAGACGTCATCGAGAGCAAGGAACTCCCCAAAGCGCTTTGTGACGTGACTAGCTGTGATGCCCATCGAGTGCCTCCTGGCGGACGACGAGGTTGACGGCCACCACCACGATGATCGCGATGACGGCGAGGACGAGCGCTGCGGTGAATGCGCCGGATTGGTTGAACTCGGTGTATGCGGAATCGATGTAGATGGTTGCGGTCTCGGTCTGGCCGGTCACCCGGCCGGACACCACCGCGACGGCGCCGTACTCACCCAGCGCACGCGCTGTGGTGAGGATGACGCCGTAGGCGACGCCCCAGCGGATGCTGGGAAGGGTGATGCGCCAGAAGGTGCGCCACGGGCCGGCGCCAAGCACGGCCGCGGCCTCCTCCTGGTCGGTGCCCACGCTGCGCAGCACCGGGATGACCTCGCGCACCACGAATGGCAGCGAGACGAAGATGGTGGCCAGCACCATGCCGGGGAACGCGTAGATGATGCGGAACCCGTTATCGACGAAGAAGCTGCCGAACCACCCATGGATACCCCACACGAGGATGAGCGAGAAGCCGATCACCACGGGTGACAGCGCCAGTGGCAGGTCGGCCATGAGGTTCAGGAAGTGGCGCCCCCGCACCTTGCGCCGCACCACGAGAATTGCGAGGCCCACGCCGAAGATGGTGTTGAGCGGCACCGCGATGAGGGTGATGAGCAGCGTGAGCCACAGGGCATGCGTGAAGGCGTCGCTGGTGAGATTGGCCCACACGGCGCTGGCGCCCTCCTCAAATGCACGGAAGAACACGGCGACCAGCGGCACCACCAGCAGCACCAGCAGGTAGAAGGCCGCCACGGCGATGAGGCCGCGCCTACCCCAGCCCGCGCGCACTTCGCCGTTCCAGGTAGTCGAAGATGGCCAGGGTGACCAGCGAGAAGACCAGCAGTACCAGCGACACGGCAGCTGCTGACTGCGGTTCGTCGCTTTGGATGAATCCGAAGATTGAGACCGAGGCGACCTCGGTGCGGAAGGGAAGGTTGCCGGCAATCAGCACAACGGCACCGAACTCGCCGAGCGCACGCGCAAAGGCGAGGCCTGCGCCCGAGAGGATGCCGGGCCAGATCTGCGGCATGGTGATCTTGCGGAAGGTGACCCAGGGGCTCGCACCCAGTGAGGCCGCTGCCTGCTCGGCCTCACGGTCGAGTTCGCGCAGCAGGGGCTGGACGCCCCGCACCACGAAGGGGAGGGTGACCAGCAGCAGCGCGAGGCCGATGCCCACGCGGGTGAAGGCGATGTTGATGCCGAACGGGCTCTTGGGCCCGTACAGCGCGAGCAGGGTGAGCCCCGCGACGATTGTGGGGAGGGCGAACGGCAGGTCGACCAGCGCATCCATGATGCTGCGACCCGGAAAGCGGTAGCGCACCAGCACCCAGCCGGTGATGGTGCCCATGATCGCCGAGATGACGGTGACGATCGCAGCCAGCACGATGGTCAGCTGCAGCGCCGCGGCCACCTCGGGTTGGGTGATGACGTCCCAGAACGACCCCCAACCCTGCGAGAGGCCATTCCACGCCAGCGCTGCGATGGGAATGAGGACGATCAGCCCCAGGTACCCGACCGCGAGGCCGAGACCCAGCGAACCCCGCCCGCCCGAGCGCACTGCGCCCGGGCGGGGAGGAGCGGCTGATGTGGTTGCTTCAGACAACGATGCCTAACGGGCGGCGTTGCGAGCCTGCACGGCCCAGCCATTGCCCTTGAAGAAGTTGGGCTCGGCGCCGTCCCAGCCGCCGAAGTAGTTGATGTTGATGAACTTCTTCGGCTTCGCGAAGCGGCTGTTCTTCTGGTTGAGGAACGACTTGAGCACCTTGATGTCCACCGGGCGGTAGAACGCCTGGCCCCACAGCTTCTGGGCGGCCGGCGTGTACAGGAACTGGTTGAACGCAGCAGCCGTCTTGGGATTCTCAGACTTGCTGGTCACGGCCGCGGGCGGCTCGATGATGAGCGTGGTCGGCGGCACGACGATCTGCTCCTTCACGCCCTCGTGCGCGGCCTCAAGGCCTTCGCTCTCGTAGGTGATGACCACGTCACCGGTTCCGCCGGCGAAGGTGTCGGTGGCCTCGCGGCCGCTCTTCGGATACGCGACAACGTTCTTGTAGAACGCCTTGAGGTACTCGAGGCCTGCCTGATCACTGCCACCCTTGAGCTTGGCCTGCCCGAAGGCGGCGAGGTCGTTCCACTTGGCAGAGCCCGACGTCTTGAAGTCGGGGGTGATGATCTGCACGCCCGGCTTGATGAGGTCGGCCCAGTCCTTGATCTTCTTCGGGTTGCCGGGGCGCACGCCGAAGGCCACCACCGTGGTGGCGGGCACGCCGCGGTACTTGCCGGAGTTCCAGTTGGAGGCCACGAGGCCCGCGTCAACAAGGCGCTGGATGTCGGGGCTCACCGAGAAGTTCACGAAGTCGGCGGGCTGGCCGTTTGCGACAGCGCGGCTCTGGTCGCCCGAGGCGCCGTAGCTGGTGGCGAACGAGGTGCCCTTGCCAGCCGGGGTCTTCTGGAAGGCCTTGATGATCTTCTCGAAGGCCGGGCCGGGAACGGCGTAGCCCACCAGGTTGATATTGCCGCTGGCGTTGGCGGCTGAGACGCCCACACCCGCGAGGGCTGTGGCGGCGATGGCGCCGACGGCGATGCGTCCGGCGCGAGTCTTTCCTACAGTCATGCTGCACTCCTTGGTCGTCACTAGGGCCTGGGGGTGGGCCCGGCCGGAGGTCGTGTCTCCGGCCGGGCCGCATCGGCCTCCTCGTTGCACCGAGGAGGCCGATGTTGTTTCGGGCCCCGACACATGAGAGGCCGCGGCACCGATGATCAATGATCTATATGAGAAGCATAAGCGATGCGCATAGTACGCATCAACTCGGATGTGTCAAGCCCCGCCGGGCAAATCCGGCCGACCAGGCA
>JBMOGE010000093.1:0-5224 GCA_049318525.1 Miltoncostaeaceae bacterium
GCCTGCGTGCGCTCCACCAGCCGCACGCCCTCGGCCAGGAACACGGCGCCGTCACCCGCCGGTGGTGGACGCCGCAGGCGCGACTCGTGACCGCGCAGGTCGCGGAACATCTCCATGAGGGCGGCGCGATCGGTCATCGGGGGTCATCTTCGCGTAACCAGCGTGTGTAATGTCGCCGCCGTGACCTCCCCGGAAACCCCGACACCGAACGACGCCCCTCCGGATGATGGGCGCCTCGGCCGATTGGGCCGTTTCTGCGCGCGACATCACTGGTGGATTATTGGTGCGTGGGTCATCGCGCTCATTGCCATTGGTCTCACCGGGCAGTCACTCGGGGGGCAGGCCGACGACACGGTGAGTCTGCCGGGGGTCCGGTCGGCAGAGGGGCTCAGCATCATCCAGGAGGCGTACCCCGGTCAGGGCGCGTCGCAGGGGATCGTTGTCGTCTATTCACCCACCACCCCGGTGACCTCGCCGAGTGCGAAGGCCGCTATTGCCCTTGGATCAGTCCGCCTGAAGAAGGTTCCCGGGGTCCTTTCGGTGATCGGTCCGCAGATTTCCCCCGACCAGCACATCGCGCAGTTCGTGGTGCAGTGGTCCACACCACCGCAGGACCTTGGAACGGCGAATCTGGACGCGTTGCAGGCTGCTTCCGCCCCGCTCCGCGCCGCCGGTCTCACCGTGGAATATGGCGGCTCGCCGGCAATGCAGGCCGAGGCCGATGCCCCGGACTACTCGGTGCTGGTGGGTGTACTGGCGGCGATGATCATCCTGCTCCTGGCATTTGGGTCGGTCATCACCATGCTCATTCCGGTGGTGGGGTCGCTTATCGCCGTGGCAATGACCGCAGCCATTCTGATCGTGCTCGAGTCATTCGCCTCGATCAGCTCCGTGGGGCTGGCCATTGCCACCATGATCGGGCTGGGGGTCTCGGTCGACTACGGGTTGTTCGTGCTGACGCGCCACGATCAGCAGATGGCCTCGGGGATGCCCGTGGAACGGTCCGTCGGCCTCGCGGTCGCCACCGCCGGCCGTGCGGTTATCATCGCCGGTGGCACGGTTGCCATCGGCGTGCTGGGGTTGGCAATCGCGCAGGTGCCCCTAGTCACCCGTATGGGCCTGTGCGCCGCGCTGTCGGTGCTGGTGGCGGTTTTCGCAGCACTCACCCTGCTGCCCGCCGCGCTCGGACTGGTGGGCACCCGTCTTTCGGGATGGCGCATTCCAAAGATCACCCGACCGGGGCCGGTGCAGCTCGAGGGTGCTGATGGCAAGCCGCATGGCTGGGCCCGATGGTCGCTCATGGTGACCCGTCGCCCATGGCCCTTCCTGGCCGGTGCACTTGCCATCCTCATCCTGCTTGCAGTCCCGCTGTTCTCGATTGATCTCGGCATGGTCGACTCGGGCAGCGACCCCAAGAGCAGTACCACCTACAAGGCATATGGCCTGGTTTCGAAGGGCTTCGGCCCCGGTTCCAACGGACCGATTGAGGTCGTGCTGTCGGGCCCCAACGCGCAGGCCTCGGCCGCCGCGGTTGCCGCGGCCGCGAAGAAGGTGCCCGACGTGGCTGGCACCATCGGACCGATTCCGTCGCCCACTCACCCGGTATCGCTCATCACTGTGGTGCCGCAGAGTGCGCCGGCGAGTCAGGCCACCGAGACGCTCATTACGCAACTCGAGAGCGCACTGCAGCCGGTCGCAGGTGCCGGTACCCAGATATATGTCACCGGCACCACGGCTGTGGGCGCGGAGTTGGCCGCCAAGGTCGCCGCACGCCTGCCGTGGTTCATCGGCGTGGTCATCCTCATCTCGTTCATCCTGCTGATGATCGAGTTCAGGTCGCTGCTGGTGCCGCTGCAGGCGGCGATTATGAACCTGCTGTCTGTAGGTGCAGCCTTCGGTGTGGTGGTGTTCGTGTTCCAGGAGGGGCACGGGCTGTCGCTCATCGGGGTGGACCAACCGGTATCCATCGAGTCATGGGTGCCGCTGATGATGTTCGCCATTCTGTTCGGGCTCTCAATGGACTACGAGGTGTTCCTTCTCTCGCGCATCCGTGAGGGCTGGATGGCAACGGGCGACCCGCACAAGTCGGTGGCCCTCGGCCTGGCTGGCACCGCACGGGTTATCAGCGCGGCCGCAATGGTCATGGTGTGCGTGTTCCTGGCCTTCGTGCTGGAACCCAACGTGGTGGTGAAGATGCTGGGCGTCGGCCTGGCGACCGCCGTGCTGGTGGACGCCACGGTGGTTCGCCTCATGCTGGTACCTGCCGTCATGATTTTGGTGGGCAAGGGCAACTGGTGGCTGCCCAAGTGGCTCGACCGCATTCTTCCCACCCTGAAGGAGCCCGGGCAGGGCTGACCGACGGTGCGCGCGCGTGATCCGGCTCCGGAAATCACGCAGCACGGATCGGGGGATATACCCATGTACGCGGGCCATGCTGGCCCTACCGTCGTGGCATGAATCTGGCCACCACCCTTCTCGCCGACGCGCGGGCCGACCCCGGGCGCCTTGTGCTGGTTGGCGATTCGGGCCCGGTGGGGCTTCGCGATCTGGGCGACCGAGCCCGGATCGCCTCTGCAGTGCTGGCAGCCCATGGCGTGCGCGCAGGCGATGTGGTGGCGCTTGCGCTGCCCGACCGCCCCGCGTGGATCGCGGCATTTCTGGGGATCGCCCGGATCGGGGCCGTCGCGGCGCTGGTTGGGGAGGGTATGGGCGCGGATCGTGCGCGGGACCTCATCGGCCGTGCCGGTGCGCGGATGCTCATCACCGAACGCGATGACCTCATCTGTGAGCAGATCCTGGGGATGCGCGACCTACGGGAGGCAGGGTCTGCATCTGACCCGGGCGTGCGCGACATGTCGCATGGCGATCCCCTGTACCTGCTCGCCACCTCTGGATCGACCGGGCCATCCAAGTGGGTCGTGCACGTGCACGGTGATATCCCCTCGTGCATCGCCACCTATGGCCGACGGGTGCTCCGCATGGGGCCCGGGGACGTGACCTGGTCGGTCGCGGCCCTGGCCACCAGCTACGGCCTTGGCAACTCCCTGTACTTCCCCATTGGAGCAGGCGCCGCGGCGTGGCTGGGCGGTGATCGCGACCCCGCAGGCGCAGCGCACGCCTGTCGGGAGGGAGGGGTGAATGCGATGTTCGGCGTGCCCACGTTCTGGGCGCGGCTCGCCCGGCACGTTGCCGAGGGCCGCGTGCCCGCCGACGCATTTGCCGCGGTGCACCTGGCGGTGTCGGCCGGGGAGCATCTGCCCGAGGCCGTGTGGCGTGCGGTGGAGGCCACCACCGGCATGCGTCTGGTGAATGGTCTCGGGTCGTCGGAGGCCACCAACCTGTATCTGTCGGACCGGCGCGGATCGCCGGGGCCCGGACGGGTGGGCTGGCCGGTGCCGGGGTACGACGTGTGCATTGCAGGATCGGAACGCCCCGCGGTGGGGGATGAAGGCGAACTGCTCGTGCGCGGCCCCACAGTGATGCGCGGGTACCTCGATGATCCCGTCGCCACCGGCAAGGCACTGGAGAACGGTTGGCTGCACACCGGCGATGTGGTGCGGCTTGAGGCGGATGGCGGGTACCGGTTCGTCGGCAGGAGCGGGGATGTATTCAAGGTCGGAGCGCTCTGGGTGGATCCGCTCGCAGTACAGGCCGTGCTTCTGGATGATCCGGACGTATATGACGCCGTGGTGCTGGGGGTGGGGGACCCCGATGGGGTGACCCGTCTGGTGGCCGTGGTTGCGGCCCGGTCCACCCCGGATCTGGAGGAGAGGCTCATGGCAGCGTGCCGCGACCGGCTGGAGCATCACCTGGTTCCACGACTCATCCTTGCCACCGACACCTTGCCTGCCACGCCGTCGGGCAAGGTGCGTCGCGACGCAATTCGCGAGATGGCCACATCGGCGCTGAGCGACAGGAGAGTGGCATGAGCGTTGACCAGACGGTGCTTGATCGCTGGAACAGTTGCGGGTGGTACCAGCTCACCGGGCTCCGGGTGCACGATGCGGACGACGACGGGAGCCGGTTCACCATGGCGGTCGGCCCTGAGCACTTGCAGGCCTATGGAACCGCCCACGGTGGCTCGATCGCCGGCCTGTTGGATGCCGCGATGGGGCTCGCCATCATCGGCCGCCTCGAGCCCGATGAGGGCTGCGCGACCATCGAGATGAAGCTCAACTTCATGGCGCCGGTTATGCCGGGCGAGGTCACCGCCACGGGGCGGGTCATCACCATGGGACGTCGCATCGTGGTGGCGTCAGCCGACGCAGTCTTGCTCGACGGCCGAATCGCCGCCACAGCGCTCGGAACGTTCAGCCGGTTCGCAGAGGCGACGGCATGAGCGCCGACCTGACCCGGCTCGATGGTCGCGTGGTGCTCGTGACAGGCGGGGCCGGGGGTATGGGCCGGGCGATCGCCCAACTGGCTGCAGCTCGCGGCGCGAGGGTGGCCATCATGGACCTGCCGCCGGGTGCGGATGATGCCGTGGCGTCGTGCGGTGCCGTGATGGGCGTGGCCACCGATGTGACCGACCACCATGCGGTGGAGGCCGGTGTGCGATCGGTGCGCGCCGAGATGGGCAGCATCGACGTGCTGATCAACGGCGCGGGTTGGGACAGTCCGGCGCTCTTTTCCGATACCGACCACGCCCTGTGGCAACGCTTGGTGTCCATCAACTACTTGGGTGTGCTCGCGGTCACCCACGCCGCCCTCCCCGCGCTCCGTGAGGCCGGTGGATCAGTGGTGTCCATCTCGTCCGACACCGCACGCGTAGGTGGGTGGGGAGAGGCCGTATACGCCGGTGCAAAGGGTGCGGTGGTGGCGTTCAGCAAGTCGCTCGCGCGCGAGGAGGCCCGCTATGGCGTGCGGGTCAACTGTGTGTCGCCGGCGGTCACCGATACCGGGTTCAAGGATGCGCTCGAGGCGGATCCGGTGGGGAAGAAGATCGTGGAGGGCGCAGTGCGCGCCACGCCCATGCGACGTAGCGGGCGCCCGGACGAGGTGGCCGAGGCCGTGCTGTTTCTTGCGTCCCCTGCCGCCGGATTCATTACCGGTCAGGTGCTGTCGGTGAGTGGCGGGGTGGCCATGTAGCCGCCCCGCCGATCAACGGGAGTCAGTCGGCCCCGCGCGGTGGCAGCGAAGGTGTGGTGCGCAGGATCTTGGCGGCCCAGGCGGGCAGCCACCAGTTCCAGCGCCCGAACAGCGACACCAGCGAAGGCACCAACAG
>JBMOGE010000094.1:0-5182 GCA_049318525.1 Miltoncostaeaceae bacterium
ACTTCGGGTCCACCTCCATCCCGAAGCCCGACTTCGAGATCGTCACGTCGGTGCATACCAGCCACGGCTGCACCGCGACCATCTTCGTCGCCACTGATGATGGGTTCTCCCGCGCCGCCACGACCATCGTGCGGGAAGGCGAGCGCGCAGTGGGTACGGATCTTGACCCGGCGGGTCCGGTCATCGGGCCCATCCGCGCCGGTGAGGCGTACCGCGGACCTGCCGACATCCTCGGCGTGCTGCACGACACCTACTACGAGCCCATCATCGACTCAGACGGCGCGGTGATCGGGGCCGTCCTGGTGGGGTTCCCTCACAGCGACTAGCGAGGGGTTCCTGTCCACCCCGGCTGAGATGGACCAGGCACAACGCAAGGGCTGCCTCCATGCAGGACATGGGCGTCGTCATCAGGGACGTCACCGCCCGCACGGGCGGTCAAGCGGGCGGGGCCGTGTGCGCGCTGGTGGGGCGGTGCACACGGCCCCGGAGATGGTTGAGCTAGCCGGTGACTGGCACCGCGCGTTGATGCGTGCGTGCGACGCGCACCACGGATATGCGTTCCGCGCGCGATCCATCTGTCGCCGTGAAGGACGTGAACAGCCGAACGCGCAGTGATCGCTGAGACAGCAGACGTCGGCTGGCTGACGAAAGGCGGCAGGTCACCACGTAGGTGCCCGGTCGCACGATCTTCTTCGACGAGGCGCACGCCTGCAGCGGGCGGCCGACGGTGCCGACAGCCTGGGCCTGTCCCTGCTGCGCGAGTTCCCCTGGGCCGTTCACGGTGATGTGGGTGACAACGGCGGTGCTGCCCTGCTGGCCCGTGACGGTCGGGTCGCCTTGCACTCGCATCTCTGCCGTTGGCGTATCCGGCGCTGATGCCGGCGTCGCGCCAGGGGACGATGCCGCTGGGTTCTCGGTGGGCTCCGGGGCTGGGGCCGGGGCTGGGGGTGTGGGTGGGGCTGCCACGACGCCGATCTGTACCGAAGTCGTTGTCTGCCCGTTCACGTCAGTCATCGTGACGGTGTACGGGCTGGACGGGGACACCACGGTGGGTGTCCCGCTGATCACGCCCGTTGATGCGTCGAGTGTGAGGCCGGACGGGAGGGGAGATGACACGGCGAACGTCGCAGCGCCAGTACGCGCGACCGTCGGGGACACCGGCGTGATCGCGGTGCCCACCGTGCCGGCGACGGCCGACGGGTACGCGAGCGATGACGTACCGAACCCGAAGGTCACGTAGGCCGTGCCCGCGGTGAAGAGCGACGAGGGATCGGCTCCATATGAACCGGTCAGCACGTCGTCCCGACCATCACCGTTCACGTCGCCTGCTCCGGACACCGACTGTCCGTTGAAGTCGTTCGCCGCCGCGCCCTGGATGACGATGCCACCTTGTCCGAGGGTTGCCAGGGCGACGTCAGTGGGGGTGGCACGGCCGTAGACCACGTAACTGGTCCCTGCCGCGTTGCGACTGGAGGGGTCGGCTGCCGGCGCGCCGATGATCATGTCGGGGAGGCCGTCGCCGTTGACGTCACCGGCCGCCGCGACGGAGGTTCCGCTTTGGTCATTGAACGCCGCCCCGTTGATGCGGAAGCCGCGCCCTCCAAAGGTGCCGAGGTTGAACGACGTGGGGGACGTGCTCCCGTAGACCACATAACTGCTGCCGGCCGCGCTTCCCGCGGCGGGATCGGCACCGGGGGCGCCGATGACGATGTCTGCCTTGCCGTCGCCGTTCTGATCGCCCACACCCGCCACGGCGTAGCCGCTCTGGTCTTCCTGCGCTGCGCCGGTGATCGCGATTCCGCGGCTACCGAGGGCATTCGTCGTGACATCCGTCGGGCTGTTCGACCCGTAGATCACATAGGTCACGCCGCTCCACCAGTTGACGTCAGGGCTGGGGGGGGCGGCGTACGACGCCACGATCACGTCGTCGATGCCGTCGCCGTTGAAGTCGCCCGCGCCGCCCACGGCGTAGCCGATGTCGACGAACGTCGCGTAGCCATTGATGCGGAAGCCGCGTGCACCGAGCGACGTCAGGCTGAACGTCGTGGGGCTGTTCGAGCCGTAGATGACGACGCCCGATCCCGCGTTGCCACGAGAGGCCGGGTCCGCCCCCGAAACGCCCACGATCACGTCGTCGATCCCGTCGTGGTTCACGTCGCCTGCTGCCGCGACCGACCAGCCGGTGTAGTCGCCCACAGCGGCACCAGTGATCTCAAAGCCACGGGTACCCAGTGCGGCGAGGTCGACGTCACCCGTGGCGCTTGCCGACCCGAAGATCACCGTGGCGGTACCGGCATTCGACACAGCACCTGGGTCGGCGTACCGCGCACCCACGATCACATCGTCAATGCCGTCATGGTTCACGTCGCCGGCTCCGGCGACGGAGTTGCCCGCTTCGTCCAGGTTGGCGGCGCCGGCGATCCGAAAGCCGTTTGCGCCGAGTGCCGCCAGATCGATGCTGGTGGCGGTGGCAGATCCGAACACCACATACGCCGCCCCTGCGTCGGTGCGGCCAAATGGATCGGCCTTGGCGGCACCGATGATGACGTCATCAATGCCATCGGCGTTGACGTCGCCCGCGCCTGCAACCGCCTTGCCCGTCTGGGCGTTGGTTTCCGCGCCTGCGATCGTGATGTTCGCCTGGGTCAGCAGGTCAACGGTGCCGGATTGCTGCGGCAGGGCGCCGAGCGCGAGGGCCGTGGTCAGTGCGAGCGCGCCGGCTCCGGCGACGGACCATGCGGCGAGGCGGGTGGTACGCATGGAGACGCGCCGCGTCATCCTGTCACTGGAACCCTGGGCGCGCGTGGCCGGATGCGCACGGTGGCGGTTGCGGTGGCCCTCGCGCTTGCCTGGGTGCCACCGGTGCTGCGTGCCGTGGCGGTGATGGTGCGCGATACCGTGCGCACCGTGGTTCCGCGTCCGCGCAGGGTCATCATTGCGGTGCGCTGCTGGCCGGCGGGGATGTCGCCCGAGGTCCAGCACACGGTGCGGCCGGACCGCACGGCGCCCGAGGGGATCCGGGAGATCACGAGGTTGCCGGGGAGTCGCACGCAGGTGCGCACCGTCTCAGCGGTGGCACTGGCCAGTTGGCCTCGCATGCGGGCCATGGCTGCGGTGGTGGATGCGCCATTGGAGGTGCGCACCCCGAGCTGCATGGTCTGACCTGCCCGCAACGACCGGCGGCTCGGCAGCAATCTCACTGCAAGGGATGGGGCGGAGGTCGTTCCGCTGGTACTCGCCCCGCTTGGGGTGGCTCCCGATGCAGCGGGCGTCGGCGTGGGATCGGGCGCGGCGGCCGGGGTGACGGAGGTGGATGCGGCCGATGGGGCAGACGTGCCCACGGCGTTGGTCGCCGTGACGGTGAAGGTGTACGCGGTGCCGTTGGTGAGCCCGGTCACGGTGCACGTGGTTGCCGGTGCCACCGCAGTGCACGTGCCGCCACCCGGGGAGGCGGACACGGTGTAGCCGGTCACCGACGACCCGCCATCGGACGCCGGTGGCGACCACGAGACGATCGCCTGGCCGTCCCCGCCGGTTGCCGTCGGTGCTGCCGGGGCATCGGGCGCACTGGCGATGACTCCGAATGCAATGCCTCGGGGTGCGTTGAAGGCGGGTGTCGACGTCACCGCAACCGGGTTGAGCGGCCATCCACCAAACGGATTGGTGATGGCGAACGTGGTGATCGACGTTCCCCCGCTATGGTTGAAACCCATCGACGGACCCCAGATCTGGGACCCATCTGTGGTGATCCCCAGTGCGTAGATGTTCGGGTCGCTGGTGGTCCTCACCACGGCCGCACCGCTGACGGGCGGGATCTGCACGAACTTCGTGCCGCTGTTGAAGGAGGCGCAGGTTGCAAAGACGGAGCCGTCTGTCGGGGCGACAGTGACCGCGTTGCAGTACTCGCTTCCGACGGTGGAGTAGCGGGACGCCTGCTGCCCGGTGGTGAGGTCCACCTGTCTCACGCAGATGCTCTGGCCGATGTAGGCAGTCGTCTTGGTGGGGTCGAGCGCGATGCTGACGGACGGGCTGCCCACAGGGAGGGTGTACGCGGTGCCGGCGGCGGGGGTGAACGACGCGCCCGAGAGCCCGTTGACCGAGGTGAGCGTGTTGCTCGTGTAGCAGGAGACCCACAGCTGGTCTGCACCGGAGACGCTGCGGATGGCTGACGCGGGCGTTCCGCAGCCCGAGATCCCCGTGACCTGCGCGGTCTGCGACGCCATGTTGCTGAGGGCGACGCGATGGATCTTGAGGGTGTTCGGCGACCCGCTGATGATCCGCTGGGGCAGGAACACGTAGGTGCTGTCGGTCGAGAAGACCGGATTCCCCAGGCTCGAGCCGGCGACGCTGTAGTCGAGGTTCGTCACCTGATGCGTGGTCAGGTTGATGACGCTGGCCAGCCCGTAGGGGGTTGTGGTCGCGGCGAAGTGGCCATCCGGGGATATCGCGATCGCCTCGGGGCTCGCGACGGTGGAGTACGTGCGCTGGTAGGTACCGCCCTCGAAGCGGTACACGCTGGAGCCGCCGTAGTTGGTCACGAGGTGGAAGCTCGTGGGGGTGGCGCCGGCACTGACTGCGGTGATCGCGAGGCCGGCGAGTGCGACGGCACCCGTCCGTGCGTAGCGGCCTCGGCTGCGCGCGCGACGGCTCTTGCTGGGACGTGAGGGGAGGGTCATGCGCGCGAGATTGCCAGCCCGCTCTGCGCGTCTTCGCCTCGCCCTCGGTTATTACGGATGGGGCCTACACGGTGTTTGCCGGGATGCGCAGGCGGACGATGGTTCGTTCCCCGACACGTACACGTGACCACTCAGGCGAGGCCTCGTCGAAGAGCGCAGACCCCATGCCGGGTGGCCCCGGTGCGAGGGTGCCGTCGTCCTCCGCGGTGACCTCGATCGAGCCCGGAATGGTCGTCAGTGAGAGCCAGATATTGCGGGCGCCCCCGTGCCTCAGGGCGTTTGTGAGGCACTCGGCAACCACGTCGACAGTCACCCGCCGGGCGGCCGGATCATGATCGAGGGTGTGCCGGGCCGACTCGCCGACGTCGAGCGAGATGGTCATCGAGCGTCGCCACAGGGACAGCAGGTCGCCAAGCGCGTCGTCCAGCGGCTGCCCCTCATCCGTGGGTGACTCAAGCATGACCTCGACGTCGCGCAGGGTGCCAAGGGCGTCGTTGACCAGGCCG
>JBMOGE010000095.1:0-5110 GCA_049318525.1 Miltoncostaeaceae bacterium
TGCACTGGGTGGGATGGATGACCATTCCCATCCTGATCTTCGTACTGGTGGGCGTGGCGCTGGCGGCCTACGCGGTGTGGACGCTTCGGCGTACCGGTACGCCACGGGGTCAGGAGACCACTACGCCGACCGGGGCGGAGGCAGTGCTGGCCAATCGGTTGGCCACCGGGGAGATCAGCGCCGACGACTACACACAGCGCATCGCCGTGTTGCGGGGTAATCCGCCAGCCGGGGGGTAGCGGCGCATGGGCCGGGCCACTGCGGCCCGGCCCATGCGGCCCCGTCGCCCCGACCACACGTCGTGGTGGCGCCCGAGGCAAATGAGGAACCCGGTCAGGCGCCGTGCCGGGCGTACGCCCTAGGGTGTGTCCCCACTGCATTACCCCCAACCCGAGGTTCACCTCTCATGCGCCCAGGTATTGCCATTCTCACCGCTGCGGCCGCGGCCGCGCTGCTGGCGGCCCCCGCTGCCGGGCTGGCCGGAGCGGCGGTCACCACCCCTACGCCCAAGGGCCCTGCGTCGGCGCTCACCGACCCCGCTGCCATTCAGTCGCTCGCAGCTGACGCCTACACGTGGGCGATTGCGCCGGAGTTCGTCTACCGGTTCCTCAAGTACAACGCGCTGAAGACCGCTCCGGTGAACGTGCTGGGCGGCAAGGGCACGTCGGCTGCTGCCTGGAACAACCTGGCCACCAATGCGGGTGATGCATCGGTGGTGTACCTCAACTCGATGATCGACCTGAGCGGGCGTCCGGTTGCCGGTACGCCGAATGGGGGCACCAAAGAGATGGTGCTCACCGTGCCGCCGTCCGCCACGAACTACTACGTGGTGAACCTGCTGGACGACTTCATCAACTCCACGGGCAGCATTGGCACGCGCACCACGCCGTCGAAGAAGTCGACGTCGTATCTGGTTGCAGGCCCCACGTCGAAGTACGCCCACAAGCGCGTGGCCACCATCGATGGCTTCACCTACCGGGTGCTGGCCACCGACACCAATTCCAACTGGATGCTCATCCGTATCCGCGCCGATTCGCTGGTGCCGGCGAGCGATCCCTCATCTGTGAACTCCATCAACACGAGCACGGTGCAGAAGTTTGCCTTCAACACCCTGCGGCAGTTTCAGCAGAATGGCAACACGCCGATTTACCCCAGCAGCACCACCCCATACGTGCCGACCGCGCAGCAGTTGAACCGTGCAGAGAAGTGGAAGAACGCCCCCAGTCAGGCGCTGGCGTTCTTCGCGGAGGCCGGTCACTCATTGGCGCTGAACCCGCTGCCCTCCCGCACCACGGGCCTTGGTAACACGCCCATGTCGGCGCTGCCCGCATGGGTGGTGCCGCAGGCGAACGCCAGAACGCGGTTCCAGAACCCGGCGTATGGGCAGGTGCATGCCCTGAGGCTGTTCGCGCCACTGGGGCTCACCGCGCGCGGGTACTCCGTGCCACGTAATTGGGGTTCTGACCAGCTGACTGCGCTGCAGGCTGGGTACGAGCAGGGGCAGGCCAGCGTGGCATCGCTGCAGTCGGTGCTCGGCGTCACTCCGGCCACCAACTACTGGACGTACCTCAACACCAACATCGGGACATACCCCAACAGTGTTGTGGGCTATCTGATGCGCGCCTTGGTGGTGGCGGCAGGCGGTTCCGCAAACGTTCCACTTGACGCCATCTACGCCCAGGGCAACAACACCGACGGCACCAGCGCCACGCAGCTGGTGGGCGGCAACACCTACAAGATGACCTTCGTGCCCCCGCCGGGGCTCAGCGCCACGACGCCGCCCTTCAACAGCACCATCCCGCCGACAGTGAACAACTCGTCGGGCGACCCCATGGGCTTCTGGTCCATGCACATGTACCAGACCGACCCCAGCCAGTCGGCGGCGCCATTCATCACGCAGGCGAGTGCGCAGAACCTGGCCTACTCACAGGCCAACGTGCCTGTTGCGGCGGTGAGCGCCGCAAACGACACCATCGTGGTTCGCGCGCCCGCCTGGGGTGGACCGCCCATTGCCAGTCAGCCGGTGTTCTTCGGAACCGGTGCACAGGCCTATGGGCTGCAGCCCGATACCACGTACTACGTGGCCGCCACGCCCATCGTGACGGGCAAGGGCAAGAAGACCACCTACACCTTCCCGGTGAGCACCACGTGGAAGCAGGAACTGTCGCCAATCGTGCAGATCAATGGCCAGACCGTTGGTGGCGTGCCCGAGCAGGGGCCGTCTGGCACCCCCGGCCCGATCGTGGACATTCCCGCGGCGAGCGGCACCCTGAACTGGGGGCCGGTGCAGCCGGTGTCGCAGTTGGGGTCGCAGCAGATCACCTCGGGCAAGCTGGCGCAGAACTCCGATGGCTCGTACACCATCTGGTTTGGGCCGAGCCTGCCCGCAGGCGCCCCAGCCACCAACTGGATCCCCACGCCGTCGCTTGCGTCGCTGCAGCAGGTCTACGGGGCAAGCGCTGCGCTCACCGCTCCGCAGATCCGCGCCATGCTCCGCATCTACTACCCGACTCCCGGCAGCAATACGGCCGCGAGCATCCTTCAGCCGCCAAATGGTTCGATGACTGCCACCTGGGTGATTCCGCAGCTGCAGCAGGTGAACTGACCCGAAGCCCCTGTGCGCGCTGCACCGGCGTGCAGGGGCTTTGCAGTGCCCATTCCGTACTATCGCGCCATGACTTTCCTCCGAATTGCCACCCCGATTCTGATTGCCGCTGGCGTATGTGCCGTGGCCATCCCTGCCTCCAGCACAGCCGCGACCCTCAAGGTCGTGGAGTCCGCACCCAGCGTTGACGTGACCACGGGTCTCTTCATGCCATCTGCGCAGGGAGCGGGAGTGTTCTTCGGCGGTATGCGCTCGCCCGAGGGCAACCCCCGCGGTTTTGCCATGGGGTTCGATGAATTCCCGACGGGCCCCTCCGGCCGGCCGGCCAACAGCACGCTGGCGCTGGCATTTGGATCCGGCCCCCGCATCGTGGCGCAATCGGCGGGTGTGACGCGCAGTGGTGCCCCCCGTCCGCTTCTTGGGGGAACTGGGCCATATCTGGGCGCGCGCGGTGTTGAGACGCGTTCGACCAGTAACGGCAAGTACGAGCACACCATCACCTACACGCTGCCGGCGAAGGGCACCCCGCGTGTGCGGGAGGACTACGTCATGCGCCTGGGTAAGGCGGTAATGGTGGAGCGTGGTGGTACCTTCGGCGTTGGGAACGGGCGCCTTCTGGGGGGCACGTTTACGACGCCAACCGGCGAGGCCGCTGGCACGTATGCGATCGATTCCGTGCTCGCGTACCTCTACTCGGGCGGCCTGTACGAGTGGTACGTGGGCGACGCCACCTACACCTTCAGCGACGGCAGCACGGTGCGCGCCGTGGGGCCATACCAGCGGGCCACATCCGCGGCGGCTGGTGCGCTTGCGGCGTCGGGGCGCGTGGTGGCCAGCGGCACCGGTCGCTACCAGGGAATGCGGGGCCAGGTGATGGTGTCACCCGTGAATGCGGACGGCACCAGCACCCACTCGTTCACGCTCGTCAAGTAGCGATCTGCTGGCAGGGCGCGGTCGGCTGGGCAAGTGAGGCGGCGTCCGGCCAGCCGCGTCAGGCGGCGATGTACCCCGCGAGGTTCTGGGGTCCGGGTACCGTCTCGCCGTTCTCCCGCATGGCCTTGATGTGCGCGGGGAGCGCCTCGCGCATAAGGGCCTCGACTTCGTCGCGGGTATCGCCCGCAGCGACGACACCGTCGATGTCGGGCACCCATGCGCCCCAGCTGCCATCTTCTGCACGCTCGTAGATCACGAGATAGTCGTTCACCTCAGATCCCCCAGTCCCGTCTCACGACGAATTGATGCCAGCGTTCCCGGCAGGACGGTAGCCGAGTCTTTCCCGACGACGACGTTGCCGCCGGCAGAGAAGTCGGACAACGCCATGGCGCCCAGGGCGATCTCGGCCGCGCGGGTGCCCTCACCGAGCAGTCGTGTGTTCATGCCCTTCCTCAACTCGGCAGCGCGGGCTGATCCACTGAGCCCCATGGGATGATTCGTCACTGGCGCCCGCGCGTTCGCGTTGCCCTTACGGACTGATGACGATGAGCACGACTGACGCGATGGTGAGGACGATCCCACCGACGCTCAACGCACTCAGTATCGCGGCGTGGGGATGTACGTACCCACCCTCGTCAATGGCCCGCCGCAGCGAGCGCTGACGAATTGGGGCGTATACGGCGATGGCGACGGCGAGCACGCCCCACCCGGTTCCAACCACAACATATGGCCATGCGGTGCCCGTCGCGAGCACCTCAGGAAGCACGCGGCCAATGGCAACGGCCAGTGCTGCGGTGGCGAGTGCAGTACGCCACCAGGCGAGGTATGTGCGCTCGGCGGCCAACTGCGCACGGCGGAGCCCGTCGCCAATTCCGGGAATGGGCTGCTTGGTGTCGGCCATCGGGGTGAGGGTAGCGGCCGGGGTTCAGGCAATAGCCAAGCCACGTCATGAGTCCCCTGCGCTCACCGGCTGAGCGATGTGCCCGTGCCCTGATCGCGGGCGGCACCAAGCGTGCCGGCGGGCATCATCGCCTGAGGTGTCCTCGACCTCGAGGGCACTGGTGGAAAACATCGCTAAAATAAAAATGCGCTCGTTCCCCTCAAACGCTCACCCGGTGCAGCCCCCCGGGTTCAGAGGAGAACCGATCTGATGCGCGCCCCGTCGCCTTCGCCCCTCATTGTTCGCGCAGCCGTCGCCCTTGCGGCGTGTGCCGCCCTCATGTCATGCGCGCTCGCACAGGGCGCCGGGGGCATGGGCCCCACCGCATGGCTTCCCATTCCCCGTACTGCCGTGCAGATGTGGTCCACCACGACCAGCACCCACCAGTTCGGCAATCAGTACGCCTTTGCAGCGCTGAAGGCAGATGGCTCGGTGGTCACCTGGGGGGATACGAGCTCCGGCGGCGACTCCTCGGCCGTGACGAGTGCACTCTCAGGCGGCGTGACGCAGGTGTTCTCAACCAGGTATGCCTTCGCAGCGCTGAAGGCCGATGGCTCAGTGGTCACCTGGGGGAGTTCGAGCTACGGCGGCGACTCCTCCGCCGTTTCGAGTGCGCTCTCGGGCGGTGTGAC
>JBMOGE010000096.1:0-5071 GCA_049318525.1 Miltoncostaeaceae bacterium
TCGTCGAGGTCGATGGGACGCGAGTAGATGTGCGAGAGGAACTGCTGGACATCCTCCACCAGCCGGAACTCGGGGTTGTCGCGCTCGATCTCGCGCTGCGTGAGGTCGGACACCCGCTTGACAGTCACCTCGTCGATGATGGCGGTGAACAGTCGCTGGCGCGGGCCGTGGCGGTGGCCAACGGTCACCCACACCAGTTGGCCGCGTGCGTACTTTGCACGCTTGTCGCCCAGGCGGATGGTGGCGGTCTTACGGCCCTTGCGCAGTTGGTCGATGAACAGCGGCGAGTAGAAGTTGAGCGCGAACACCGAGCTAGGCCACCGCGGCGCCGAGTCGGGCACGGGCGGGGCGATCGGTCACTGCCATCCATCCATCGGCGCTGAGGTCGCGCACCCGGCGGCGGGCGGCGCGCAGAATGGCCTGCTCGCCGGAATGGGTGATGAGTGCCTCGGCCTCTTCGATGGGCACCAGGCGCACGTTGTCGACCTCGGCGTCGGGGAACTTGGAAGGCGACCCGGCGCGGTAGAGCATGAGGAAGAACTCGACGCTCTTGCTGACCCGGCTCTTCTCGGACTGCGCCCAGAACTTGTACGAGATGGTGCCGAGCGTCTCGATGACCATGCCGGTGAGCCCGGCCTCCTCGCGCACCTCACGAATGGCCGCGTCGGCCCGGGTCTCGCCCTTCTCGAGCCGCCCCTTGGGCAGGCCCACCACCTCGGTACCGGGCACCGTGATGAGTGGAACGAGAAGACGTTCGCCGATGGGGATGAGCAGCACCCCTCCTGCAGAACGCTCGTGACGAAGCTTGCCCATCCCGCGATCCTACGCACGGCCCCGGCGCGGATCAAACGGGTATGGGGGCACGGAACCTCAGCGAACCGCCAGAACCCGGTGCTGGTCACGCGCACGGCCCACCGTGGATCACACGTTTCGACTATGCGACCCCCTGCAACCCTCCAGCGGGGCCGCAGGAGGCTGGGACCTACGCCAAGCCGATCTCGTCGCAGAGGTACACGTCCTGGATGGCGTTCAGCAACTCAACGCCCTCCTTCATGGGGCGCTGGAATGACTTGCGGCCGCTGATGAGGCCTGCGCCGCCAGCACGCTTGTTGACCACGGCTGTGGAGACGGCGTCGTGCAAATCGTTGGCACCCGAGGCGCCGCCCGAGTTGATGAGGGGAATGCGCCCCATGTAGCAGTGGGCCACCTGGTAGCGGGTCATGTCGATCGGGTGATCGGTCATGAGTTCCGAGTACATGCGGGGGTCGCTCTTGCCGAACTTGAGGGTGTCGAAGCCCGACGCAGCGGTGTCAGGGGCCTTCTGCTTGATGATGTCGGCCTCGATGGTGACGCCCAGATGGTTGGCCTGGCCGGTGAGGTCGGTGGCGGTGTGGAAGTCCTCAGCCGCCGTCTTGAAGGCCGGGTTACGCAGGTAGCACCACAGCACGGTGGCCATGCCCAGATCGTGCGCGTGCTCAAAAGCCTCGGCGACCTCCACGATCTGACGCTTGCTCTCCTCCGACCCGAAGTAGATGGTGGCGCCCACTGCGACGCAGCCCATTTCTCTGGCCTTCTCCACCGACGCGAACATGATCTGGTCGAAGCCGTTGGGGTAGGTGAGGAACTCGTTGTGGTTGAGCTTGAGGAGGAACGGGATCTTGTGCGCGTACTTGCGCGCAACCGAGCCCAGCACCCCGAAGGTGGTGGCCACCGCGTTGCAGCCGCCCTCGATGGCCAGTTCGATGATGTTGGCGGGATCGAAGTAGGCCGGGTTCTTGGCGAACGAGGCGCCGGCAGAGTGCTCGATGCCCTGGTCAACCGGGAGGATGGACATAAAGCCCGTACCCCCGAGACGCCCATGGCCGTACATCTGCTGCAGGGAACGGAGCACCGGGATGGGCCGGTCGCTCGCGGCAGTGACGCGATCGATGAAGTCGGGACCCGGCTGATGGATGCTGGCCGCCGGAATGGTGGTGCAGGTGTGGCCGAGCAGTGACTCGGCATCAGTGCCGAGAATCTCCTCAATCCGCCCGATTGACGCGTCGCTGGACGCCATGCCGTCTCCTCACGTCGATTACCCGACGGATGCTACCGGCATGGCGCCCTGCGAGCGCGTCCAATTACCCCTGAATGGGGTGACTACTTGCCCGAGAAGAACGCCTTGAGCTTGTCCCAGAAGCCGCCACCAGACGACTTTGCGCCGCCCGATGAGGCGGCCGGGCCGGCCTCAGTGGGGGCACCGTCGTCGCCGACCCACTTGTCGAGGGCTTCCCAGCCGGTCTTCTTGGCGCCACCAGCCGGAGCGGGTGTGCCGGAGCCGTCGCCGACCCACTTGTCGAGGGCCTCCCAGCCGGTCTTCTTGGCGCCGCCTGCCGGAGCGGGGGCGCTGGCGGGGGAATCGCCGACCCACTTGTCGAGGGCCTCCCAGCCGGTCTTCTTGGCGCCGCCTGCCGGAGCGGGGGCGCTGGCGGGGGAATCGCCGACCCACTTGTCGAGGGCCTCCCAGCCGGTCTTCTTGGCGCCCGCGGGCACAGCGGCCGCGTCGCCGGTGCTGGCGGGGGAATCGCCGACCCACTTGTCGAGGGCCTCCCAACCGGTCTTCTTGGTGCTCATTTTCTACCTCTTCAGGACGTCGTGTTGGGACTGCAATCGCGCCCCGATGGGCGACGGTTTGCAGCATACGTCACGAAGCGTTTCCGCGTGCAAAACGCGTGGCCGAGTCTGCAGCCTCCACCAGAGCGCGGTATGACGACAGGCGCACCGGGTCGATCTCGACCTCGGCCGCGCACCCGGCATCCCCCATGTGGCGGCAACTGCGAAACCGGCAGCGCGGCGCGCACTCCACGATGTCCGGGAACCCGGCGGCGATATCGCCGTACTCCATGGGCGGCAGCCAGAACGCACGCACTCCTGCGGTATCGATAACCGCCCCGCCCCCCGGCAGCGGAATGAGTCTGGGGTCGGTCGTGGTGTGCCTGCCACTCCTCAGGCGTTCGGACACCTCGCCCGTGGCACGCGCCACGCCGGTGAGCGCAGTGGTGAGGGTGGACTTGCCCACGCCCGACAGTCCGGCGAATACCGCCAGGCGCCCGTCGATGAGATCACGCACTTGCTCAACCATCACCGCATCGAGGGACGAGCCCATGATCACGGGGTGCCCAGCGGCCCGCTGACGGCCCACCACCTCGTCAACCAGCACCTGATTGTGCGGCAGGTCGATCTTGGTGAGCACCACCGCGAAATCGAGGCCGCCTGCCACGGCCGCCACGGCGTAGCTGTCGAGAAGCCGCGGGTGCAGGGCGGGCTCAACCACCGCGGCGATCACCACGAGCAGGTCGGCATTGGCCACCACTGTGCGCACCCGGCCGCCGCTGCCGATGCGCTCGAGCACCGTGCGACGCGGCAGGATCTCTCGCACAATCCCCTGGGTGCCGGCATCGTCGATGCGCACGCGATCACCGGCCACCGGTGGGCCTCCCGGAAGCTTGGGAGCCAGACGCACCTCGCGGGCCCCCGACTGCTCCGCGACCTCGGCGAATGGGCCGGCGACGCGCAGGACGAGGGGCGCCTCAGGGGTCAGAGGGCGAGCAGTTCCCGTGCGGTGAACAGGGCGTGGAGGGGGGCGCCATCAAGTTCGGCTTCCACCTTGGCGCGGCCCTCATCCTCCTCGCGATCAATCACCACGAGGGCAGACACCACCTCGGCGCCGGCCGCACGGACGCGTTCGATGGCCGTGAGCATGGACCCACCGCTGGTGAGCACGTCGTCGACGATGGCCACCGGAGTGCCCTCCTCCACAAACGGCCCCTCAATCCAGTGCTGCAGGCCGTGCTTCTTGGCCTCCTTGCGCACGAAGAAGCCGGTCCAGCGGGTGCCGTCCGCAAATGCGGCAGCGCTCACCGCACACACCAGCGGGTCGGCGCCAAGCGTGAGACCACCCACGGCCTGCGGGTTGGATGCAGCGAGCACCGGGTACGACAGGCGACCCGACAGGTAGGCGCCCTCAGGATCGAGCAGCACCTGCCGCACATCCACGTAGTAATCGGAGCGACGCCCCGATGAGAGGACCACGGACTCCCTGAACAGGGCCCGCTCGGACAGAAGGGTGGCCAGTCGCTGGCGCTCGTCGTCATTGCTCATATGGGCCACGCTACCAACCACCCTCACGGGACGGCCGTCATGGACCGTGCCGAAGGGGCGATGCGCCGGCGGCGGAGCCCCTACCCTTACCTGGTCCCGCGATCGATCCGGAAGGTACTGCCGGTGCAGGTTTCACCCGAGCCCACGCCAAACCCGAACGCCATCAAGTTCACGCTCGACCGTCCGTCCACGGGCGGCGGTGCGGAGACGTTCAAGACGGGCACCGATCCGGCTGCCTCGCCACTCGGTGCCGGCATCTTTGCGCTGGGCGACGTGACCAACGTGTTCGCCACCGCGAACTTCGTGAGTGTCACCAAGACCGACACGGCCGACTGGAACGATCTCGGCCCCAAGGTCGTCCAGGCCATCGAGGCCCACTTCGGCGAGGTCGCCTCGTGAACACCGCGAGCGGGGTCGTCTTCACGTGGTTCCTCGGGCTGGTATTCGTCGCCGGCGGCATCGTGTTCATGCTGTTCCTCGACGTGAACAACCTGCTGTACGGCCTGCCCTATCTCGTCATCGGCGCGCTGCTCTGTTACGGCGCATTCCGCCTGCAGGTGAGCGTCAAGAAGAAGGCAGCGGCGGAGCAGGCCGGGTCAGCGGAGCCTCCTCCCACCACCTAGTTGTCGTGCTCACGAACGAGGTGAGCACCTGAGCAGCAAGAACGGGCGAGGCCGTGTCAAAGATGTGCCCGCCGAGAGCGTGCACATCTGTGACGGTGACTGACCCCCACCGGGGTCTGACCCCACCTGGGGACTGACCCCGCCCCCCGGCGTGCACACCGAGGGGCGCATCTGTGCACATCTGTGACGGTGACTGACCCCCGCCGGAGACTGGTTTCACCACGAAACAGACCCGCCGCCGGGGCGTACGCACAGCGTGCACATCTGTGACGGTGACTGACCCCCACCGGGGTCTGACCCCACCTGGG
>JBMOGE010000097.1:0-5064 GCA_049318525.1 Miltoncostaeaceae bacterium
GTGCCACGACTCCGCCTCGCTGGGTAACCCGAACCATTTCTGCTGCGACCAGTGAGCGATCGGCTGGTGGAACGTGGTGGAAAACACAAATCGCTGCGGTGAGGTCGTAGGTCTCAGCCTTCAGCGAGAAGTGCCCGCCTTCCAAGAGAAAATACTCAGCTGTTGGATTCGCCCGACGGGCGATCTCAACAGACTTGAGCGAAGGGTCCACGCCGGCGACCGCCCACCCTCGCTCAATCATCAGCGGATGAAGCACGCCTGTGCCGCACCCTATGTCTGCAAACCGGCCGCAGGGACCCGCCACCCTTCCTGCAACTGACGTGAGGATCCGCGCCTTCTCGGCAACGAAGAACGAATGGGAGCGACCAGAGAGCCGGTTTGCACGGGAAACGGCTTGCTCGTACGACCCGGCGACATCGTCGAATGATCCTTCCTGGCTCAAGAGCACCGGTGCATGGGGTATTCGCAACACCCGAATCTGGTGAGCGTGAGGGTAAGGAGCATCCCGATCCCCATTGTCTTGGTCATGGCTCCTTCGTACCCGGCAGATCGATGGATAGACGGGTGAGCATGTCAACGAACGATACCCGGGGCATCAGCCAGCGGATCCGTGTGGTCACGCGTGCCCGTGAGGCAAAGGCACTGCCGTTCCACGTCGTGCCTCCCGGGGGCCGATACCGGAGTGATTCTAGCGTCGAGCGCAGAACGCTGCCGGGTGCAGCCGGACACCAGCGACGCAACCGACTCGGGGTCGATATTGAGCGTGGGCAGCCCGGACTCGGCGAATACCGGGGTGGCAGCGAATATTGCGAATGCGTTCGCCGTGGACACGAATGTGTACGACGGGACAATGACCTTTTCGCCCGGCTCGACGCCGGTGGGCAGCGCAGATATGTCGAGCGCATCGGCACACTGCTGACGCGGTGCTCACCATGACCGAAACCGTCGCTGGGACGACGTCGGGTAATCCACTCGGCGGGCGGTCACGGACTGCCGCCGGCCGATATGCGCCACCCGGCGGGAACATGGTCCGCTGTCATTTCGTGGTTGTCAGCCCCCAGCCATCACATCCGCGGACCGGTGCGCGGCATGACCTGCACCGTGGCCACGGCACCCAGCGGGAGGAGCCCGGCCCGGGCCCACTGTCGCTGAACACCGACGTTGTGGTCCTGTGTTGAGATCACAAGCCGGGGAATATCCATCCCCCCGTAATGCGCGAGCAGGAGTGCCACGAGCGCTGCGTACTCGCCCTGGCCCCGAAACGCTGGACTGACCCCGGCGAGATGCACCTCAACGAGGTCGCCACCTCTTCGATTGACGGCAATCCCGGCAATGGCGCCACCCTTGATGCGCGTGACAAACACGTCTGCCTGCGGATCAACCAGCAGGCGCGAAGCCCAGTCCGCGTACGCGGAGGCGGTATCGACCTCCGGCAGGAGATGGTTCACCGAGTAATGGTTCGCATATCCATCAAAGATCTCGCGGATGGATGCTGTGCATTCGTCCGTGTCGGCGACCCCGAGCTCCTCGAGGCGGTCCATCTTGGTCGCACCCGTCGGGCGGGCGAGGTCCACCCCCCAGTAGACGATGTGACCCGCCGGAACGATGCGGTGCGTCTCCTGCACACCAAGGAGCGCCGACGGCACCCAGCCGACTGTCGTCGGATACCGAACAATTGCGAGGTCCACTTCAGGACCCCCCACCAACTGCTGGCGCAGTTCGTCAGATGCATCTGCCGTCGCAAGGCCCACGTGAACGTGCTCGACGGTCCCGGCAAGCACCCCGGACTCGTGCGGCGATGGGTGAACATGAACGCCCTGAGCGAGAAAGTCATCCCAGGCGATCGGACTCACCTTTTTCGTCGGAGGCGCGAATGGTGAAGAGCGGCCGGCCGATAGCGCCCGCGTAGAGCCGCGCGAGGTACTCACCAATCACACCGATGGCGATCAACTGCACACCCGCAAAGAGCGCAACCATCGAACCGATGAACGCGAACCCGGGCACAGTGCTTCCATTCGCCCAGTAGTTGACCAGTACGTATGCAAGGAGCGCCGCACCGGCGATACCGATACCGATACCGACGTAGCTGACCGCCCTGAGCGGAACAGTGCTGTAGCCGAGCAGCATCGTGAGGGCATGGCGAAAGAGCCTGCCGACTGAGTAGTTGGATGTGCCATGTGCGCGGCGGTCCATCTGAACATGCACCACCGCCACTCGATCGGTGGACCAGAGAAGCGGAACGTCCACGGATGGGTGCTGTGCAGATTGCGTGAGCAATTCAGGGACGAGCCATGCCCGAAAGGCGCGAAACCCGCTGATGTGCTGAACAAACGATGAATTCGCCGCGACCCCGATGATCCGTTTACCGGCCCGGGAGGTGACGTTACGTGCCCACCCATGCTCTTCATCCACCGCCTGGCCGTACACCAGATCAACGTCGCTTGAGAGCGCATCGAGAAGTACGGAGATCTCCTCCGGGCGATGCTGGAGATCATCATCCATGGTCACGATCACGTTGCCGCTGGCACGGGTCATTCCTGCCAGCAGGGCCGCGTGCTGGCCGAAGTTGCGTGCCAACGCGACCACCTCGACCTCCGGGTGCACGGCAGCGAGATCTGAGATGACGCGCAAACTGTCATCAGGACTTCGATCGTCCACCATGATGATCTCGGCGAGGTCCCAGCTGCCATCAGCGCACGCGGCCAGAATGCGCTCGACAAGCTCGGCAGCGGTCGGGGACCCGCGATACACGGGCACGACCACGCTCACCGCGATGTTGCTCACGCGACTCCTGTGAAGGACAGGGCGGCTTGGAGGATGTGCGCGATTTCATCGGGTCGCATATCCGAGAACACCGGCAGGCGCACGGTTGTATCCGATGCGGCCTCCGCGACGGGACACGCACCCGGGATGGCCCCCAGACGAAGGCCCATCGCCGATGCACTGAGCGCTTGGTAGTGGAACACCACATGCACGTGCTCATGGCGCATGTGTTCGATGAAGGCCGACCGCATCGCCAGATCCGGGAATGCCATCCAGTACAGATGTGACGGATGGTCGACCCCCTCCGGGATGTGCGGCAACCTGATGCCGAGGCGCGCGGCCCAGTCCGGCAGGCCAGTCTGAAAGGTGGTCCACGCTGCCCGACGGCGGCGCTGGATCTCCTCCGCGAAATCAAGTTGGGCACACACGGCAGCGGCCAGGGGCTCGGCGAGGAGGTACGACGACCCCTTGTCAACCCACGTGTACTTGTCAACCTGACCGCGGAAGAACTGGCTCCTGTTCGTCCCCTTCTCCCAGATGATCTCGGCACGATCCATTAGGGCCGGATCATTGACCACAAGCGCACCCCCCTCGCCGCATGAGATGTTCTTCGTCTCGTGGAAGCTCAGAGTGGAAAGACCTCCGAACGAACCAAGCGGTCGGCCTCGATACGAGCCGAAGAGGCCGTGGGCATTGTCCTCAATGAGGTGTACGCCGTGTTCAGCCGCGATACGGCAGAGAGCATCCATATCGCATGCGATGCCCGCGTAGTGCACCACGACGATCGCCCGGGTGCGCTCGGATATGAGCGATGCCACCGACTCAGGGTCGATATTGAGCGTGCTCGGGTCGGCATCGGCGAACACCGGGGTCGCACCGAATAGCGCAAATGCATTCGCGGTGGACACGAACGTGTAGGACGGCACGATGATCTCATCGCCCGGTCCGACGCCGGTGAGCAGCGCGCACATCTCGAGCGCGTCGGTACATGACGGCGTGAGGAACAAACGCCCTCCACCCGAGAGATCGCTCAATTGACGGGCGGCAGACGCAGAGAACGGCCCATCACCCGCAACATGCCCCGAGGTGAACGCGTCTGTCACACGGCCGATCTGACCCGGGGCAAGGGTGGCACGGTTGAAAGGAATCATCAGATCAGACTTGTTCATTGTCGTCGAACCGCTCCTCGCGCCGGTGGTCGCGCGAGATCGCTCAACGTCGTGACCCAAGTTAGGCTCCAGTGGCGGGTGGTTTCATGGTACTGACGGTTCGGCACACTGCTGACGCGGAACTCCTCATTGCCGACGCCCTCACAGGAAAGGTGCGGGTCAATCCAACCGATGGCAGTCCGTGACCAGCCAGCGGCCAGCAGATTCCGCCCCCTGGCAAGATGGCCTGCTGTACTCTCGTCGCCATTCGCATTCATCCCGGCTCAGTGGTGTGGTTGCCCGTCCCGCCACGATCACACTGGCAGTGGATCAAATCGATCGCGCATGCATCCCCAGAGCATCCGTGCTGAGGTTAGTCCGCGCGATGGCCCGGGACGGCGAACGGCGGGAGGGGAGATGTGACCATGAGTGACCGTGATCGAGGCATCTCCCGAAAAGCCGAATCGGGGTGCAACCGGCCCAGGGCAAATGCCGGCCTCGATCTGGCCGGGGTTGCAGCGCTGGCGATAGTCGCCCTGTTCATCGCCGGGGGCGGCGCCCTCATGTATGGAGACGTCGGCGGTCTCGATTCCTGGTTCTACACCGGATACATCCACGACTACGGCACCACCCTTGCCCGGTTCGGACGGACGTACTACTCGACCCGCGTTGCCGCGCTCTGGCCGCAGACCTGGGCATACGACCTCTTCGGTGATCAGGCATACCGGGTAATCCGGTGGGGTGTGCTCATGATGTGCGGGGGTGGAGTCGCCCTTGCGTTGCGGCGGGTTGGGGGTCGCTGGGTTGCCTACGCAGGAGGCATCGCGATGATGTGCTCGGCGCCTCTGCTGCTCGAGCTCGCCGACGACTACACGCAGGAAGTTGCAATTGCGTACGCCCTTCTCGCGATTGCGCTGCTGATGAGAAAGTCCTGGGTTGCCACAGCAGGCGCTGGCGTTCTCGCATCACTGGCGCTGAATGCCCACGAGGGTGCGCTGTACCTGGTGGTGCCCGCCGTGCTCGCAATCGCTGTCGCCTTCGCAGTGCATGCGGGAATCCTGGCGCTCGCACGGCGTGCCGTTGCCTTCGTCGCCGGCGGCTTCCTTATCCAGTTGGTGCTGAGCCTCGCAATGGGCCTCAAATATGGGTGGGT
>JBMOGE010000098.1:0-4935 GCA_049318525.1 Miltoncostaeaceae bacterium
CGGTGGGTGCCCACTCCGTTGGCGGTGATGCGCTGGTTCACCGGACCCGCCTGCATGCGCTTCCACAGGCATGACATCGGTGAGCCGGAATCGGGGATCACCTCGACCGGCTCCGGCGTGGGGATGACCGTGATCGCCGCGCGGGCCGTGCGCGTGATGTTGGTATCCACCCCCGGTAGCAGCACCGCGCAGCCTTCGGTGGGGCCCACCCCCGCCACCATGAAGTGCAACTTGTTGAGGGGATTGGTCTTGGGGCTGCGCTCGCGCATGAAGGTGGCCATCGCTGTCGGCACATCCCGCCACTCCCGCGGGGTGAATGCGGTCTTCGTGGCGTTGTTCTTGAAGTGATACATCTCAAGCCAGGCATCAGCGCCGCGACTGAGGGCCTGCATGGCCCAGCTGTAGTTGCGGAAGTGGTTCTTGCCGTCGCGTCCCTTGGTGCGGAATGGCCCACGGCCGGCGGCAATGGATGTGGACATTCCGGGTGAGACGTAGATGTGGATGCGGCTGGCATACGACCCACCCCAGGGCGATGGAATGCGCTGAAGCATGCGCATGGCCACAGCCAGCCGCACGCCGGGATTGGCTGGGTCGGGCCGTGTGCTCCACGGCGGCTGTGCGTAGGTCTGGGTGAGCTCATCCAGGCTCGCCATGTGTGCGCCGCACGTATTGAAGCCGGCGGGCGTGGTGCACTTCTTGTCAACCGCGGCCCGCAGGGTGTCGGCCATGGCCGCGGCGCTCGGCTCACGCGCCAGGTCGTCGGCATTCACCTTGGTGATGCGCTGCGTTGAGTTGTCGGCGAGTGCCGCACGGCCCTCCGACGACGATGGCTCCTGACGAAAGATCCAGGGGAGAAACCTCATGGTGACCGACGGGCCGAGCGTGGCCGCCACGCCTTCGTCGGTGTCGTAGAGGATTGCGATCCGACGGTTCACCGGTATGCGCACCAGCGACGGGGCATGCCCGGGTGCGGTGAGCACATTCACCAACCTGCCATTGGTGGCCATCGGATCTGTGGCGAGGCCCCAGTCCTGTACCTGGGCCGTGGTTGCGAGCGCCGTGGGGGCAAGCGCCAGCGCCGCCAACGCAATACCCGCGACGAATTGCCGGGTTGACTTCACGTGTCTGAAGGTACCGGAACTCCCACGGGCAACGCAGGCCAGCGGTGCTGCAGGGACACCCCCCGCAATCAGCGCGGGGCGGGGGGTGTTTCGTGTGGTGGCGCTAGGCGACGATGAAGAACTGGCGGAACAACTGTCCGAAGACAATGGCCTCGGTTCCGGTGGCGCGGAATGCGGCGGGGCCGTTCATCAGGATGCGCAGGTTGACGTCACCGGTCTGCGCGCGCTGCCACTGGCAGGCCATTCCCGATGGACTGGCCTGCTGAACAGGGAACTCCTGAATGCCGGAGTCCACAGGAAAGATCTGATTGGCAGCGCCAATGATGACATTATTCATGGCAGGTGTCATCTTCGGGAAGCTCCCGGGTCCCCCCATCGACATCTCTGAATGACGCTCGTTGGATGCACGCGACGATATGCAGACATTCACGCGTGGTCCACACGCCGGGAAATCGATTGATGTCGCCGATGCGCCGACCCGATTTGCGTGCTCCTTCGAATCACCAGCCACGCGCTCCGCAAGACACTGGCCACTGCTCACAAGATCATTGCCGGCGGTCTCTGTCATCACGAAGTGCAGCGACTGCAGCGGGTGCTCGATACCACGTTCGGCCATGAATGCGGCGACGGCCGTGGGCACAGTCCTCCATTCGGTGCTCGTGAAGGGCGTGCGTGCCGAGCCGCGCGTGGGGTAGTGGTACATCTCAAGCCAGACGCCCCCCGCAGTGGTAAATGCATCGATCACGGACGAATAGTCGGGCCACTTCACCTTACCGTCGGCGCCGCGGTTATGCGCCGGGCCACGTCCGGCCGCGATGGCGGTGGAGACACCCGGCGCAAGATAGAAGTGGATGCGGCTGGCATAGCTCCCACCCCAGGGCGACTGGGTTCTGGCCAGTATTTTCATGGCAAGTTCGAGCCTGAAACCAGGCGCGTTCAAGTACAGGTCGCCCTCGGGTCGACCGAACGCAGCACCGATTTCGTCAACGGCCAGGAGGTGGGCAGGGCACGTGTTGATTCCGGCGGGCGTGACGCAGATTCTGTCCACTCCCTTCATGAGGGCGCTAACCATCTTGGTGACCGTCATCTTGGCCAGACTCGCCCCATTCAACTTCGTCATACGCTGGGAATTGCCAACGCCCAACTGGGCACCGGGTCCGGAGTTGGAGGGCTCCTGGCGGAACAGCCAGGGCAGGCCCGGCATCTGTGACGATCCAGCGAGGATGTCGCGCACTGACGGGTCGGTGGCGTACAGGATGGACATTCGATTGGTCACCGTGGCCGACGTAAAGGACGGCTTGATGTTCGGGGGTGTGGTGAGCACGGTTGCCTGCCCGGAGATCACGTTGGCGTTATTGAGGCCATTGATCTCGGTACGGCTGCTCAATAGGTCGCTGAGGACGCTTCCCGGGCCGGGGTCCGACCTCGTGGGGTCTTCGATCACCGCCACCCCCACTGCAGGAAGCGCTGTGACCGCTGTAAGCGCAAGGATGGGCACGAGGAGGCGGCGAAGGCGGGGCACGGGGATCTCCGGGGACGAAAACGAGACGCCGTCAGTTTACCGGCCATGCCTGCGGTGGCCCCGCCTTTGGGTCCGGTGTGGCTACCCTCATTTGCATGTCCGGCCCCTCCACCACACGCCCGGCGGGGATCCCCCGTATGCCGGGAATCGACGGCCTGCGGGCGCTGGCGGTTGCCGGGGTGGTGATGTTTCACCTGCCCGCCACGGGGCTTGTTGGTGGCTATCTGGGCGTTGACCTCTTCCTGGTGATCAGCGGTTACCTGATCACCGCGCTACTCGTGGCCGAAGCCGATGGCACTGGTCGCATCCGCCTCGGTGCGTTCTGGATGCGCCGCATCCGCCGACTGGTGCCTGCGCTGGTGGTGATGCTGGCCGGCGTCGTTGTGTGGATGGCCCTGGTGGATTGGTCGCTGGTGCGTCGTACACGCACCATGTTTGCGGCGAGCCTCGGGTATGCGGCCAACTGGTACGAGGCGGCCGTGCACTTCGACCCCGCCGATCCGCTTGGGCGATCGGGCGTGCTTGAGCACATGTGGTCGCTGGCGCTCGAGGAGCAGTTCTATCTGGTGTGGCCATTGGTACTGGCCGGGGCCATCGTGCTGGTGGGCATTCGTCGCGGGGCCCTGCTGGGAGGGGTGGTGCTGGGCGCCGCCGGGTCGTGCGTACTGGCTTGGGCGCTGTTCAACTCGGGTGGGGATGTGACCCGCATCTACTACGGCACCGATACCCGGGCGGTGGCCCTGCTTGTGGGTATTGCTCTCGCGGTGGCGCTGCCTCCCGCCCGCGTGGTGGCGTGGCGCCCTGGCCGGGTCAAGTGGCTTGCTCTGGAGGTGGCCGGGGCTGCTGCGCTCGTGGCGGTCGTGGGTGTGGGCATGGGCCTGTCGCAGAGTGGCGGCGCGCTGTACCGGGGAGGGTTCCTTATCGTGGCCCTCATTTCAGGTGCGCTGCTTATGGCAACGGCGAACCAGTCCACCGCCACTGGTCGGCTATTTGCGCTCGCGCCCCTCGTGTGGATCGGTGCGCGCAGTTACGGCATCTACCTGTGGCACCTGCCCGTCATCGTGCTTCTGTCACCGGATCATGGGGTCGGGGTGTCCGGCTGGTGGTTGGCCGCGCTGCAGGTGGGTGTGATCGTCGCGGTCGCCGCCCTGTCGTATCGCTACGTCGAGATGCCCATCCGCCGCCGGGGCTTTCGGGTATTCCTGCCTGCGGGCCGTGGTGGACGTTCGATCGTCGCGATCACCGGGTCCGCCGCCGCCCTCGCCCTCGTGGCCACCGTTGCGTTCGCGCCCGGGCCGACCCCTGCGGTGGCGTCCCCGGTCACCAGTGCCCCCGGGCTGCTGGTGGGTGACTCATCGGTGGCCCCGGCAGCGGCACGTGTAGCCGGCCTGCTCGGGCCGGGCTGGACCGAAGAGTCAGCAGATGGTCTGGGAATGGCGGCTGCTGCGCGGGTCATCGCGGCGAGCACGGCGGTACCGCAGGTCGTTGTGTCGATCGGCACCGATCAGGTGACCACCGCCGCGGGGCTGGCCCGGCTGGCGCGCGCTGTTCCGGCCGGTGCGCGTCTGGTGTTCGTGCTGCCTGTACCGGTTGCTGCGCGGGCACGCGTTCTTGCGGCGGCCATGCCCGTTGTGGCCGCACGCGCACACACTGCCCTTGCCGACTGGGGTGGGGTGGCATCCGGGCATCCAGACCTGGCCACTGTGGCCGGGGCGCTGCTGCCTGCGGGCGGCCCGGCCTATGAGAGGGTCGTACGCACGACCCTCGCGGCGCTCACCGGGCGCTGACCCGTCGGGGGCAGCTGATACCTAGGGGAGCCACTTCTTGACCAGGCGCGCGTAAGTGCCGTTGCGCTTGATGATGGCCAGTCCCGAGTTGAATGCATCGCGCAGCGCCGTCTGCGTTTTGGTGAAGGCGTAGGCGAGTTGGCCCGTCCCGGGGAGGGTGGCAGCCAGGCTGAACGCGCCGGCGTTGTGCTGCACGTACCAGGACGACTGCGCGTAGTCGCCCACCACCGCATCGATCTGGCCACGCAGGAGCGCCTTGTACGAAGCCTGCTGGGTGGGGAAGGCGATGTCGGTCACGTCCGGAAGCGCAGCGAGGTACGTGGTGGAGGTGCTGCCCTTGAGCGCGCCCACCGTGAGGTTGGCGAGACTCCCTCCCTGCGCCACGCCGCTGCCCTTCTTTGTGACCACTGCGAGGTTTGCCTGCAGGTAGGGCTTGCTGAATATCAACTGCTTTGCACGGGCGGGGGTGATGGTGATGGATGACGCGGCCATGGGGGCTGCGCCA
>JBMOGE010000099.1:0-4865 GCA_049318525.1 Miltoncostaeaceae bacterium
GCGGGGGCCGCACCTGCAGGATCACGCCAGGCTACGTCCCACCCACGAACAGGGCACCGGGGGCTCAAGCATCTTGCAATCAGTAACCACCAGAGCGCCGAGGAGGGATTGCGGTGGCGGGACGTAGCCTGGTGTGATCCCGAATTTGCGGCGGTTCCGCAAATGCTGATCACGGGCCAGGCGTGTCCCGACACCGCAATCCCTCTCGGCGCTGCGCGGAGACGGCCAGAGGCGTGCCCCGGCACCGCACTCTCCCTCAGTGCGGTGCCGGAACGGCCAGAGACGTGCTTCGGTAAAGCGGTTGGCTCAGGCGTCGGGGCTGAGGGCGACCTTCACGGAGCCCTCCTCGCGGGACGCCATCACTGCGTAGCCCTCGGTGCCCTGAGACAGCGGCAGGTCGTGCGTGAACACCGGCGACGGGTCAAGGCGACCCGACTCGAGCAGGGGCCATAGCTCCGGAAGGTAGTGCTTCACCGGTGCGACGCCACCCCTGATGGTGGCGTTCTTCATGAAGGCCTGATCCCACGGGATGTCCGGTGCGCCCAGGAAGACCTCCATGCCGACCCACGAGATGGTGCCGCCCGGCTGGATCTGCTCCATGGCGAAGCGCATGGTCTCGGGGCTCGAGATGGCCAGGATGATGCGGTCGGCACCGAGGCCGTCGGTGAGCTCGTCGATGGTGTCCTCGGCGCCACCGGCCTTGGTGTCGACCGTGTGCGTGGCACCGAGGTGCGCGCCGATCTCAAGCCGGTCCGGATGGTGACCGCACAGGATCACCGACTTCGGCTCGAACAGCTGCGACGCATGGGCGGCCAGGAGGCCCACGGCGCCGTCGCCAACGATCACGACGTTGTCGCCGGGCTGCACGTCGGCGCAGTGCACCGCGTGGAAGGCGGTGGGGAACACGTCGGTCATCGGAAGGACCTTGTGGTCGTGCGAGTCGGCCGCGAGCGATTCGGGGATCTTGTCGAGCGTGCCGTCTGCCATGGGCACCCGCACGAACTGCGACTGGCCACCCTGCACGGCACCCTCACCGGGCCAGAAGGCCTGGAAGCCGAAGCAGCCGCCGTTGATGCATGAGGTCTGGAGCCCCTTCTTGCAGAAGTAGCACTCACCACACGAGATCCAGAAGGGGGCGCACACCTTGTCGCCCACCTTGATGCCGCGGACGTCGGCACCGACCTCTTCAACCACACCCACGAACTCGTGCCCGATGCGGCAGCCGTGGTCAAAGCCAAATGCCTCGCCGTGGTTGAGGATGTGGAGGTCGGATCCGCAGATGCCGGCCTTGGTGACCCGGACGATTGCGTCGCCCGGCTCAAGGATCGTGGGGTCGGGGACGGTCTCAACCGTCATCTTTCCGTTGCCCTCGAAGACGATTCCCTTCATGCGTGCAGTCCTTCCGCAGATGGCTGGTGAGTGAGGAGTCATTCGACTCTAAACCCCGCATACGACAGACCAGCCGCCCGGCGGTCGTGTTCCCCCGTTATGCTCCCGCCCGCCTTTGGCGCTCGTGAATCGGGCGCCCCAACGATTTGCAAGGAGTTCTTGTGGCTGAGCGTCTTTTCTGGGAGGAGCTGAATGCGGGGGACAGCGCGGAGTCGCTGCGTCGTACGGTCACTGAGGCCGACGTCGTCAACTTCTGCGGCGTTTCCGGTGACTTCAACTGGTTCCACATCGACGAGGTTGGCGCCAAGGACTCTGTCTTCGGCCAGCGCGTCGCCCACGGCATGCTCGTGACGTCTATCGCCACCGGCCTGCAGGTGGAGAAGATGGAGCCGAAGATCGCGACCGCCGCATTCGTCGGTCTCGACACGTGGCAGTTCCGCGCACCGGTGTTCATCGGCGACACCATCCGCGTGAAGCGCACCATCGGCGAGAAGTCCGAGAACGAGAAGAACCCGAAGGCCGGCTGGTGCAAGTACGAGGTCGAGGTACTGAACCAGGACGACAAGGTTGTGCAGCGCGGCGTCTGGAACATGCTGATCCAGCGCAAGGGCTAGCAAGCATCCATTCGTGCGGGGGCCCTCGCGGCCCCCGCACGGCAGGTGTTCCCCCGCGTGGCGTCGAACGCCCCGGGCATGGAGAACACCATGCACATGACCGTTGCCGAGGCCTCCGAGGCCCTCGGCGTGTCCGAGCGCACTGTGTGGCGCTACCTCAGCTCAGGCCGCCTCGTCGGCGAGACCGTGGGCCCCGTGGGGTCGCAGCGCACGCTGATCGAAACAGTTGCCGTGCAGGCGATCGTCAGCGGGCGTGGCGGTGGCGAGGAGATCACCGCGCTCAAGGCCGAGGTTGCCCGCCTGGGTGACGAGAACGCCAGGCTGCGCGCCGACGGCGACCAGATGCGCCGTTCCATCGCCGGCCTGCGTGCCCAGGTCGTCCAGTTCCACAAGCCGGTGTCGAAGCGCGCCGGTGACCTGGTACTCGCTGGCCTGTCGTCGCTGGCCAGCCGCCGCACCGCCAGGTAGCGCCAGCCCGACCCCCCAGTCCGGTTCACCGCTCGGTTTCGTGAAGCACCCCCGGGATGCCACCGCGGTGCTGCTGCAGTGACTGCGCGTTGGCGTGCGCGGGCCAGCGTCGCCCATGGCACCTCAGCGGTGAGCTACTCAAAGCCTCATCACGCCGCTGGTCCTAGGCTCCCGGTATGCCGCCGCGAGTAACCCGTGAGGAGTGGGACCGCCGCGCTGCTGCCGTTGGCATCGAGTGGGTGGGGGGTAGGCCAACCAGATCTGGCATGAAGCACCCCGCCCGCTGCATCACATGCGGCCGTCAGTGGGATGTGGAGCCCAACAGCGTCACCAAGGGCAACGGGTGCCGGAAGTGCGCCGGGATTGCTCGGCGGGTGGACCCCGAAGAGTGGGACCGCCGGGCCGATGCGGTGGGAGTCGCCTGGGTTGGTGACGACCCGGTCCTCTCGATGTACAAGCACGCCGCCCGGTGCATGAAGTGCGACCACGTGTGGATGGTGCTCCCGAAGGACGTCACGCGTGGGCACGGCTGCCCCGCGTGTTCAGGGAGGGTTCTCGGAGGAACCGGAGTATCGCGGGAGGAATGGGATCGCCGTGCCAGCGATGTCGGCCTCGAATGGATCGGTGACGAGACGCTCTTTGCACTCACGAAGCATGCCGCCCGCTGTCTGGAGTGCGGATATGAGTGGGAAACGCGCCCATCAGATGTGTACCGGGGAAGCGGATGCCCCGCATGCGTCGGCCTCGCCAGGATCAGCCAAGAGCAGTGGGCGGAGCGTGCAGCTGCGGCTGGCATCGAGTGGATTGGCGATGAGCCTGTGCGCCAGCGAGACCGGCACGCCGCTCGCTGTCTAAACGCTGGGCATGAGTACAACGCATGGCCGGGAGTCATCGCCAAGGGGAATGGGTGCCAGACGTGCGCAAATGACGAGCGCCGCTTAGGCCGGGAGGAGTGGGACCGTCGAGCGATGGCTGTGGGTATCCAATGGATTGGTGATGAGCCGGTGTTGGGAGACACAAAGCATGCGGCGCGCTGCCTGACGTGCGGCTATGAGTGGGAAGCGCGGCCAGTTGGCGTGAGCTCAGGCGAGGGCTGTCCGGGGTGTGCCCCAAATACCCCCGTGGCGCGTGAGGAGTGGAACCGCCGCGCTATGGCGGTGGGTATCGAATGGATCGGCGACGCGCCCGTCCGCTCCAGTACGAAACACCTAGCAAGGTGCATCCCGTGCGGACATGAGTGGGGCCTGCTCCCATCTAGGGCGACTGCGGGGACGGCGCTGTGCCCATCCTGCACACAGCGCCGCAAGCAGGAAGAGTGGAAACGACGCGCCGCTGCACGTCGTATTGAGTGGATCGGCGACGAGCCGATATGGGCGGTCATCAGACACGCCGCCCGGTGCCTGCAATGCGGATACGAGTGGCAGCCAGTGCCGTCGCAGGTGACGTGGTTCGGGTGTCCAGGCTGTGCCAAGCCGGGCTTCGACCCATCATCCCCGGGGACCGTCTACCTCATCCGTCATGACACTGGCCCCTACCTGAAGGTGGGGATTACGGGGTCCGATCCATCGAAGCGGATCAACGGATGGCTGGATCTCGGTTGGGAGGTTGTTGGAACGTGGGCAATCCCGGTGGGCCGGGACGCACAGGCAATAGAGCGAGTGGTCGTTACGTGGTGGAAAGAGTCCGGTGCCCGCCGATGCGCGCGAGATGAACTCCCAATGGGGCAGGGCTGGACCGAGGCAGTCCACATCACCACAGCGGCCGACGAGCCCCGGACCATTGCCTACATCGAGGAGTTGGTGGCCGAGGTCGGCGGCGGCTACTAGGCGTCGGTGCGGCGGGGCGGCTTTCCGTGCTCGTCGCACTGCTCGGGGTGCCAGCGGCGGAAGTGCTCGGTGTGCTGGTCGGTGTAGGCCCCGGGCGGGTAGTGCTCGTCGTAGAAGTCGGTGTCGATGTGTTGCACCTGACACGCCAGGCGCTGGTACATCGGGTCGAGGTTGGCCGGGAAGCGGCCGTAGGCCTCGTACACGTACTCGCAGAAGTCCTTGACGATCTCGATGGTCTCGGCGGTGGGTCGCGGAATGCTGGCCACGATCGCCTCGGCCCCGTTGATCGCCTTGGGGATGTGGTTCTCGTACTGGCCCCACTTCTGCTCGAGAAATGCATCCACCGCGTCGGACATTGACGCGTGGTACGGGGGGCAGAGCGCCTCGAACGCACCGTCACGACCCACGGGAACGAGCGGACCCTCCTTGGGCTGCACGTGGCGGAACCCGAGGCCCTCAACGTCCATGGCACCGAGCACATACGACGAAATGAACCCGGTGTAGGTCCAGCCGCCAAGGCCCATGGTCTGCATGGCGATGTTCATGTTCTGGCACATGAATGCCTGCT
>JBMOGE010000100.1:0-4698 GCA_049318525.1 Miltoncostaeaceae bacterium
CTGGCGACGCCGACGCGTTGGTGTGCGATTACACCATGACGTGGATCTCGTCGTACGCGGCCTCCCTCAAAATCCCTGTAGGGGTGGCGTCCATCTTCCCGTCGCTCCCAACTTCGTCCCTGCCCCCGCTCTGGCAGCCAGGCTGGGACCGGCTCGGGGGCCCCGGACGCCGGACCGGCCATTTCGTCGTGGATGGGCTCAACCTTTTGGGGTCACGATCGATGCGTGCGGCCACGGCGGCCGTGCTCTCACAGAGGGGATATGTGTCGCCCGGGGCCATCAAGGACCTACGACAGGTGCGTTCACTGCCGACGGTTGTGGGCGTGAGCCCCGCCGTGGTATCGAGCCCGCCAGATTGGCCATCCACAGCGCGGGTTACCGGATACTGGCGAACCACGCCACCAACTGGCTGGCAGCCACCTGACGATGTGGTGGCCTTCCTCGCTGCTGGTGCACCGCCCGTGGTGGCAGGTTTCTCAAGCGTGGTGGCTGACGATCCTGCGGGGCTCGCGCACACGGTTGCACAGTCCATTCGTGCCGCCGGTCGTCGGGTACTGCTCCTCGCGGGATGGGGCGCATTTGATGCCGCAGTTGTCACGGGTGACGATGTGCTGGTGGTCGACCGTCTTCCTCACGAGTGGATCCTCTCCCGAGCGGCCGCGTTCGTGCACCACGGCGGGGCTGGCTCAGCTGGAGCCGCTTTCCGGGCGGGGGTCCCGCAGGTGGTGGTGCCGTTCTGCCTTGATCAGCCGTATTGGGGGCGCCGGGCAGTGGCGCTCGGTGTGGCTCCCGAGAGCATTCCAATACGTCGCCTCACTCAGGCCCGGCTGACCCGGGCCGTGCGAAAGGCGGTGAATAACCCTGTATTTGCTCAGCGTGCCGGCGCCCTCGCATCGCGTATGCGGGGTGAGGATGGGGTCGCGGATGCCACCCGGTTTCTCATTGAGGAGCTCGCTTTGCGCGCTCGGGCTGCCGTATGAGGACCCCCGTCATCATTGCGTTACGACCAGGGGCAGATAGTGATCGGGCACCGGGGCACTGGGTGATCTCAACTGCCCGGGCCGGTGGGGTCCCGGGCATCGATGTCGTGCATGGGGGCCAACAGACCGTTCGGGAGTTCCTCAGCATCATCGCCGCCGAGGGCTGCCCGTGTGTACTGAGGTCCCGGATGGTCGACCTTCCCGAGGTGATCGACGCTTTGGGCGACCTGTGTCTCACGCGCCAAGCGACTGTGGTGGTGGCTGATTGCTGGGCGCACCCGGTGCAGGACTGGACGGCCGTACGCACCCGAATCGCGGCCGTCGGCGCCCAGCCCGTCCTGGAGGTCACCGACACGGATCGCCTCCATCAACTGGGGGTGGCGGTTGGCGAGACGGTCGTGGTTCGGGGCGAGGAGAGCGGCGGCCCCATCGGCAGATCCAGTACCGCGATGTTGCTGCAGCAGGCCAGGGGCATGGGAATCGTTGACATCTGGTGCATGGGTGCCATCGGCCCGGGCGTGGCTGCCGGACTGTTCGTTCTGGGCGCGAGCGGGATCGTCATGCGCGATGAGCTGGTATTGGTAGAGGGATCGCCGCTCGCCGTGGCCGGGCCAGCGGTGATCGGGGCTGACGCCGCCGACGCCCGCGCAGTGGGTCCGGACGGGGCACGCGTTCGCCTGCTGGTACGCGGGACGCTTGCATCGGCGCGGGAGGTCACCGCCGTGGCGGATGTCTGCGCACACGACTCCGAGCCCTCCGCCGATTACCGGGGCATGGTGGATGGGCTGTCCTTCGGAATCGCTGCTGCCTGGCCACTCGGTATTGGTATCGGTGTCGCTGGCAGATGGGCCGACCAGCCAGTTGGCCGCGCAGTGAGCGCCATTCGCAACGTCGCCGATGATGAGGCGTGGCCCCGGACCGCCGCTGGCTGGCTGTCACCTGATGCCCCGCTCGCCGAGGCCATGGGTTGCCAACTCCCCCTCGTACAGGGGCCGATGACCCGGGTGAGTGATATTCCAGCGTTCGCGGCCGATGTCGCTGTCGCGGGCGCAATGCCGGTGATCGCCCTCGCGCTGATGTCGGGCGATCGGGCTGACGCCGTTCTCCAGGAGACCCGGGAGCAACTCGTCGGACATGCGTGGGGTGTTGGTCTGCTCGGTTTCGCACCCCCGGAGGTGTATGGCCCTCAGCGGGATGCCGTTGTGCGTGCCGCCCCGCGCTTAGCCGTGGTGGCGGGCGCACGGCCGGAGCAGGTGGCCGACCTCGAGGGTCAGGGCATCGCCGTGTTCGCCCACATTCCGACATCCGGAATGCTCGTCGCGCAGTGGGGAGCCGGCGTCCGCCGCATCGTTCTTGAGGGACGCGAGTGCGGTGGTCACGTGGGGCCCCTTCCCTCGGGTCCACTGTGGGAGATGGTGCTCAGCAAGCTTGCGGTACTTCTTACTGCGGCGCCCGGTGAGCGCGCCCAGGTGCTGTTGGCGGGAGGAATCCACAACGCCGTTACCGCGGCGTCTGCCATGGCGATTGCCGCGGTGGCACTCGGCAACGTCGCGGACCGGGTGGATGTCGGGCTGCTGATGGGCACGGCGTATCTGTTCACTCGTGAGGCTGTGGCATCGGGAGCCATCCCGGAGGTGTTTCAGCGCACAGCCATCGAGTGTCGGGGCACCCGCGAGCTGATGACGGCACCGGGGCACGCGACCCGGGTGGCTGAAACCCCCTTTGTCTTGGAGTTCCAATCGCGGGCACGCGATGTGTCCGTCGATGCCCGTGCGGAAACGCTGGAGGCCCTGACCCTTGGACGCTTGCGAATTGCGAGTCGGGGGGAGGTTCACGAGGGCGATCACGTGGTGCAGGTCGACCTTGACCGGCAGATGCAGGACGGGATGTTCATGCTCGGTGATGCCGCGACCCTGCGGGATGAGGTGGTCACCCTTTCCAGCTTGCACGATGATGTGGTGGCCGGTGGCCGGGCACGCCTCAACGGGCGCATCACCTCCGCCGGGTCCCGTACACGCCCCCGGCTGAATGTGCCGGTGGCGATCGTCGGCATGGCGGTCATCGCGCCGGGGGCCGGGGATGTGGCCGGTTTCTGGCGCGGCGTGCTGGATGGACGAGTGGCCACCCGCCCCATCCCGGCATGCCGCTTCGACCCGGAGCGCCTGCGCGATCCCGACCCGGGGGCTCCGGACCCCACGATCGCGATCCACGGAGGGTTCATCGATCCGGTGCCGTTCGATCCCGTTCGGTTTGGAACGCCACCTTCGGCACTCCCCCACATCGAGGCTAATCAGTTGCTGGCGCTTGTGGCCACCCGGAGGGCCTTCGCAGATGCGGGAATTGATGAGGCGCGCATTGATCGCTCCCGTGTTGCGGTGATCCTTGGAATGTCGTCAGGCACCGGCGACCTGTCGGACGGCTACGCCACCCGGGCAATGCTCGGCAGCATCTGGGCGCAGCCCGATTCCCGTGCCTGGGATCGCCTTCCCACATGGACCGAGGAGTCATTCCCGGGGTTTCTCAGCAACGTGGCCGCGGGTCGCATCGCCAACCGATTCGACTTCGGCGGCCCGAACCACACGGTTGATTCGGCCTGTGCGTCGTCACTGGCCGCCGTCGAGGCTGCCATCCGCGAGTTAGAGTCGGGGCGGACGGATATGGTCGTCACCGGAGGTGCCGACACGGCCATGAGCCCACGGGCCTTCATGAGCTTTGCGGCCTCGCATGCGCTGTCCCCGGGCGATCGCGCCCGTGTGTTCGACCAGGCCGCTGACGGCATTGTGATTGGCGAGGCAGTGTCCATCCTTCTTCTGAAGCGCCTGACGGACGCCGAGCGGGATGGCGATCGCGTGTACGCGGTGATCCGCGGGAGCGGCAGTTCGTCGGATGGCCGGGGGGCGGGCCTTACTGCACCGCGAAGTACTGGGCAGCGTCGCGCTCTCCACCGCGCGTATGAGTCTTCGGGGATAGACCCCCGGAGCGTGGGGTTCTACGAGGCTCACGGGACCGGCACGGTTGTGGGCGACCGCACCGAGGTCGAAACGATTCGCGGAGTTCGCGAAGAAGCGGGCAGCGAGGATGGGGCGGTTCCGTGCGCGATCGGATCCGTCAAAGCGCTCGTCGGGCATACAAAAGCCGCCGCCGGCGCGCTGGGAATTGTCAAGGCCGCGCTCTCTCTGCACCACCGGGTGCTGCCCGGGCAGCCCGGGGTGGACCATCCCCTCGATTCGATCGTGGAGTCCGGTTCGTCGCTCGAGCTTCGTGATGCGTCTGCGCCGTGGTCTGCCGACTCTCCCCGTCGGGCTGCAGTAAGTGCATTTGGGTTCGGTGGCACAAATACCCATCTGGTCCTTGAGCAGCATGACGTCCCCGGTGTTCCCGGTGCCCGCGCCTGGCCAGCGGAGATCATCGCCATCGGGGTGCACCGATTGGAGGATGCCCCGGGTCGCGCACGAGCGTTAGCTGCGGCCCTCGATGCACCGGGGGCGGTACTGCGCGAGGTGGCACGTGCCGCGGTGCTGTCCGCCGTCGGGCCCCTTCGTTGGGCCGGGGTGTTTGCGGATGCCCCATCTGCCCGGGACGCGCTTCTGGAGAGAGCCGATGTGTGGTCTTCGGGATCGTCCGCAGGTATCACCGATTCGTCGTGCCCCCCGACGATTGCGTTGGTATTTCCCGGGCAGGGTGCTCAGCGCGTGGACTCGCTTCGCGATGCCGCGTT
>JBMOGE010000101.1:0-4696 GCA_049318525.1 Miltoncostaeaceae bacterium
ATGGCGTCGTTTCGTCTTCCCGACGGGGACACTCCGCCCCCGTGGCTCATGTTGGACATTTGGGGGTCGGTGCTCCTCGGTGCTTCTCGGGTCGTGCTCGCTCCGTCTGGACGCCGCGGGCGCGCAGTGTCCCCGTCGGTCGCGAATCGGAAGCGCGAGGCAACCAGGGCGTTGCCCTGATGGCCATGGCGTCGTTTCGTCTTCCCGACGGGGACACTCCGCCCCCGTGGCTCATGTTGGGGGGCATCCATGGCGTCGTTTCGACGGAGGGCACTCCGCGCCGGTGGCTACCATCGGTGACCAGTGAGGATTCTCGTGACCAACGACGACGGCGTGGATGCTCCGGGACTCCTCGCGCTGAAGCAGGCCGTGGATTCGCTCGGCGAGGTATTCGTGATCGCGCCGGATACCAATCGCAGCGCAATCGGTCGCGGCATCACCATTCACGATCCTCTTGTGGTGGACCAGGTGGAGATCGGAGATGGTACGAAGGCCTTCGCCATCAGCGGTACGCCCGTTGACTGCGTGCGGCTCGGGGCGCTCGGGCTCATCGGCGCTCCACCCGATGTCGTGGTGAGCGGGGCCAACCTCGGGCTGAACCTCGGCGACGACGTGACGTACTCAGGCACCGTTGCTGCCGCGCTTGAAGGCGTGATGCTCGGCATTCCCGCGATTGCCGTGAGCCAGGACGCGCTTGGTGGGGGGAGTGGCCCAGGGCTTGCGTATGACTTCTCCGCCGTCACCGCGTTTGCCGCCAAGTTGGTGCCGTTTGCGTGCCAGCGGCGGTTTCCGCGCCACGTCATCTTCAACGTGAATGGGCCCGGCATATCGCCTGCGGAGATCACGGGTGCGAAGGTGACGCGCTTGGGGCGGCGCGTGTATGACGACACCCTCACGCTCGAGGGTGAATCCGGATCGAAGAAGCACTACCGCATCTACGGCGAGCCCATGAGTCATGACCGGCAGCCCGGTACCGACCTCTCGGCCATTGACGATGGCCTGGTATCGGTGACGCCCCTGCACTTTGACCTCACCGACATCGATGGGATGGACGAGATGGAGCGCTGGGAGATCGACGGGCTCCTCGACGACGCCGGAGTGCGCTGAGGCCATGCCACCGCGGTTCGGCACGGTCCTGTTCGACCTCGATGGCACGGTGGTGGACACCGTGGCGCTCATCCGTGAGTCGCACCGGCATGCCGTGCGCACCGTGCTGGGGCTTGATCTGTCCGATGATGAACTGACGGCGAACGTCGGCCGGCCGCTCATCGACCAGATGCGGGCATTCTCCGACGAGCATGCCGACGCACTGCTGGCAGCGCAGCGATCCTGGAACCACGCCCACACCGCCGAGCTCATCGCGTCATACCCGGGTATGGACGATGTGCTGAGGCGCCTGCATGAGGCCGGATGCCGCATCGGCATCGTCACGTCGAAGAGCCGTCCAACCGCCGATCTCGCGTTCGATGCACTGCCGGAGATCGCGCGGTATCTGGATGACGTGGTGGGTCTGGAGGACTGCAAAACCCACAAGCCCGGCCCGGAGCCGGTGCGTGTGGCCCTCGAACACCTGAATGGCCTCCCCGGCGATGCCTGCTACGTGGGTGATGCCCCGTTTGACATCGCCGCGGGCAACGCTGCCGGCGTTGCGACGATCGGGGTGACGTGGGGATTCTTCGATCGCGCCGCGCTCGATGCCGAGCACCCTGACTTCGTGGTGGACGACATCCCGGCACTTGACGCGCTGCTTCTGGGAGGCGGGTCGTGAGCGACGCCCAGCGTGCAGACGAACTGCGTGGGCTCATCCGTGACGCCGCGCACCAGTACTACGTGCTGGACGATCCCGCAGTCGATGATGCGGTGTATGACGACTGGCTGCGCGAGCTTGAGGCGATCGAGGTCGCGCACCCCGACCTGGTGACCCCCGACTCTCCCACGCAACGGGTGGGTGCCGGCCCCGCGGCGGGGTTCAAGTCGCACTCCCACGATCAGCCCATGCTGAGCCTGGCCAACGCCCGGGGGGAGCAGGAACTGCTCGAGTGGAATACCCGCCTGGCGTCGGTGCTGGCGCAGGAGGGGCTCGCCGGCGCCGCTGTGCAGTTTGTCGTGGAGCCCAAGATCGATGGGCTCGCGATCTCGCTCACCTATGAGGACGGCCAGTTGGTGGTGGGGGCAACGCGCGGCGACGGCACGGTGGGCGAGGACGTGACCGCCAACATCCGCACGATCCAGTCTGTGCCGCTGGTGCTGCGGCCCCAGGCGGGCACGCCGCCGCGTCGTGTGGAGGTGCGGGGTGAGGTGTACCTGCCGCTCGAGGCCTTTGCGCAGTTCAACGAGGTCCGGGCGGCCGAGGGGCTGCCCACATTCGCAAACCCACGCAACGCTGCGGCCGGGAGCCTGCGACAGCTCGACCCACGGCTCACGGCGGAACGGCCGCTGTCGGCATGGTTCTACGCGGTGGGTGCCAGCGATGGCCTGCACGTTGAGGCCCAGACCGATGTGCTCACATGGCTGGGTGACGCCGGGTTCGCGGTAAACCCTCTCATCGAAGTTGTCGATGACATCACTGCAGCGGCTGCCGCGTGCGCCCGGTGGGAGAAACGCCGTGGCGACATCGACTACGACATCGATGGGGCGGTGGTGAAGGTGAACTCCCTCGACCAGCAGCGCCGCCTGGGCGCGGTGGCCCGCGCGCCCCGCTGGGCCATTGCGTACAAGTTCGCCCCCACCACGGCGACCACGCTGCTGAAGGCCATCAACATCAACGTCGGCCGCACCGGAGCCATCATTCCGTGGGCCGAACTTGAGCCCGTGCATGTGGGTGGGGTCACCGTGCAGCACGCCACGCTGCACAACCAGGACGACCTCGCGCGCAAGGACCTGCGCATTGGTGACACGGTGGTGGTGCAGCGCGCCGGTGACGTGATCCCTCAGGTGGTGTCGGCGCTCACCCAGCGGCGCACAGGTGACGAGGTGCCGTTCGTCCTGCCCACAGAGTGTCCGTCATGTGGCACCACGCTGGTTCGGCCCGAGGATGAAGTGATGTGGCGGTGCCCCAACCGTTCGTGCCCCGATCAAGTGGTGCAGAGCGTTATTCACTTTGCATCGCGCGGGTGCATGGACATCGAGGGGCTCGGCGACAAGACCGTCGCGAAGTTATTCGAGGTGGGCCTTGTGGGCAACGTGGCCGACATCTACGACATCACTGCGGAGCAGCTCATCCCACTTGAGGGATTCAAGGACCAGAGCGCGGCGAACCTGGTGGCGGGTATCTCCGCGTCGCGTGAGCGCCCATGGCCGCGGGTCATCAATGCACTCGGCATCCGGCACGTGGGGGAAGTGACGGCCGGCTCCATTGCCCTCGTCGCGCCATCACTCGATGCCCTGCTGGCGGCGTCGCCCGACGACCTTGCCCGTGCTGAGGGGGTTGGTCCCGTGGTGGCCGAGGCAGTCACGGAGTTTCTGTCGAGTGATGACAACCGGGCGATGCTTGAGCGCCTGCGTACGGCTGGGCTGACCGTGGAGATGGATGTGCCCGACGGGCCGGTGGACGGCCCGCTCACCGGGTGCACGGTGGTGGTGACGGGCGGGCTCGATGCCTTCAGCCGTGATGAGGCCAAGCGGGCCATCGTGGCCGCGGGCGGAAAGTCGACCGATTCGGTGTCGAAGAAGACCTCATTCGTGGTGGCCGGGCGCGATCCGGGAAGCAAGGTGGCCAAGGCGGAGTCGGCCGGGGTGCCGGTGATCGACGAAGTCGGCTTTCAGCGGGTGCTGGCGGGGCATGATCCCCCGCCGGAGCGGCAGGCCGGGGTCTAGGAGGGAACTTCGGGGCTGGTGTCGGCAGCACCCGTGGCGAGGAGGGTCACGGCCCTGTCCATGGTGCGCTGCGCTGCGCTGATGTCGGGGTCGTTGATGAGGAATGCAAATGCGTAACGCTCCCCCGAGATACTGGTGACCGTGCCCGCCAGCGAGGCAACGCCATCGATGTAGCCGGTCTTCGCACGGATGCGGTTTCGCACCGCCGGATCACGCAGCCGACGGATGAGGGTGCCCTCGCCGCCGTGCGCCAACGATCTGATGAGCGGGTCGCCCCACTCCGGCTGGGTGGTGGCCAGCCCGAGCATGGTGACGAGCGTGGAAGCCGAGAGGCGGTTGGCATGCGACAGCCCTGAGCCATCCACCAGGTCGTCCTCTGGGGCCAGCGCGCCGTGCTCGCGCAGAATCTTCTCGGCTTCAGCCGTGCCCGCCGCCGTGGTGCCATGCCCGGCCCCATACGCGCCGACATCTTTGGTGAGGGTCTCGGCAGCGAAGTTATCGCTGGCCGGGTTCATGAACCCGAGAATGGCCGACAGCGGCTTCGACTTGACCTCACCGAGGATGTCCCCACCGGGAGCGTTGTCGCCCTTCCGGATCGGGCCGTGCACGGTGACCCCGGCGTGGCGGAGTGCGGTGGCGAGCCGCTGGCCAGCGGCGATGGCAGGGAGCGAGACGTTGTGTGCCTCGTCTTTGCCCGCGCGCCCCTGATTGGTGGCGATTGCCGACAGGGGGCCGCACTCCCACACATAGCTGCTGCGCCACTGCGGACCGGTGCGGCGCGAATCAAATAGCGACTCGTCCACGATGATGCCGCCCGAGATGGAGGTGGTTCCCGACTTCCTGATGTTGGACGCCAGACGCTCAATCGGCGTCCCGGTGC
>JBMOGE010000102.1:0-4589 GCA_049318525.1 Miltoncostaeaceae bacterium
CCGGATCCGGGGGCCCGTTACTGCGTTGGCAAGGGGGTGTTGCTAGCGTCCTTGCTGCCGTCCCCGCGCCTGTCACACCGATCATTGAGGTATCGAGATGACGACAGTCCATCGGGGGCACATCTTTCACATCGCGGGCTCCCCGCTCGTGCTGAGTGCGAAGGATGCGCTGGTGGAGTTTCAGGTCGGCGGCCTGGCCGTTGACGATTCCGGCGAGATCGAGTGGTGCGGCGAGTGGGCCGACCTCCCGCCTGCCATGGCGGACGCCACGGTTGTGGATCATGGGGATGCATTCATCTTCCCGGGCTTCATCGACACCCACATGCACTTCCCGCAGGTGTACTGCGGCGACTCCTACGGGGGCGGTCAGCTACTCGAGTGGCTCGACCACTGCATCTTCCCGTCCGAGACGCGTCTGCAGGACCCCGAGTTCGCAGCGCACGCAGCCGTGGAGTGGTGTGATCGCATGATCGAAGCTGGCACCACGACCGGGCTCGTATTCGGCTCCCAGTTCCCAGCGGCTCAGGACCTGCTGTTTGAGACGGCCCGGGAACGTGGACTCCGCATCATCTCGGGCCGCACCATTCACACGGTGGGCCCCGATACCGCCATGGCACTCATCACGTCTGAGGACGACGCCATTGAGCTCACCCGTCAGGAGATCGAGAAGTGGCACCCGTTCGACGCGGAGACGCAGCGCCACGCTTTGCAGTTTGTGGCAGTGGTACCGCGATTCGGCCTGGCGGTCACCACTCGCACTCTCGAAGCCCTCGGGGAGTTGTACGACGAATACCGCGAACGCGGTCTCTACTTCACCACGCACCTCAACGAGAACGCACGCCCCGGAACGGGGGAGGTGGACTCCACCAAGGCGATGTATGAGGTGGACACCTACCTCGACATCTATGACGGCAAGTTCCTTCCGGGCTCGAAGACCGGTGGCAAGAGCTTGCTCGGGCCACGCAGCGTCATGGCCCACTCGGTGCACTGTCAGGACGTCGAGTTCTCACGCATGGCGCAGACGGGCACATCGATTTCTCACTGCCCGGTGTCGCAGTTGTTCCTTGGCTCGGGGACGATGCCGTGGAAGCGCGCGGTCGCCTCTGGGGTCAACATCGCCATCGGGAGCGACTGGGGGGGAGGGGACGAGCTGTTTGTGCCACAGATCCTAAATGCGTGCTTCAAGGTGCACATCACGGAGCCCGGCGATGCCGGTCTGTCCCTGCACCCTGCCGAACTGCTCTTCACCGGAACGCTGGCCGGCGCCCGGGCGCTCGACCTCGAAGATCGCATCGGCAACTTCGACGTAGGGAAGGAAGCCGATTTCGTGGTGATCGAACCCCACCGCTGGGACAGGTACGAGCACACGCTCACCCACATGGTGAGGCCTTCTGACCCGACGACCGAGCGCGATGCGCTTCTGTTCGTTGCCCTCATGCTGGCGCGCGAGGTGGCCCTGACCAAGACATACGTACGCGGTCGCCGAATGGAGACGGCGCGCGCGGAGGCCTGATGGCTCGCGCAGCCACCGCTCTCGCGGTCTACCGGGTCGCGCACGGGCGCGGCGAGTCCGTGCGTGCCTGGCAGCGCGAGTTCGACGCTGCGGCATCGCAGTGCGCCGGGTTCGTGGAGTCACGGGTCACGGTTCCGGATAACCCCGAATGGGACTGGGCCGCATCGGTGACCTTTACGAGCGAGCGTCGCCTGAGGGCATGGCTCGGCAGTGCGCGCCGCGAAGCCCTGATCGCTGAGGGTGCGGAGGCTGGCGTGGTGGATGCGGTTCGGGCGATCGTGCTGGTGCAGGGGGAGGCCCCTCCTGGTGGCGTCGCCGTATTCACCCACCGAGTACTCACCGGCAGGGATGACGAGTTCCGTGCGGTGCAGAACGACCTCAACGTGGCCGGTCGCGAGTTCACGGGGTATCGCGGCTCAGTCGTTCTTGCGCCCGCCACTCCTGAGGGCATGTGGATGTCGGTCGTCCGCTTTGAGAACGACAGTGACCTCGCAGCGTGGATGAACTCGGAGCGCCGGGCGGTGCTTCTGCCCGCCCTGCGCGCCCAGTTGCACGAGGAGTTCGGGCAGTACACGCGCAGCACGCCGTTCGGTTCGATCGTGCGAGTGGGGGCCGGTGGTGCCAGCGTCACGCCGCTGTGGAAGACCGCGATGGTGGTGCTGCTCGTGCTGTACCCGGTGGTGATGCTGCTTTCGCGGTTTCTGGGGCCACTGCTGTCGGACACCGGCGCCGATCCTGGTCTTGCGCTCTGGGTCAGCCAAGTGGCGAGCATGGTGGCGCTGACCTACCTCTGCATGCCCCTGGCGACCAAGGCCTTTCGCTGGTGGCTCGATCCCCTCGACGGGGCGGACGTGCGGACAAGCGTGAAGGGAGCAGCCCTGATCGTGGTGCTCTACGCGGTGACCCTCGTCATATTCCTGTCCTTCCAGGATCTTCAATTCTGGGATTACGGCTCGTAGGGCCGAGTGCGCGACCCGAATTGCAGCATCGCCACGAGCTGACCGGCTGAGCAGCGAGTCCGACGACGACCCAGAGCGCTGGGTGGCCGCGGGATTCCGATCCGCGCGCATGTAAGGGCGAACGCCAAGGCCCGGCGTGGTTTGGTGCGAGGTGGCGACAGGCGTACGGTGGATACCCCCCACACGCACCGCCGACAGGAGACACCATGCACCCCCGTCGCACGCGATTCACAGGCATTCTGGTCGCGACCCTTGCTTGCTGCGCGATGGGCATCGGCACCGCCTCGGCGGCGCCCGCGGCCCGCACCACCTGCCCGACCCAGACCCACGCGGGCCATCAGTGGATTGCGACCGTGCAGAACACTTCGTGCCCGCTCGCCAAGGTGTGGCTGCGCAAGCTCGCATCGAGCTCAGTAGCTGGGCGCTGGAGCGGCCCTCCAGGCTGGACGTGCACGAGGTCCGTGACGGCCAGTGGCGGTGCAAGCGGAGGCACGTGCCGCCTGGCATCCGAAGGCAAGGTCATCGTGTGGACCCGGCGCGCCGCTGGCTGAGGCGGTCCGCGCGTTTGGCCCATCACCCTGTTCGGCGGATATGCCTCCGACGGGTTCCCGGAACTACCGCTTCGGCCGCCGGATCGTGAGTGTGCGTGCGATCGACTCCGCGGGCCAGTTCGCGGGCTGGAAGGTGGTGCTCACCCTCACCTTGCTTTTGGCGTGATGAACAATCGCCATGCGGCCCTTCCGTCCGAACTTGCAGGCAAAGGTCGCGGTGCTGGCCGCCCGCATGTTTCGCGTGGTGGTGCATACCTTTGTCCGGCCAATCCGCGCCACCTGCGTGAGCGCGCCCGGGGTGGCCACCTTGACCTTGGAGGAGAGCTTGGTGGAGAGACCCTTGATGTAGAGCGTCGTCTCGGCCGCCAGAACGGTGGGGCCAACGACGTCCTCGTTGCTGCTGGTCACGCCAGGGCTGGCCGCCCCGGACCCTCCGGCATCTGCTGGGGTGACGTTATTGCTGGCCGGCACGATGGGGACTCCGTCGATCTTCGCCATGGGCGAGTAGCCCGGTGCGGCGGGCCCGTTGAGGTTTGATGCGACCACGCGGGCCCGCACGTACGCGTTCTGGTCTGCCGTTGTCACAACGTAGGTGGCCGAGGTTGCACCGCCGATGGCCGCACAGCTACTGGTGTGCGCGGTCGTGCACCGCTCCCAGCGGTAGTCCAACGACGTGGGCCTGTACGTCCAGTCACCCGGGGGCGCCGTGAGCGTGCCACCAACCGCAGTTGACCCGCTGATGGATGGAGCAACGCTGGCCACAGGTACCTGTCCGGAGAGGATGCGGTAGATCCGGCTGTCCGTTCCATTCGAGGCGAGCCAGATGTTGCCGTCGGAGCCCTCGATGATCCCCGTGAGCATTCCGGACGTCGCCACCGGGTAGGTGGTCACCGTCCCGCTTGCATCAATGCGCCCGACCGCATTCTGGCTTGTGTAGGTGAACCACATTTCACCCATCGGCCCGCGTGCGATGTCGTAGTGCTGCCCGTCGGTGTCCGCGATGCTGATGACCGCCCCGTCTGGGCTCACGCGCAGGATTGGCGCGGAGGCGTTTGCGCCGCCGAAGTTGGTCACCCAGAGGTTCCCTTTCGGTCCGGTGGCAATACCGAACGCGCTGCTGCTGAAGGCGCTCGTGCTCACCGTGGCGGTCGGCGCCTCCCATCTGCGGTCAGGGGGGATCCGGTACACGGCCTGGGAGCCGGGTGATGTCGCCCACAGGTTGCCATCGCCCCCGACGGCAAGATTGGTTGCCCCAGGGGAGCCGGGGGTCATCCATCCGACGGTGCCGTCGGCCTCCATCGTGATGATCGACCCATCAAACAGGGTGGGATCGGTGACGTACACCCGTCCATGCACACCCGCTGCAGCAATGGACCCCGGAGCCGTGAAAGCGCTGGTCCAGCCGCCAAGAATCGCGGGGGCGCCGTCGGGGCTCACGCTTACGACATGTCCCTTCGCGAGTCCGATAGGCCCCGTGCAGGCGAGCCAAAGGTCTCCATCGGGCACCAGGCTGATGCCCATTGCCTTGCGGCATCCGGGGGTTGCAATCTCGGTGACCGCACCTGT
>JBMOGE010000103.1:0-4433 GCA_049318525.1 Miltoncostaeaceae bacterium
TGCAGGCGGGTCCGGTGAACCAGCGCATCACCGCCAACGGAGTGGGCACCCACCGGGTGAGTGGCGACACAGCTGCCGAGTTCGGCCAGCTGTGGCGGCAGTTCTACGTCACCAGCTGAAGCGCCGGCTCGGGGGACTGCTCAGGTACACGCCACCCCCGGGACCGATCTCGAGGATCCCTCTCTCAAGCCCCCGCTTCTGATGCGCGGTGGGCGTATCGAGGGTGAACGTCCAGTTGTTCGCCTTTCCACTCAGGAGATTCCGACCGACAAGCGGGTTGTCCGCCGCTTCACCACCCACCTGCAGTAGGCGCTTGAAGCCGTCCTTCGCATAGAGGTCGGTCGTGACCAGGCCATGCCGTGGGTAGGCCCATTTCACGCTTTCGTTCGCGGCCTTCATGCCAGTGTTGCCGTAAAACCGGAAGCTTCCGTAGGGCGTTTTCACGGTAACTGCAACGTCGTCGCCCCATCGCGGGAGTCCGGCGCGATACGCCCGCGCGCCCCCGCCGAGGCCTCCGAGTACCGCGCCGACGGCAGTGGATATCAGGATCTGATTGACGTCCACATCGGTGAAACTCTCCCAGCCCTGCCCTTCGAGCAGATTGGTCGTCGTCTGAGTGGCGTAGTCACCTGCGGCGCCACCAAGCGCGCCACCCACCATCCCATAGGCAACAGCCGCCGCGATCGTCGAGCCAGCCCCGGCTGTCACTGCACCCACCGCGAAGCCGACGATCACTCCGGCCGCCACGCCCGCCACGTGCGTCCAGTTCTCCTTCCACCACGTGCCCTCAACAACGGAGGCGCCCGTGGTGTCCGTGGCGTTGATCGGATCGCCTGCGGCGTAGTTGTAGGCCGTCGTCGAGCCGTTCGGCATGGGATCAGGCTGCAGGAAGATACCCAGCGCCGGAACGTAGGAGCGTGCGCCCAACTGGCTCACGGGAATGGACACGGGGGTGGTCGCGGCACCCTCGAAGAGCAGATTGGGTCGAGACGGGTCGGTCGAGAGCGGCGGCGCGTTGCCCAGTCGATTGCCGTCGGGGTCGTAGAGCGTGGTGTCCGACGGGGGGGAGTCCCCCGACGACGTCCAGGCAACCGAACCCTGGAGATCAGCCATCCGCCAGATCGGCAGCGGCTGTGCCTTTGCCGTGTCGGGCGGCGCCTCCGGGCTGGTCGTGGTGCCCCCGGTTGACGCCTCCTCCGCCGGGGGCGGCATCTGCACGCCCACCCCGCCGGGCAGCGACACCAATTGTGACGAGATGCGTCCCGCAGGCGTGAGGATCAGACCTTCTGACGAATAGCGCACCGTCTCGGTGCCCGTCGCGGTTTCGATCGAGCTTCCGATCACCGCACTGCCCGCGATGAGCCGGCGCTCGGTGACCGCGCCATCACTGATGCGGGCCGCCAGTCCGCTGACGTCATATGAGAAGGAAAGGGGACCGGCCTGTGTCGCGCGTCCGGCATCGTCATACGTGAAGCCCGAGGCGAAACGCGGATCGGACGTCGAACGCATGCGCCCCGATGGCGCGTACGAGTACGTGTATCCCCCGGCTGGCGTCAGCGGGCTCGTGATGCGCATGCGCTCAGACGCGGCATTGAGCTCGTAGGTCCAGGTTCCCGTCGGTGCCCCGCGCGAGGCCTCGCCCGACAGCGATGCTGCGACGAGTCGACCATCGCGGTCGTACGAATAGGCCCATGTCGCATTTGCGCCAGCACCCTCGATCTGCCGTCGCATGGTGCGACCCGCCGGCGACAGGCTCACCTGCTCGGTGATGCTCGTGCCTCCGACATCCAGCGTGCGCGACTCCGGATTCCCCGTGCTGTCGCGGGTGCATGTCAGCGACGATCCATTGCCGTACTTCACCCCGCTGAGGCGTCCCGTGGCGTCGTCGTAGCCGACCTCGGCCAGCACCTGCCCGTCCCGGCTGATCATCTGCAGTTGCCCATCAGCGGTGTAGGCATAGGCCATGGTGATGCGCGCCCCTGCCGCAGTGGTGATCACTGACTGCACCGGGCGATCCTCGGAGTCATACGACGTGGTGGTGACCGTGCCCCAGACGTCGGTCTCGTGCACGGGGCGACCCATCAGATCGACGACCCGCGAGATCGTCCGGACCTCGCCATCCTGAGTGACCGTGCGCCGCTCAAACAGCGGGTTCGCCTCCACCTGATACTGCGTGGTGATCGACATACCGGCCGTCGTCGTTGCCACGGGCAGACCCGCATCGTCATATCGGATGCACGTTTCCGGCTGGCCGGTCGCGGTCTGCCCCACCACGTTTCCGGTGGCGTCGTAGGCAGCGGCTATCCGGAGTCCCCCGGCAGTCGTGCGCGACTTGCCGCGCCCGCCCTGGTTTGCGGCCGCCCCGGTACACGAGGTGGCCGGGGCCTCCCCCTCCCCGTAGTAATCGGTCGCCGTTGCATCGCGGGCCGCCGACGTGAACCCGGTCGCCCTACCGAACCGGCCGGCCCCGGGGTCGTACGACTCGTACTCCCGCGTTGCCACCTTGCCCGAGGCCGAACGTGCCCGGATCACCTGCTGCGGGTCGGACGGGCTGTACAGGAGCTGCGTGGTCAGGGGGACGATCGATCCGCCGGGCGTGAGCTGATCGCGCACGGTCGTGGCCGTGGGCTGAGGCAGCCCCGGCCTCAAGGCAGATGCCGGAATCACCCCTGTGCCCGAAGGCGTGGTCCAACTGACGCCCATCGTCGCGACGCCTGCCGCGTTGGACCGCACATCGACGCGCACCTGCAGCGCCGAACCGGGCTTCCGCGATGCCAGACCCAGCTGTGACGGGCACTCACGGGTGCAGCGGATTCCGTCGACCCAGACCTGCGACGACGCAACCGTATTGATGATCTGGCTCACGCCCCCCTCGGGTACCACGATGAGCCCTTCGAGCCGTGCGGAGAACACGCCTGCGCCAACGGGACTTGCGGGCCAGCGGATCGCGAGCGACCCCGGGTCCTTGCCGTTGATCTGAGGGCCCGCTGACGCGCCCGTCGGGGCACCCCGGAAGTCACCGCCCTGCCAGTACGTGGCCTGAAGCCCCTTGATGGGCACCGGGGGAGCCCCGGTGCCCGTGCCGGGGCGGGTGTCATACAGGTACGTGGTGCGCGGCGCTCCGTCCGCACCCGGATCCACCGACGGCCCGGTGGTAGACGCAAGATTTCCCTGCGCGTCATATGCGTAGCGCGTGACGTATCCGCCTGGCGCCGTGCTGCCGGTAGGCACCTGCCGCGCAGCGTCCCACGACGATTCCGTGATGCGGCCCACTGAGTCAACCGTGCGCGTGGTGAGCATTGTCTGGGGGCTGGCCGTGGCCTGCGTGAGCGGCGCGTCACGGCCAGGCTCGCTGACCACGATCGCCCCGGGCTGCGGGTAACTGAACGTGCGGGCGACGCGCTCGGGGGGCGTTCCCTGCGTACCGGATCGCATCGCCGATGGCTGCGTGATCGTGGCCACTCGCCCACTGCCGTCATAGGCGATGCTGGTCAGCACCACACCATCGGCAGCATCCGCTGGCCCGATACCGGGGAGCACCCCGGCTGCAATCGCTGCGTTCGCGAGAGGGGAACGCAGGCGGTCCGGACGCCCAGCGGCGTCGTAGCCGATGTCGTATTGCGACAGGCCGGAGCCACCGGCCTGCGCATCCGTCACGATCCGGGCGATCACCGGTGCGCCGGCCCGCTCCGCGTACAACACCTGGGTCACCTGGCCGTCCCAACCGGCAATAGCGCACAACATCCCCTTCGGTGCCGTGATGAGCCCGTTGCCCGCGGCGCTCGGGCACGCCCCGGAGCCGCCGTAGCTGAGCGTGACGCTGCGCCTGGAAACCGGATCGGTGATCGCCGTGAGCCGGCCGGATGCGTCGTAGCCGGATTGCGCGGCGGGGTTCTTGGCCGACCAACTCGACGTCGGGAACTGCCGACCTCCCACCGCCACGTCGGGGAAGGTGGTGGTCTTCCCCGAACGATCTGTCACCTGGAATTGGGCATCGGGTCGAGATGGATCCTGTGCCACCGTTGCGTGCTGTCCGCTCGGCCATGACTGGCCCGCGCCCCAGTCGGCAACCCACGCGCCGGGCGAACTCTGGCGGAACGGCACGACCTCACCCGACGCCTCGGTCAATTCGATGCGGTCCCTCGAAAGGCGGTGCAACATCGTCCATGGCGCCTGCGACGAGGACGCGACGACCCATCCGGCGGGCACGCCCGCCTGCTGCACGCTTGCCTTCCGATTCGTCGGTCGATAGTTGAGGGTCACGGCGATGCCACCGGCAACGGTGGCGAGGTAACGCGTATCGACACCCAGCAGCACCTCACCCGACACCGACGCCACACCGACCCCCGCGAAGCCGACGGTGTTCTGAACGCTGGAGCGCTGCAGGTCCACCCGCATCAGATACGGCCCGAACGTCGTGCCGCCGGCCGTGG
>JBMOGE010000104.1:0-4380 GCA_049318525.1 Miltoncostaeaceae bacterium
CCCACCCCGGGGATGAGCACGTGTGCGCCGACCACCCGGTAGGCCACGCCGTGGCGGTCGTGCCCCGAGCGCTCGAGGCTCTCGGAGATGGGGCCCGTCATGTCGGGCGACCCCACCAACAGAGCCCGGCGCTCAAACCGCAGGTAGTCGAGCAACAGCGCGGTGACGCTGTCCCAGGATGCCCGCAACACGATCACCAGCACCGAGATAGAAAACCACGACGAGTAGAAGACGTAGAAGGTCTGAAACCGCCAGCCGCTTGCCAGGGTGAGCGCCAGCACGATGACCGTTGCAACGGTGACCGACGACAGCACACGTGCCGACCCCCCGCGCTCGCCACGCTCGCGGTACAGGTGGTTCTTGGCGAACACCAGCACCAACGTGACGGTGACGATGGGCAGCGCCTTCTGCTCGACCGACCAGATGGCACCGCTGTCGACCGGCTGACCCGTAACCCACAGCTTGAACGCCAGCACGGCGTAGAGGCCGAGGAATGCCGACGCCACGTCGATGGCCAGCAGCGCGGCCACAGATGCGCCGCGGCGCAGGTAGTCGCGGTACTGCCTGCCGCGCAGAATCGGCACAAATCGCACGTCGCGACCGGCGCGGCGCTCGGTGCCCTCTGCGGGAGCCGCGCGCGTAGGCGGCGGTGGCGGTGGCGAGCTCACCGGCAGAGGGTACCCCGCACTACTTCACCCGAACGGTGACTGGCCAGCTGGTGCGTGTGGCCCTGTCCCCGCTCGGCACGTCGCCGGTCCAGGTTGCGCGGTAGGTGCTGGTGGCTCCTGGCACCAGCTTGGCGGCAAATGAGCCGTCCTTGCCGGTCTGCACGGTGGCCACCGCCAGCCAGTCATCCCCGCTCAAACGCTGGATGGTGATCTCACCCGGCGACCGCAGATCGCGAACCTGACCCACCAGCGTGGTGGTGCCGGTCTTGCTCACGACCTTTGTGGACAGCGGACCCATGGGCAACGGGAACACGCCCGCAGCCGGCTTGGCGTCGCCGTTCTGCCTCAGCAGGCCTGACCCCCACGCGGAGTTGTCCTGCAGGAAGTACCACACAAACATGCCGATACGGCGGTTGGCGCGCACCCGGCGGTAGGCGTCCTGCAGGTACTGGGCCTGCTCGGCCTCGGTCACGTTCAGGCTGTACTCGGCCACCTTCTGAGTGGAGAACCCAAACTCGGTAAGCCAGATCTTCTTGCCACGCAGGTAGGTCTTGTCGATCTCGTTCTGGTACCGGTTGATGTTGTACAGGTCGATGTACGACGCCCCCGGAAAGCTGACATCACGCGGAGTGGTGATGGGATACGGGTGGTGGCTCACCACGGTCATGGGTGGGCGGAGCCCCGGCTGCGATACGGCAGTGAGGAACGCCGACGGGGTCATGCGCGCATTGGCGCTCTTCGGGCACGACGACGGGCACTGGTCGCCGGCGGGCGCAGTTACCAGACCGGCAATCTGCGCATTGGCATCCACCTGCCTGATGCCTGCGTAGAACGCCTTGGCCAGGCCGGTGTACACGGCGGGGGACACCGGAATCCATTTCCGGCCGCTCTTCTTGAACTGCGGACGCAGGAAGATGGGGATGTTGGGCTCGTTCCAGGCCTCCCACGAGCGCACGCCGCGGGGTGTGTACCGCGAGGCCGCGGCATAGGCGAAGTCGCCGAATGGGCCGGGCCTCAGCGGGCGGCGTGCCCAGTCGGGGAATGCGGTGCTCTTCTTCACCGCGGGGTCGGCGGCCCATCCGGGCGTTCCCCACACCGTAAACAGCACCTTCACACCGCGCTCGGCGGCCGCCTCCACCACCGCGTCAAAGGCGTCCCACTTGTAGGCAGGGTCGAACTGATCTTTGGGGCGCTTGGGGCGCGTGGGTGCCACTTGATCCCAGCGCATGTCCACCCTGATGATCGACGCGCCCAACTTGGTCATGGTGTTCACCCGGGAGTCGGCCTCCTTGGCCGGCACCTGCCACACGCGGTCATCCTGAATACCCGCCAGCGGCGACGTGGTGGGAACCCCTGCCACAGTGCCCTTGAGGGCCGTCGGCTCGGCTGCCGACCCACCTCCACAGCCAGCGAGGATGCCCACGGCCAGCAGGGCCAGGCTCGAGCGGGTGACGATGGTGTTGGACAGTCGGCGCATGCGGTGGGATGCCTCCTCGGGGCGCGTGCTTCTGTGCTGGGCCAGCGGTGCGGGATCGCAGCGCGACGGGACGACCCGGGAACGTCCCGCAGGCTAGGGACATCGGACGCCACCGGACAAGGGGGCGGGCGATGCCCGAACCCCATGTTCACGGGATCCTTACGGCTTCCACGCGGGCATCCCTGCCCCGCCCCACCTCAGCAGAGCCCCGATTACGCGGCTGGCGGCATTCCCACGTCCATCAGGTCGCGGGCCAGATCATCAACCGGCAGGCCATCGGCACCGGCCTGAGTAAGTGCAATCGCCACGTCGGGAGCCAGCCCGAGGCGCAGCCGGATGGTGGCGTCAATGGCCGCCAGCCACTCACTGATGCGATCGCAGTGCACCAGCACGGCCCCCGGCTCGCGGGCCATGACATCTGCCACATCGGCCGCCAGCCGGGGTATCTCGGCCCGGGCCTGCACCACGTCCATAAGGGGATGCCACCGCACGCCGAACCCCGCCTGCGCGTACTCCACCAGCGCATGGCGCGAGCGCATGCCACTCACGATGGTGCGCACCCCCTGCTCGTGCCACCACACCAGCTCGGCCTCGCGGCGGGCCACCCGGTGGCTTCGCCCACCTCCTCCGGGGCGCTCGGCAATGGCAAGCGCCCCCGGCACGATCCATGCGTGAGGCGGTTCGGTACGCGGGGCCATGGAAATCCTCCGGACTCGGGTGCGATGCACCCACCATCCCCCACACCCGCGTGACCGATCCACACCGAGAGGTCACAATCACGTGCCCCGGCCGTGCCGAAATGGCACAGACCCTCCGGGCATCACTCGGAGGTGGCCGCGCTCCTGATCCACTCGGGCACCGGCACCGGAGTGCGGTCGCCCCGCTCAATGCACACATGGGTGAGCTCACCCTCGGCGCACAGCTGGTCGCTCCGCAGAAACCGGTGGCGGCTGCGAAATGAGGTGGTACCCACTCCACCCACGCTGGTCTCGATGGTGATCACATCGTCCAGCACCATGCGCTGGTCAAACCGGCACTGGCTGTTGACGATAGGGATACCGACCCCCTCCTCAAGCATGCGCGAAAAGGGCCAGCCCATTTCGGCAACCCACTCGCACAGGCCGCGATCCATCCAGGCGTAGGCCATCGTGAAGTGGATCTGGCTGACGTCCACCTCGCTCATCACGATGCGGCGGGTTTGGACGTGGATATGGGGGGTGGACTGGCTCATGGTCGCAGCCTAGCCCGCGCAGATGCGGTGATTTTCCCGCTGCGAGCGACCTCGTGCTCCCGGAGGGGGGGAGCAATCGGCGGGCCCGTGCGTTGAGGGGGCAGGTCGCACTGGAACCGTCTCGTGCAATTTCAATTTCAGGACTCCCGATGTGCTGCAACACTCGTCGGCCCCAACGGACATAGGCATGCAGACCCCACTGATGCACACTTCTCTTGGCTTGGCCCCGGCCCCCACGGGCGAGGACGAATCAACCGCCCGCCGCAGGCTTTGCCTCGGGGCCATGGCCGCAGCGCCCGGTCTGCTGCGCTACGCAGCGCGCTTCGCCCCCTCGCTGGAAGACGCCGAGGACGCCTACCAGCGGTCCATGGAGATTGCGCTCACCCGGGGGCCGGTGGTTGAACAGCACGAGTTCGTCGCGTGGCTGCATGTGGTGCTGCGCAACGAGGCCACCTCTCTCGCCCGACGGCGATCGGTGGAGGCCCCGGCCGACGACCAGGTGGTAACCGCCACCATCGACCGCGGCGCCAGCAACCACGATGAGCCCGCGGCGGTCATGGAGTGGAAGGAGCGCTACCGCACGCTGCAGGACGCCATGACCACGCTGAGTGATGCCCAGCGCATCTGCCTGCTGCTTCGCACCGCGGGCGTGAGCCGTGCCGAGATCGGATCGATGACCGGCTACACCGACCGCCAGGTGGAGCGATCGATCGTGCGCGGCCGGGCGCGGCTGAACGCGTGGCACCTCGATATGGCATCGGGCGAGAAGTGCCTCGGCACGCGCCCGGCGCTCGAGCGCGTGGGCGATGAGGAGGCAAGCGCAGGCGACCGGCGATCGGTCTCGCGGCACGTGCGCCACTGCGCCCACTGCCGCGCGACGCTACGTGCGCGGCGCCAGAGCAATGCCGGCCTGCTCGTGCTGGTGCCGGTGGCAATCATCGCCACCACAGCCGTGGCCGGTGCCGGTGTGCCCGACGCCACGGCGGCGATGAATGTGATGGACC
>JBMOGE010000105.1:0-4306 GCA_049318525.1 Miltoncostaeaceae bacterium
CGCGACGCGGGTCTTGATGGCGTAGTCCTCGCTGAAGTGACGGGCCATGCGCTCGCCGAACAGCTTCTCCCAGCCATAGCCATCTTCGGGGTCTGCCGGATAGGCCTCCGACTCGCGAAGCGGCACGATCTCGGGGTTCTCCTGACGGGCACCGGGATAGACACAGGCACTCGACGCATAGAACAGGCGCTCGGCGCCCTGGTCGCGCCCAGCCATAAGGAGATTGGTGGTGACGAGCACCGACAGCATGCAGGCGGCCTTGTTGTTCTCGATGAACCCCATACCGCCCATGTCGGCGGCGAGATTGAAGATGATCGCGCGGCCCTCAGCCGCCTCGTAGGCGGCATCCTTCTCGCTCAGATCGAGCACCCGGTTGTCCACTGCATCGTGCACCTGATACCAGCCATCCGCCGGCTTGATGTCGGCGCAGCGCACATCGGTGAAACCACGGTTCAGCAGTTCCCCGGCAAGTGCACCACCGATGAAGCCGCCGCCGCCGGCAACGAGGACGGGGGCCGAGAGATCAAGAGCCATTGGATCCTTCCTGCGGGCACGGGATATCCGGGCGTGCCACGTTGAAAACAGGTCATATCGAGATGAAGATTCGCCACGTTACCAAGCCGACCTGCCCGTGAGACAGGCGAACCCGGGGGGGCGGCGAACACCGGGGACTACCATCCCGGCCGGCCGCCAAGGCACCGAGCAGTTGCCGCGCCCAGGAGGATTCGCCTGACCACCACAAATGTCACGAACACCCCCGCAACCCGCGTGCGTGCGCTGGGCGGAGAAGCCGCACACGCATGGCCGCTGTTTCGCAACCTCACCATTCGTGCCCTCCGACAGCGGTATAAGGGATCGCTCCTCGGCGTGCTGTGGACACTGGTCACGCCGCTCATCATGGTGGGCGCCTACTGGGTGGTATTCAAGTTCCTGTTCGGGTCGCCCATTCCCAACTACGCGCTCTTCATGTTCGTGGGCATGATCGGCTGGGGCATGTTCTTCACGGGCATCCAGATGGCAAGTGGGAGCATCACCGGCAACGCCCCCCTCATCACAAAGGTCAACTTCCCACGCGAAATCGTTCCTCTCGCGGCCGTGACGGCAAATGGCATCACCACTGCAGTGATGCTTGTGATCGCCGTACCGCTGTGCCTCATCCTCAGGCAGGGAGCCTGGCTGCCAATCCTGCTGATGCCGGTCGTACTCGCGCTCATCTTCGTGATGACGCTTGGGCTCGGGCTCATCGTCGCCGGGCTGAACGTGTACTTCCGAGACATCGAACACATCCTCACGGCCATCGGGTTGCCATGGTTCTTCCTCACGCCCATCTTCTACACATTCGCCAGCGTGTCGAAGACGGTGAATCAGGAGTGGGTACTGAACCTCCTGCATTACGGCAACCCCATCGCGCCTGGCATCGTCGCACTCCAGGATGCGCTGTTCTGGGGCCAATGGCCGGCCTGGGGCGACCTGTTGTACACCGCCGTGGCCGCTGTGGTGCTCATGATTGCGGGGGGGCTCAGCTTCCGGCATCTGAAGCGCGAGATGGCGGTCGAATTGTGAGTGACATGCTTCCCCCCGGATCCATCCGCCTGATGGACGTCACGCGCACCTTCCGTGTGTACCACGACCGTGGTCGCACGCTGAAAGAGGTCTTCATCCGGCGGGGTCGGGCGAAGTACACGGAGCGCTACGCATTGCGGAATGTCGATCTGGACATCGGCCCGGGTGAACGCGTGGGGATCGTCGGCCGCAACGGATCGGGCAAGAGCACCATGCTCAAGCTCATCGCCGGCATCCTTCCGCCTCAGTCAGGCGACATCGAGGTGCGCGGTGAGGTTGCGTCGATGCTGGAACTTGGCTCGGGCTTCCACCCCGACTTCACGGGTCGCGAGAACGTGTACCTCAATGGGACCATCCACGGGCTCACCCGCCAGCAGGTGGACGAGCGCTTTGACGACATCGTTGCTTTCTCGGAGATCCCCGACTACATCGACATGCCGGTGCGCACCTACTCAAGCGGTATGCAGTTGCGCCTTGCCTTCGCGGTGGCTGCCCACGTGACGCCGGACATCCTGCTGCTCGACGAGATCCTCGCCGTGGGAGACGAACGCTTTCAGCGCAAATGCATGCAGCGCATTGAGGACTTCGCCAATGGCGGGGGCACAATCGTGTTCGTCTCGCACGAGGCCAGCACGGTCATGTCCATCTGCGACCGCGCAGTGCTTTTGGATAATGGATCAGTGCTTGCCGATGGTCCACCAGCCGAGGTGATGCCCGATTACCACCGACTCCTGTCTGCTCAGGATGACCCCGGGTACGTGCCATCGGTGGAGGGGGTACCCGCGCCGGAGATGACGCCCCGCGATGCCATCGATGGCGTACCCGGGTGGGGGGATGGTCGCGTCGTTATCCGACGCGCCTGGATCTCAGGCCCCGGTGGGGATGAGTACCGATTCATGTCGGGCGAGGCCGTGAGCATCAACCTCGAGATCGAGGCTTCCGAACCAGTCGCAGACGAGGTGGTGCTGGGGTTCCGCGTGCACCTGAGCGATGCCACTCTCATCTTCGAGACCGACACCGCCAGCGAAGGGGTTGTCATGAGTGGGGTGGACGGCACACGCACAGTTGCCTTCGTCATTGATGCTCTGCCGCTTCACATCGGCTGGTTCGAGGTGAGCGTGTGGGTGATGAGTCCCGGAGGCGCAGTTCACCACCACGTGGAGCCCTCGTTCGGTTTCCACGTGTACCCATCCCGCGCGGGCCTCGGAATGGTTCCACTCGCCGGGCACTGGACGATTTCGCCGGTGAACGGCTATGCCCGGTCGGGTGCAGCGGCCACGGAACATGACAACTGATGGAGATCAATATGCAGGAGACCCCGTCATCCGGTCGCGGAAACATCGCCACAACGGCACTTGAACGCGCAGCCGCGTCCTCCGACCAGGACAACGGCCGTCAGGTGCTGGACATCCTTCGCGGAAAGTGGACCGAACTCCCGGCGACGGATCAGGACCGGAGCGCCTCCCAGCGGTTTCTCGAGATGTCCGACGCTGAGATCCGCGAGCAGTGGGAGTATTTCCTGGACCCCATCAGGAACCCGCGATCCCCGTATCAGGCGCTCTACGCACCACATCTCCGGGGATGCCGCGTGCTCGAGGTGGGGAGCGGCCTCGGGATTGACGCTCTCTACTTCGCCCGGATGGGCGCTCGGTGGCATTGCGTTGATATCGCGACGGATAACCTTGCGGTGATTCGACGCGTGTTCGCCGCATTCGACCTCGAGCTCGATGGCACCACGCTCCTCACCGACCTGAGCGCACTCGACGAGGCGCCCTATGACGTCGATGTCATCTTCTGCTCGGGATCAATGCACCACGCACCTTTCGCCTTCACGCGCGTCGAGACCAGCGCGCTGTGCACCCATCTCGCCCCAGGGGGGCGTTGGCTCGAGCTCTCGTATCCACGGAGCCGTTGGGAGCGAGAGGGTTGTGCGCCATTCGCCAAGTGGGGTGAGATCACCGATGGGCCCGGGACGCCCTGGGCTGAATGGTACGACCTCGACCGAATCCGAGAGCGCTTCGCACCGGTCTCTGTCTCCCCAGTGATCTCCTTCGACTTCGAGGGTGGCGACTTCAACTGGTTCGACCTGATTCTGGATGCACCGTCCGGTCCTCCGTCGGCATCTCACGGGGCCCTGGAGGCCGAACTCGGTGGCCTGGATCCGCGGACGCACAACGGGGCGACCGCCGAGATCACGAGCGGACCATCGCCGCGTCTTGACGTCATCGGTACCGCGACCATCTGGTCGTACGCCATCGACCTTCCCACCGACGCGATCTGTCGGGCAGCGGGCGTGGCAGATGACGTCACGACTGTGTCCATCGCGCTCGATCTGACTGTCCACCAAGGGCGTGCCGGGGTGATGCTTGTCACCCGCGACAACGACGACCTCGGCGAGCAGTTGGGACCCGAGGGCAGCCGCGCACCATCGCAGGTGCCGACAACGGTGTTCATCGATCGCGCAGATCGTGAGCATTCGGCGATTGTGCTCCGGACAACTGGCGGAGATGGCACGCCGATGCATTGCTCGATCAATGCAATTCGTGTGTATCCGGCATGACCGGTGTGGAGATGCCCCGACCGGGGAACAATTAGTGGCCGCGGTACTCGTGACGGGTGGCTCCGGCATGCTCGGGCTTGCCCTCACCACCGCACTGAACGCGCGGCCGGATACACCCGACGTGCTCGCGCCCACGCACGGGGAACTCGACCTCCTCAACGCTGATGCCACGATGCGGTGGTT
>JBMOGE010000106.1:0-4236 GCA_049318525.1 Miltoncostaeaceae bacterium
TCGGATGGCTTCTGCGCCACCGCGAACAGCTTGCAATAGTCGTAGGTAAAGCCATCAGGGTCCGCGGCATCGTGGAGCCCTCTCTCGATGCGCTGATCGAGATCGCTGTAGCCCCCGGGCGGGTTCTCCAGAAGATGGGCGGCGACTGATCGTGTTCGGGCCATGAAGGCGTCCGGGTCCGTGTGGCGCCGACGGCGCTCCATCCACACGTCCAGTGGCTCGAGACCTGCGGCCCGCAGGTCGGCGTCCATCTCGTCAACATCGCGCTGGTTTGTTGCGAACCATCCGGTCCACGCCGCGGGCGCATCCACACGTTCCAGAAGTTCGCGCCAGGCGTCCTCACCCCCGCGACCCGCCGTGAGGATCGCCAGCACCCCGCCGGGCTTCAGCGCACGCGCCATGCGGGCAACGGCTCCGGGCTTGTCGGCGAACCAGTGCAGGGCCATGGCGCAGATAACGGCATCGAATGCACCGTCGGGCACACCCATGTCCATCACGTCTTCGGCCCGCAACTCCACCTCAACGTCAGGGAACTCTTCACCAAGCTTGGTTGCGAACTGCTCGAGCATCCCCCCAGACGGGTCCACGCCCACGATGCGGCGCGGGCTGAACCTTCGAACCATGGCTGCCGACGTCCAACCCGTGCCGCAGCCGACGTCAAGAACCGTGCGGTACTCACCCTGCGGCAGGGACATGATCAAGCGGTCTGAGCCACTGATGTTGTGGCGCACCGCCTGGTCGTAGCTCTCCGCGCCCTTGGTGAATCCCTCAGCCGCGCTCTTCCCCGATGTGCTCAATGTCCGCCTCCTGCCATTGTCGATTCCTCTGTCTACCAGAGGGGCAGGAGCGGCGAGGGCTGCCCCACGAATGGCATCGCGGGACCGTCGGCGGTACCGCCATCACGTGACGGCGTCGTTGATGCGGCGTCGTCGTCTGCACATCGCGCGCACCGGAACGCGGATGTGGACCAGACGGGAAAGGAGTTCGGTCACTGCCGATGGGTGGTGGCGGGCGGTGCACGTCCCCCTGGGCCTCAATGAGGCGGTCGCACAGCATCTATGGAACAGTTCAACAGTTCATTTGGACGGCTCGGTATCGCTGATAGGAAATCCTTCCCTCAGCTCCGTATTGGAGACTTGACATGTTCCCCCGACTTGCCCGCATTACGGCAGCGCTGGTTGCAGCCGGTGCCTGCACATCGATCGCTGGCGCCATTCCCGTCTCTGGACAGGTCACCGCCTACTCCCCGGGGTCGGCTGCCGACCCTGCACCAATGGGAATGGCTGCAGGCCCCGACGGCAATATGTGGTTCACCCAGCCGTCTGGCGCCATCGCGCGCATGACCACAGCCGGTGACGTCACGGAGTTCTCGGCCGGTCTGTCGGCGGGCTCGACGCCGGAGGGAATCGCCCCGGGGCCCGACGGCAATATGTGGGTCGCGCTGAACGCCGACAACGCGCCGTCCAAGGCGGGTATCGCCCGGGTCACCATGGATGGGGCGATCACCGAGTTCCGCACGGGTGTGACCGCGGGATCGATGCCGTACTCAATCGCCGCTGGGCCGGATGGAAACATGTGGTTCACCGAGACCGGTCCGGGCGGCAACGCCATTGGTCGCATCACGCCTTCGGGAACCGTCACCGAGTTCCAACTACCCACCCCTGGCGAGAACCCACGAATCATTACTGCAGGCCCGGACGGGAATCTCTGGTTCACGCTGTATGGCAGCAGCGAGATCGGCCGCATCACTCCTGCAGGAGTGATCACGGAGTTCGCGCTCAACTGCGGGACCTGCACCGGGATCACACTTGGTTCCCCGTATGGGATCACCACCGGGGTTGACGGCAACCTGTGGTTCACCATGATCGGCTCGAACGACCTCGGGTTGATCACGCCCGATGGGTCTCAGGCGTATGAGGACACAGGCCTGACTACTGGTATCGGAACGACTGAGATCGTGAGCGCCCCCGACGGCACGATGTGGTTCGTTGCGCCGACCATCGACACGATTCTGCGGGTAAACGTCTTCGGGGGTTACAGCACCGTGGCGACAGGCGCGACAGACTGGGCCCTGTACCAGATGGCCGCGGGCCCAGATGGCCGCATGTGGATCGCGGACAACGGTGGGAAGAAGGTGCGGGCCATCACCACCGGGGTGGGAGCTCCTCTCTCTCCGTACCAGTTCGGGACGGGCCTGGTCGGCGTGCAGCATGACTGCGGATACGCCGCGAACACCTTCGGCCTGCCGTGGACTATCGGCGCTGTCGCATACCAGTGGATGCTGGGCGGAGTGCCCATCGCCGGTGCCACCGACTCACGATTCACGCCCACTTCCGATCAGGTGGGAAAGACGCTTGCGTGCCGGGTGTCGCCCACCTACTTCCCCAACCTGAACCAGCTGGGAGTCACAGCCGCCGCCGTTACGATCTGGGCTGCAGCGCCCGCCGCGGCAGCTGCCGCGGCAGCGCCCGTTCTGTCCCTTGGGATTGGTGCCGCGGCACGGGCGCACGCTGGCGACATCATCCGCGTGTCGTACGTAGCTACAGCCACCGGCACGGCGAAGGTCACCCTGCGCTTTCGGGGCTCACGCACCGCCTCCACGCTGTGGACCGGAACAGTTCGCAAGGGATCGCACGCAATGCGTGTGACGCTTCCGAAGCGGCGTATCGGCGTTGCGTCGCTCCGCCTGGCCACTACATCGCCAGCGGTGGCATCGGTGTCGCGCGGGATCACCATCGTCCGCTGACCGGCGTGTGCGCGATCACTCTCCCCTCACCAGCGACAGTCTGAGGGCTGTCGATGGTGAGGGGAGATGTCTGTCGCGCGTCGTGTTCGCATGCACTGACACAGAAGCCAGCCGGGAGCACCACGGCCGCCTTGCACATCGCGCCCACGGCCCCCGGCGCATCGCGTGATGGCACCCATTTCGCATTCAGGGGTGCGGACGGGTCACTGCAGGCCCGCGGGACCGCAGTCGAGATACCCATGGCGGTCGCCCACGGCAACCGCCATCAGTACCATTCCCGGACTACGCCGGAGGGCGTGTCCCCCATCCCCCTTCCCAACCGTGGAGCTTCAATGCCTGCCGCCACTCCGTCCCTGCGCACTGCCATCGTTGCCATCGCTGGCTTGGCCCTTGTGGTGCCCGGTGCAGCGCTCGCCCAGGCACCCGGTCCGGTGAACACAGCGCAGCATCGCGACATCCTCATCGCATCTGACATGTGGGCAAAGACCCCCCGCATCATGGGTGTGAGCCTCAACTTCACCGACATCATCGGGACCCCGGGCCTCGACACCGGAAACAAGGATCAGACGTTGGAGCAGGCGCGGGCGTTCGTGCTTGCCGCTGGCGGGGCATGGAACGACAACGTCACTTGTGTGGCACCCGCCCACTGGAGCACCACTCCGTGGGCGTATACCACCGCCATCGGCACAGCCCAGTACGTGCAGGCGTGGGGCCCAGCCTTCAACGCTGTGAACTGGGACGTGGTCCAGGTGCAGTTCTCATGGCCCCCCCGGCCGAGCACGCTCAATGGCAGCGATTTCGAGATCACCCTCAGCGACGGCAGCAAGGTCATTCCTGACAACGCATCCGTCGGGCCCAACTTTGAGTACAACGAGGGCACCACGGTGGTCATGAACGCCGCGGCGTTGGGCAACCGCCTGCCCAAGAGCAATCCGGAGTCCCTCTACCCCGTCTCGGTACGGGTCATTCCCGATCTCACGCCGCTTCAGCTCGTGGGGCCCAAGGGCCGACTTGTGAGTGCCGTTGGCCTCACCGGCACAAACGACCGCACCCCCTACGACGATCAGTCTTCCGATCCCGCCACGTGGACCGGCCCCCGCATGATCGCCGCCAAACTCACCCACATGTCAACCGCAGGCGAGGGCGGCCCGGTCGTTCTTCGCGGCGGGCTCCTGCCGAATGACGGCGTGGCCGTATTCGGAGCCGCCGAGGCGCAGTACCGCGTGCGCATTGCGACGCTCGGCGGCGCGTTCTCGCCGGATGGCCTGCGCGCGATGTACCCCAACGAATACCGCAAGTTCTTCCAGCTGGTGGCGCGCACGAAGTCCGGGACGCTCGTGCCGCTCGTCAAGGCGAACCACGAGTACCTGATCGACGGCGAGCCGATCACGATCGTGGGTATCGCCGACCGCACCACGAAGGCCACGCCAAAGCAGTTCAACCAGTGTCTTCAGGACGACAGCGAGAACCAGATCGACATCGTGCTGAAG
>JBMOGE010000107.1:0-4220 GCA_049318525.1 Miltoncostaeaceae bacterium
CCGGGCGGGACGTGCCCCACTGTGTCGGTGGGCGGCCTGGCCCAGGGCGGTGGCCTGGGCATGGTGGCGCGAAGGTGGGGGACGCTGTCGGACAACATCCAGGGGCTGCGCATCGTCACGGCCGACGGCCGTATCCGCACGGCCGATGCCCGCAGCGAGAGGGATCTGCTGTGGGCCTGTCGGGGCGGCGGCGGCGGCAACTTCGGCATCGTCACCTCGTATGAGATGCGCACGCATCCCACCGATGCGGCCATGGGCTTCGTGTTCCGGTTTGACTGGGCCGACTGCCCGGAGGTGATCATGGCCTGGCAGGAGTGGGCGCATGCCACTGGCGACGACATGTTCACAATGTGCAGCACGCTCACCAACGCCGATGGCCCCAACCCCATCTCGCAGGTGTCGGGCCAGTTCTTTGGCGACGAGGCGGGGTTGGCTGCCGAACTTGCGCCATTCCTGGCGCAGGTGACCCCGGCATCAACGGTGATCAGGCAGGCGAGCTACGCATCTCTGGTGCAGTTCTGGGCGCAATGCACGCATGCAGCGGCCGAGCAGTGCACGCGGCAGCAGATGAACCCCGGGGGCGCCGAAGCGCGTCCGTACTTCTGGGGCAAGTCCGACTACGTGGCCGAGTCGGCACCGATGGACCGCGCAGGGGCCGAGGTGATCCGTGACCACATCGCCGCACGGCAGGCGATGGGTGCCGGCACCGGTGAGATGCTGCTGGACTCCTACGGCGGTGCCATCAACCGTGTGGCCCCCGATGCGACGGCGTTCGCCCACCGCGACATGCGGTACTCCATGCAGTACCTGGCGTACTGGAACGCACCCGACCAGCAGGAGATGGGCGTCACCTGGATCCGCGGACTCGAGCGTGATCTCGTGCCACACGTGAGCGGTCAGAAGTACGTCAACTACATCGACTCCGACCAGCGACACCATCCCGGGGTCTATTACGGGCAGAACCTCGACCGACTCATCGATACACGCCGCCGGTTCGACCCCGACGACGTCTTCAGGTTCCGTCAGGCGATCCCGCTCACCCACCCCAGGGGCTAGTTACCAACCCGAGGTCCCGTCGTCGCCCTTGAAGGGCCCCACCACGTCGGGCGTGACCCACCCGCCGTAGAAGCCACCGGGCTGCGCCTGCACCGACTGGCCATCCACCATGCACTCGAGCGCACCGGGGTAGAAGGCGATATGCCCGGCGATGGGGGCGAAGGCGGGCACCGGGTTGCGGTAGCGCCACGCCACCTTGGGCAGCACGATCTGGTCAACGGCGACGTCGAGGTAGTCGGCCTGGCCCTTCCACTCGCACAGGCTGCGGCCCTCGGCCTGGCGCAGGTGATCCATGGCGACGTCCTCCGGCGGCAGATACCACGCCGGTGGGTGGCTGGTCTCCATCACGCGCCACGCGCGACGGGTGTCGGCAAGCGGCACATCGCCCAGTTGGATGACCACATGGCGGCCGCTCTGCTCGAGGCGCGGCGGACGCGGGTAGCTCCACACCGACTCCTGCCCCGGGCCCACCGGGTCGGGTTCGGGGCGGCGCATGCTCATCCGTCCCATCCGGCGAGAAGGGCGTCGGTGATGCCCTTTACGCGGTCCATATCACCGGCGTCGACGGCGTCGCGCAGGGCCACCAGCATTTCGGGAGGAGCCGCAAGCAGGGCCTCGGACCCCGCTGCCATCCATCGCACAAGGGCGTGGTGCACGACATCTCCGACGGGGATCCCGAGCCGATCGGCCAGCACCTGGAGGCCCGGGAGCGGGTCCTCCAGCAGCGATGCGGCCACCTCCGCGCGAAATCTCCCGGCAGGGTCGAAGGTCTCTGGATCGTCCATGCCCACATGGTATGTGCGCATGGCTGCGCTACCGTCGTGAACCATGAGTAACCACTTTGAACCAGTCATCCCCTCCCGCGGCTGGGCCGTTGCCCATCTGCTGCTCAGGGTCGACCCCGACGCCGGCAGCGGCACATCCATTGCCCGGGCGCTCAGGGTGTTCACCGATGCCGCCCCCGAGAACCAGGTGCGTGCATTCTCGGTGGTCGGCGGCCGCGCCGATCTTGGATTTCTGCTGGTGGCACCCAACCTGCACGACCTCGACATCGCCGTAAAGGGCGTCATGTCCGGGCCGGTTGAGGCCGAGTACACGTACCTCTCCATCACCGAGGAGAGCGAGTACCGCGCCACCGAGGACGATGAGCGCGCCCGCCTCATTGAACTGGGAGAGAGCGACGTGGAGGGCAAACTGGCGGAGTGGCTGGTGCGAATTGAGGAGTACCGCCAACTGCGCGTGCACCCCGACCTGCCCGTGCGCAAACTCATCTGCTTCTACCCCATGAACAAGCGTCGCGTCGGTGGCGACAACTGGTACTCGCTGTCGTTTGACGAGCGCAAGGCGATGATGATGGGGCACGGCACGCTGGGGCGGAAATACGCGGGGCGCGTGACGCAGCTCATCACGGGCTCAACCGGCCTGGACGACTGGGAGTGGGGGGTCACGCTGTTCAGCGACGACCTGGCCGCGCTCAAGGAGATCGTCTACGAGATGCGCTTTGACGAGGTCTCAGCCCGCTTCGGCGAGTTCGGTGAGTTCTTCATCGGGCTGTTGATGGACGTGCCCGAGGCGCTCGAGCGGGCAGGCATCCCGAGCTAAGGGATGCTCCGCAGGATCTGGTCGGCGTCGCCAATCCACTTGCCGCCGTACATGGCGCAGTGCACAAGTACCGGTACCAACTGGTTGACCTGCACGCGCTCGGCCCACTCGGGCGCCAACGGAAACTCCTCGGCGTAGGCGTCAAATACGCGCTCGGGGAAGCCCCCGAACAGGCGCATCATCGCCAGGTCCATTTCGCGGTGGCCGCCGTATGCGTCGGGGTCGAGCAACACGGGAACGCCCTCACTGTTCACCATGCGGTTGCCGGCCCACAGATCGCCGTGCACGCGTGCCGGTGGCTCAGGCGGCCCCAGCAGGTCGGGCAGATTGGCCAGCAGGCTGTCGAGCCTGCGCCAGATCTCGGCCGGCAGGCTGCTTGCGTGGGCCAGCGGAATGATGCGGCACTCGGCGAGGAAGGCCGGCCAGGTGTCGCGCGTGTCGTTGGGCACCGGTACCGGGCCTGCGAATCCATCCCACGGTGCGCCGAAGCGCTCGGCACCCGCGCGGTGCATGCGGGCGATTCCGCGCCCCAGCGCCTCCTGGGCCTGTGGGGTGAACTCCCCTTCGTCAATCCATTCGAGGGCGAGCCAGTCGTCACCCACGCCCACGACGTGGGGAACGCGTACGCCGGCATCGGAGATCCAGGCGAGTGCGGCGGCTTCTGAGCGGAACAGCCCCGCCGGGGCATGGCGGGTGTGCTTCACGAACACCGATTGCCCGTTGGCCATGTGCACCCGCACGGCGTCGCTGACGTAGCCGCCAGAGATGCGCGTGGTGGTGTGCACCTGCGACCCCGCGAGCTGGGCGATGTGCTCGGGGTCGGGCGGTCCCATCGTCAGTCGGGGGGCGTGGCGATATGGCCGATGAGCGCGATGACCGAGCGGTCGACCATGTCGAACACGTCGGCGAAGCCCTCCTGCCCCCCGAAGTACGGATCGGGCACATCAAGATCGCCATGTGCGTCGGGGTCGAACTCGCGCAGCAGGTGCACCTTGGCGCGCGCGGCGTCATCGGGCGCAAGCGAGCGCAGCACTGCGGCGTTGTCGGCATCCATGGCCATCACAAGGTCGAACCGTGCAAAGTCGTCGGCTTCGAACTGCCGGGCGGTGCCGCCCATGGGGATACCGCGTCGGGTGGCCTCGTCGCGAGCGCGTTCGTCGGGCGGATGTCCGGCATGCCACGAGCCAGTACCCGCGCTCTCAACCTCCACGTGCACGCCGATCTCCTCGAACCCGAGGCGGTGTTCCATGATGGCCTCGGCCGTGGGGCTGCGGCAGATGTTGCCCAGACATACGAAGCACACGCGGGTTGCGGCCATGTCGCGGTCTCCTCCGGATGGTCCGTTACGGCGCCCCTTGGAGGGCCCGGTGGGCGATACTAGGCAGGCAACCAACTCGGAGAGTGGACATGCGGGGTCTTATCTTCAATGGCGATCAGGATGTGCGCGTCGAGGACGTGCCTGACGCCCAGATCGAGAAGCCGACTGATGCCGTGGTGAAGGTGACCATGGCAGCCATCTGCGGGTCGGACCTGCACATCCTGAACGCCGGCACCGCCTTCGG
>JBMOGE010000108.1:0-4219 GCA_049318525.1 Miltoncostaeaceae bacterium
TGCCCGCGAAGCCGGTGGTGCTCACCTTCGACGATGGCTACGTCGACGCCACGGACGCGGTGCTGCCCGTGCTCGCGCCCCTCAAGTGGCCTGCCACGTTCTTCATCATCACCGGGCGCATCGGCACACGCGCATTTCTCACCTGGAACCAGTTGAAGCAACTTGATTCCGCGGGCATGGACATCGGTTCGCACACGGTGGCGCACACCGAGTTGCCGTCGCTGTCGTCGAGCCAGCGCACCGAGGCCCTTACGGCGTCGAGGAGCACGCTCGAGAAGGGGCTGGGCCATCCGGTGCGGTGGTTCTGTTATCCGGTCGGCCGGCACGACGCGACATCCGCGAACGCTGTTGACGCCGCGGGTTACCTGCTGGCGTACACCACGGACGCGGGTTCGACACTGAGGTCGGACCAACGCACTGTGCTGCCCCGTGTGCGGGTGAGCGGCGGCCAGTCGCTGTCGTCGTTTGCCGCATCAATGACGGCAGCATCCGCCTAGCGGTTGTGCCGACAGAGGGCATGAACACACCCGGCTGATCGAAGCCGGTCCTGCAAGCGGTGAGTGTGCTCAGCGCGCGTTGGGGCGGCTCATCGAGTAGCGCTGTGCCCGGGCCGTGGCCCGGGGGCTCGCGCTGGTCACTCGATTCGCCCACTCTGTCGCCAAACTGCCGTTCGGAACCTCTGTCGGCACGGCACCGGGTTACCTCAGGCGGATGGAGTCCTGCAGGCCGCTCAGCCCGTAGGAACTCTGAGCGGTGACCACCACGTTGTACGAGCCCGCCGGCAGCGCCTTGCCACTCCACGTGACCGTGCGGTTGCCCCCGGACATCTTGCGGTTGGATGCGCCCTTCGCCACGGTCTTGCCGGATGAGTTGACGATCTTCATGGTCACCTTGGCCTGACGGGAGAGCGTGAAGGAGGTCTTCACCGTGTTGGTCTTCGCCTTGCCCTTGCCAGTGGTCCTCGCCGACACCTTGAGGCTGCCGAGCGTTCCATCCACAACCAGGTTGCGGTTCATGGTCGTGGCCGGGGTGCCATCGGCCGGGGTGAGCGTGGTGGTGACCACGTAGGGGCCCTCGGGCATGGCGAGTGTGGCTGGGTCGATTGCGATCTGGTTGCTGGCCGGTGCACCCGTCTGATCGAGCAGAACGGACGAGAACCCGCCACCGCCACGTCGCGCGATGGTCACCACGGTGTGCCCTGCAACGGGTGACTGCGCGTCGATGCTCGAACTGTCAGCCAGCCCATCGGCGTTGGGAGATACGCGCTGGGGGCTGGGGATGGAGATCTGCGCACCCAGATAGGTGGCGATGAGGCCATCGGCGATCGCGCGCTCGCTCGACCAGGGGATGACCTGCTGGCGCCCCAGGGCCATGAGCGATGACCCGCCGGAGTCGAATCCGATGGCGTCGGTGGCACCAAGCGACACCATCAGAGTGCCCTGCTCAGCGGCCGTGTAGCCCACTTTCCCCTGCTGCGGACCCTCGGACACCACCATGAGAATGCGGCCATCGGCGGTCTGCCCCACGGCGGTACGGGAGGTACGGCCGGTCAGCTGCGATGCGGTGAAGCCCTCGCCGGCAGATGGCACTGCGACCCCGCCCTGCACGATCATCGGCCCGCCACCCACTGCGCCCCAGGCATCGGGGGCGATACCGGCGATCCCGGCCTCCAGCTCCACGCGGCTGCCCACGGTCAGTTCGTTGGCGATCGAGGTGCCCGAGGCGTTCTTGCCGTAGATCACCATCTGGCCTGCCCCAATGACGGTGCCGCCCCCGGTGCCCTGAGCGATGACGGTGCCCTGCAGCGGCGCGTTGACCGACAGCGGCACACCGCCATCAATCGCCACGACGGCCTCATAGCCAGGCGTGGACGGGGTGGGGCGACCGAAGTCGGGGGTGTAGATGACGACGCCCGTGGATGACGTGCTCGGCAGCGGGCGGTTGACTCCCCGGAAGGTGCGCTTGGGGAAGGGGGTGGTGCCAGCGGGATCGAGCTTCTGGTACCGGCCGGCCAGTGTGAGCTTGCCGACGGCGAGCGCGCCGCCATTGGCGATGGTGAGGGCCGATCGTGAGGGCTCCGGTCCGGCCCACAGACGCGGGCCCACCGAGAGGATTCCGCTGGGGGTGCCGGTGCCCAGATCGAAGTAATCGGCGTTGATGCCGGCCGTTGCCCCCGTGGCCAGGCGGGCGGTCATTCCCGATGTGAGCGTGGCGCGCTGGCTGAGGGATCCTGACAGCTGGGTTGGCCCCAGCGACAACAGCGCATTCGGTCGCATGGTGAGCACGTGCAGCACCTGCGGCCCCGGACGGTTCATCAACGTGTAGCTGAGGCCGGGCACCAGCGGCTGGACCGCACCGGGTGCGGCGGATGGCGGGGGCACCACCGTGACGGCACCGATGGCCGGGGTCGTGATCGCGGCGAGAGCGGCGAGGGGCAGAAGCGTTCGAGTAAGCACGGGGGCATTAAAGCCTGTCCTGCCGGATGTCCCGCCCATCGGGGTTCCGGGGCTCACGCCGCCGCGGGGTCGTGCTCCAGCGCATGCGCGGTGGCCTCGATGGCCATGCGTACGTAGGCGGCCACGGCGGCCACCTGTCCCGACTGCACCTGTTCATCCCGGGTGGGCTTTCGGCCGGTCCGTCGCTCGATGGCCGCTCGCTGCGATTGGTCCATGGTGAGGATCATCGTCATCAGGTCGCGTCCACGGGTGGCCGTCCATTCGAGTGCGGCATCGGCCAGGCCGTCGTGGACTGGCCCCAGACGCGACTCGATGCACCTGAGGAACAGCAGGTTCCAGGTAGCCATGCGCACCCTGCGCTCGAGCGCCTGGTGAAGGGCCGGATCCGACTTGGCATCCCCCTGATAGAGGAGGTGCTCCTCAAGCGCGATGGCCCCCTCGCCAAGCGCGATCTGGTGGTCGAACAGGTCCTGCTCATCCTCGAACCAGTCGTCGAGGTCGTCGGCCATGCCCTCAAGCAATATCGCGAGGTCCGGCGCTGCCCCATGCACCATTCCTTCGGCAGCGAGGCGCAGATGCGCACGAATGGCCGCGTCACTTGCCGGGGAGACGTCCAGGTCGGTGGGGTCCTCCTCGACCAGAAGCTCGCGCAGGCGGTCGGGGTGATCGCGCATCCAGCGCAGCACTCGGTCGGGGTCGAGTGGCCCTGTGGCCGTCTCACTCACGGGGTCAACGCTACTCGCCCGAAGGCGGTCTCCCGAGCGCGTCCACCCGCCACCGGGTGATGCCCGGACGCCACATGACGATGGCGGCAAGGCCTGCAAGGCATGCGAGTCCGCCCGTGAGCACCGCGAGTTGGGTGCCGATCAGCGCTCCCACCACACCCGATTCGACGTCGCCCAGCCTGGGGGCTCCGGTGACCTGGATGATGAACAGCGCCGACAGCCGCCCGCGCAGCGAGTTGGGCACCACCACCTGCGAGATGGTCGCCCGGAAGACCTCCGAGATGATGTCTGCGAACCCGGCCACGGCGAGGAGCACCACGACGCCTGTCAACGACTCGACGAAGGCCACTGCGCAGATGGCGGCGCCCCACCCGCTGACCGCAATGACCACGGCCCAGCCCTGCCGGCGTACGCGGCCGACCCACCCGCTGGACAGCGCGCCGATGAAGGCCCCGGCGGCTGGTGCGGAATAAAGAAGCCCCACGACGCCCGCGCCTCCCCCCAGCACCTCGGTGCCGATGGCCGGGAAGAGCGCGCGCGGCATACCAAACACCATGGCGTTGATGTCGATCAGCATGATCCCCTGGAGGATCGGGGTGCGGCGCAGAAAACCGATGCCTTCCCGGAAACCCGCCCAGCTGACGGGCGTGCCCCCGCCCTGGGGCGGTTGTGGCCGCATCAGGGCCACCGCCACAAGCGCGGCGGCGAATGAGGCCAGATCGATGAGATAGGCGCCTCCGAGCCCGATGGTGGCGATGATCACTCCACCGAGGGCGGGGCCGATGACCTGCGCGGATCGCAGCAGAATCGCATTCAGCGCAGCCGTCGCAGGCAGGTCGGATGGCGGCACCAGCGCGGGGATGAGCGCACGGCGGGTGGTTGAGTCGACCCCCGCCAACCCTCCTGCGAAGGCGGCGATTACGAATAGCGGCCACAGCGCCGGCCCGGCAAAGGCATTGACGGCCAGCGCCGCGCTCATGACGGCGAGCAGCACCTGCGTGATGAACAGCACCCGGCGGCGATCAATGGCATCGGCAT
>JBMOGE010000109.1:0-4185 GCA_049318525.1 Miltoncostaeaceae bacterium
TGGGCAGTACTGGGATTGAACCAGTGACCTCCCGCGTGTGAGGCGGGCGCTCTCCCGCTGAGCTAACTGCCCGGGGTCCGGCAGGGTACCAGCCGAAACCCCCCCTGCGGAATGGTCGCCGGGTGGGTCGCGCGCCTGCTGGAGCGGCGAACCCACACACGACAGCAGCACCCCCCGCCACGTGGGCGAGGGGTGCTGCCGGTACTGCGAACTGCTTCCCGGTTGAGGGTCAGTGACTCATTGTTCCGCTTGCTGCCTTTGTCTTGAACAGGCCAACCGCCCCCTTGGTCGCGTTGGTGAAGTCGTGGGTCACGAAGGGGTAGATACCTTCCTGATCCACATGGAACTCGGCGATGGACCCCTGCGATGCCGAGAGGTTGAGGGTTTGGTTACCCACTACCTCGTTGGCTGGGTTGCCGTCCGTCCATGCACGGTCGAAGATGGTGCCCACCACGTGGAATGCGCTCCAGGTATTGGGGCCCGCCGCGAGGATGAACGCGCGCACCTGTTCTCCGCGCTTGATCATGATCGGGTTCGCCTTGTACTGAGCGGCGTAGCCGTTGAAGGCCACCACCGTGGGAGCGTCGTTCATGAGCTTCTTGTCGTCAACCGTCGTGCCGGGCGTGTCGGAGACGTAGAAGTCGGACTGCACGAGCGCGACCTCGCGATCGACGGGTGGCAGGCCCTCCTTGGGCTCCACGATGATCATCCCGTACATGCCATTGGCGATGTGATGCACCACCGGGGCGGTGCCGCAGTGGTACATGAACACACCCGGACTGGTGGCCACGAACGAGAATGACCAGGTCTGGCCGGGGGCGACGTCGCGAAATGCCTTGTTGGGAGCGATGCGCGCGGCGTGGAAGTCGATCGAGTGCGGCATGGAGGTCTTGTTGGTAATCGACGCGTTCACCGTGTCGCCCACACGAACGCGCACCACCGGGCCGGGCACCTGGTCGCCGAAGGTCCACAGCTTGACGACCTTCCCCGGTGCAATCTCGACGACCTTCTCGGTCATGTCGAAGTGCACCTTCTGAACTCGCGTGTCCTTGTAGGCCGGTGCGTCGGCGCTCATGGTGTTCTTGGGGGCGGTGGGTGTGGTGGTGGTTGGCTCGGCCGACGCAGATGCCGAGTCGCCGCAGCCGGCGAGTCCGACTCCCAGCGTCAACGTGCCTGCAGCAACAGCCAGAGTTCCGAGAACGACGGCCCCTCGACGCAAACGACGGTTCTGCCTTGGCTCTCCTGGGGAATTCACTTTGAATCCTTCCGATGGGCGGCGACCGGGGGCGCCTTCGCCATTTATTCTTACTGTGTAATATGGAGTAAATCAGATCACCAACCCTTCTTACAGTCGGTATTGGAGAAATGTGACACCTGTCCCACCATCCACGAAGAATCCGCCGGGCCTCAGCTCACAGGAGGCACAGGCCCTCGCTCACCCGTCACGGGCAGGTATCGCCGAGGCACTCGGGGGATCGCCCCCCGGAATGACGGTGGCCGAGTTGGCCGAGCACATGGGCCTTCACCCCAACGCCATCCGCCAGCACCTCTCGGTGCTGCAGCAGGCTGGCGTGGTCACGTCCGAGGCATCCGCGGCCACCGGGCGACGAGGGCGGCCCAGCCGGCGCTACAGCCTGGTGACCGCCCATGGCGTGGCTGCGGTTGGACATCGTGAACTGGTGGCGCTGCTCCTTGAGATCGTCCGCCGCAGCGGGGCATCCGAGGATGTCGTGGAGGCCTTTGGGATGGAGCGTGGGTTGCGTCTGGCCGGAAGCGATGTCGCTGGTCAAACACAAGTCCTCACAGGAGGACTCGCAGGCATGGGCTTTGCGCCGGAAGAGGTCACGAGCCAGGCGGACCGTCAGGCCGGCGAGATGGATCTGCGGCTACGGGCCTGCCCATTCAAAGAGGCGGTTCAGGCCGAGGGCGGCCACCTGATCTGCGTACTGCACCGCGGGTTGGTACGCGGCGTGCTGGAGCGGGTGAATGAGAACGCCGACTTGGCGGCCTTCGACCCGGAAGACCCGGTCACGGCGGGATGCCGCGTGCTGATTGAGGGCCTCGCACCCCGATAGCCCGCGCACACACCGGTGCAGCCGGCGACCCGGGCTCGGCGATTCATCGCGCCGCAGCGACCGGTACCCTCCTTGCCATTCCGCCCCCCGTGAAACGAATCCCGACGAGGAGGGCGCAGGTCATGGCTGAGAGCACACCCAACCGCACGACACGGTTCTGGGACGATTTCAAGGCGTTTGCGTTCTCGGACAACCTCATCAAGGTTGCCGTGGCATTCATGTTGGGCGCTGCAGGTGCCGCGCTCATCAAGTCACTTGTCGATTCGTTCATCACGCCGCTCATCGCGGCCCTCTTCGGTCAGTCCGACTTCTCCAACCTCACGTTCACCATTAATGGGTCGGTGTTCACGTACGGCAGCTTCATCAATGCACTCATCGCGTTCGTGCTCATCGCGCTCGTGCTCTTCATTGTGGTGAAGGTCATCGTGCGCGTGATGGGCGAGAAGGCCGAGAAGCGCTCATGCGACCACTGCATTGAGGACGTGTCGATTGCGGCCACACGCTGCCCCCACTGCACAGGAGACCTCACGCCGGCTATCGGCTGATCAGATCGACCAACCCTGCATCCGGAAGGGCCCGTGATGATGGCCCTTCCGGATGGGATCAGCGGAGAGAGAGGGATTTGAACCCTCGAACCGGGGGATACCCGATTACGCGCTTTCCAGGCGCGCTCCTTCGACCGCTCGGACACCTCTCCGGGGTTCGCGATGGTAGCGAACTCACGGGGCAGAGCGAGATTGGTACCCTCCCGCGCGGAGAGGTGGCAGAGCGGTCGAATGCGGCGGTCTCGAAAACCGTTTCGGGCTTATGGTCCGACGGGGGTTCAAATCCCCCCCTCTCCGCTCAACGCGGTTGAGGCATGAAACCCCGCGGCACCATCTGCGCGGGGTTTCATGCATCCCGTGCCATAATCGCATGCGTTACGTGGCATAAGCACCGCTGATACGGAGAGACACATGGGACTCAGCATCAACCAGACCGTGCCGGACTTCACGGCGCAGACCACCGAGGGCACGATTCAGTTTCATGACTGGATCGGCGATTCATGGGCCGTGCTCTTCTCGCACCCCAAGGACTTCACGCCCATCTGCACGACCGAGCTGGGCTACATGGCCCGCATTAAGCCCGAGTTCGACAAGCGCGGCGTGAAGATCGTCGGCCTGTCGGTTGATTCGCTCGACAACCACGGCGCGTGGGCCAAGGACATCGAGGAGACTCAGGGCACGGCCCTCAACTACCCGTTGATCTCCGACACCGACTTCGCCATCTCCAAGGCCTACGGCATGCTGGAGGCCGACGTGGAGGGCGACGCCCTGGTGCGGACCCCGGCTGACAATCAGACGGTGCGGAACGTATTCGTGATCGGACCCGACAAGAAGCTGAAGCTTCTGCTCGTGTACCCCATGACCACGGGCCGTAACTTTGACGAGGTGCTGCGCGTGATCGACTCGCTGCAGCTCACCGCCAAGCACAAGGTGGCCACCCCGGCCCAGTGGCAGCAGGGCGACGACGTGATCATCGCCGGCTCCGTGGACAACGAGGCCGCCAAGCAGATCTGGCCCGACGGCTGGCAGGAGCCCAAGCCGTACATCCGGATTGTGCCGCAGCCCAGCTAGCACCCGGTACCCCCCGCGTCGGTGATTGCCGGCGCGGGGGTGAGACAAACTCCCCGCAAGGGGTACTGTTTGGTTCCCGCCTCACCCTCCTGAGCCGTGCAGAACCTCACATCCCACACCCATCGGCCGTCTCCGGCGGTTGTCATCGCAATCATCGCGCTTGTCGTTGCGGCAGCGGGCGGGGGGTACGCCGCCGCAAAGTTGCCGAAGAACTCCGTGGGAACGGCACAGTTGCGCAACGGGTCGGTAACCAGCGCGAAGGTGAAGAACCACTCCCTGCTGGCCGTGGACTTCAAGCCGGGGCAGCTCGAGAGGATTCTTCCCCTGTCCATCGGACCCACGGGCCCGACCGGGCCCTCGGGGGCCGATGGAGCCACGGGTGCAGTGGGTACAGCGGGAGCGACCGGGCCCGAGGGCGCTTCGGGGCCCACGGGGCCAGTGGGCGATTCCGGGACCCGGGGGCCGACCGGTACGCAGGGCCCAGCGGGGCTGAG
>JBMOGE010000110.1:0-4125 GCA_049318525.1 Miltoncostaeaceae bacterium
GACGGTGACTGACCCCCACCGGGGTCTGACCCCGGTGGGGGACTGACCCCGGTTTAGACCCCGGTTTAGTGCCGGTGTGGTGCCCCGGTTTTGGGGGTCCCGCTCAGTTCCGTTCTTCCGTCGTGCCGTTTGCGATCAGGCGATACCCGGCATTGCTGCCAGCACCTCGGTGGCGCGGGCGAGCTCGCCTTCATCTACGGCGAGGTCCTTCATGTTTCCGGAGAGGAAGTCGGCGTAGGCGGCCATGTCGAAGTGGCCGTGGCCGCACAGGTTGAAGAGGATTGTCTTCTCCACTCCCTCCTCGCGCGCCCGCTCGACCTCGACGACCACCTGACGGATGGCATGTGAGGGCTCCGGGGCCGGGATGATGCCCTCGACACGGGCGAAGCGGACGGCTTCGGCGAAGCACTCCACCTGGCCGTGCGCGGTGGCCTCCACCAAACCCGTATGCACCACGTGACTCACCAGCGGCGCCATGCCGTGGTATCGCAGGCCACCGGAATGGATGGACGGCGGGATGAAGTCATGCCCCAGCGAGTGCATGGGGAGCAGCGGTGTGGTCTGCGCCGTGTCACCGAAGTCGTAGCCGTACGTGCCGCGTGTGAGCGTGGGGCACGAGGCGGGCTCCACCGCGACGATGCGGATGTCCTTGCCGGCGATCTTGTCCTGCAGGAACGGGAAGGCCAGGCCTCCGAAGTTGGAGCCACCACCCACACAGCCGATGACCACGTCGGGGTAGGCGCCGGCCATCTCCATCTGCTCCTTGGCCTCTTCACCGACCACCGTCTGGTGAAGCAGGACGTGGTTGAGCACCGACCCGAGGGCGTAGTTGGTGTCGTCGTTCATCGCGGCCTGCTCAACGGCCTCGCTGATTGCGATGCCCAGGGATCCCGGTGAGTCGGGGTGCTCGGCCAGAATCGCCCGACCGGCGTTGGTCTCCTCGGACGGGCTGGCCACGCACTCGCCACCCCACGTCTCCATCATCATGCGACGGTATGGCTTTGAGTCGTACGACACCCGCACCATGAACACCTTGCACTCGATGTCAAACAGGTTGCAGGCGAATGAGAGCGACGAGCCCCACTGGCCGGCGCCGGTCTCGGTGGTGAGGCGCTTGATGCCGGCCTGGGCGTTGTAATACGCCTGCGGCACCGAGGTGTTGGGCTTGTGCGATCCGGCTGGCGAGACGCCCTCGTACTTGTAGAAGATCTTGCAGGTGGTGCCGAGGGCCTTCTCGAGGCCCAGTGCCCGGTACATGGGCGTGGGTCGCCACATGGCGTAGATCTCGCGCACGGGGTCGGGGATCGCGATGTAGCGGTCCGTCGATACCTCTTGCTCGATGAGCGACATCGGGAAGATCCCGGCGAGCGCCTCGGGGCCGAGCGGCTGGCCCGTACCGGGATTGAGCGGCGGTGGCGGCATCGACGGCAGGTCTGCCGCGATGTTGTACCAATGAGCCGGAATGCGGTCCTCCGGGAGGAGGTAGCGGTGCTGGGCCATGTATGCCGTCCTGAGGTCGAAGTGCGGGGTGCGGCCCGGTGATCCTACGCCGGGTTGGGCCCCGGGGCGACATCGCCTACCGGAATCGGATACGCAGGGTGGTGCCGCGCGTGGTGGACCCGGTGGAGTTGCGGACGGTCACCGAGTAGCGCAGCTGATAGTCGCCGGGGCTCTCGGACTTGGGCACCCGGATGGGCCCGGACGCGAAAAGGCGTCCCGGATCGGCCAGGGCGGGCGGGGGCGCGATCTGCTGAAGGATGTCGCCGTAGGGGGACAGGAACGTGCCGGTGCGCGTCACCCGTACCCCGTGACGACTGCCCACGCGGTAGTCCAGACGATAGGCGTAGGCCACCCCACGCGTGAGCGGCTGCGCCACCGGGGTACGGCCATTTGCCGCGACCACCCGTAGTGCCGTGAGGCGCAGCACCGGTGCGGCCGACGCCGTCGCCGCGCCCGTGATGGCGAGCGCCAGCACTGCGGCGGCAACGCGCCTCATGTGCGCCCCGCCGGTAGGTGCAGCGCGAACCGACTGCCCATGCCGGGCTCGCTCTCCACCTCAAGCCGCGCATCGAGCAACTCGGCCAGGGCGGCAACGATTGCCAGGCCAAGGCCCGTGCCACCGGAGTCGCGGTCGCGCGCAGCATCCACCCGGTACATGCGATCAAAGATATGTGGGAGGTGCTCGGCGGCGATTCCCACACCGGTATCAGTGACCGACACCACTGCCTCGTCGCCCTCCATCGACACAGCCACCCGGATCGTCCCACCCGGTGGTGTCGCCCGAAGGGCGTTGGTGATGAGGTTGCCGAGAATCGTCTCCACCTGCGTGGGATCTGTCGCAAGCGTCACGGCACTCTGGGTTGCATCGGGCCCCCGCAGCAGCACTCCCCGCTCTGCAGCGGCGGCCTCGAGACGCGCGGCTGCGTCGCGTGCCAGATCCACCACATCCGTGGCGTCGCGCACGGGCTCGGCGTCGAGTGCGGTCAGGGTGAGCGCCTGTAGATCTGCCACCAGGCGCGCAAGGCGCTGGGACTCCTCGTGGATGATCGAAGCGGCCTCGAGACGCGACTCATCGGTGCGGATGATCCCGTCGACCATCGCCTGCGCAAATCCGTCGATGGCAGTGACGGGGGTACGCAACTCGTGGGCCACGTCGGCGAGGAACAATCGCTGACGACGGTCGGCATCGGCCAGCCGCTCGGTCATGATGTTGAGCGAGGTCGCCACGCGTGCCAGCTCGTCGTCCTGCACCTCCACCCGTGCATCCAGATCGCCTGCCGCCACCGCCTCGGCCTGGCTGGCCAGTGCCGCGGCCTCGCGTCTGAGGCGCCGCGAGGCCAGCCCCGCGAGCCACCAGCCCACACCGCCGATGGCCAGGATGAATGCGGCGACGGTGAGGGGAACCGCCCACTCGCCGAGCACCCCGGCATCGGCCTCACGCTGAAGGATCACCTGGATATCGCCGGCCTGAGCGGTGGCCTGGGCATCGAGCACCTTCACCGGGCCGTTCCAGAAGAGGACCGTGCCGCCCTGAAGCACCTGTACCGAGGTGCCCGGAAGAAGGCCACTGGCCTGGGCCACACCCGGGTAGCCACTGCGCTGCGCCACCCGCACCAGCTCCGTCGCCTGCTGCTGCAGGTTGGCCTCCACCGCGTTCTGCACACGTTGACCAACAAATACGTCGAGCACCAGTTGCACACCGATAACCGCGATCACAATCGTGGCCACGATGGCCAGTGCGATGCGTCCCCGGTACGTCGCGGGCGCGATCGCGCTCAGCCGCTCGCCCAGCCTCACGACGATGGCCCCACCGGGTCGAGTCGGTACCCCACCCCGCGCACGGCGACCACACCGATGTCGGCACCAATCTTGCGGCGCAGGTTGGCCACGTGCACGTCCACGGTCTTCCCGCCCACGCCGCTCTGGTAGCCCCACACACGCTCGAGCAGGCGCTCGCGGGTAAAGACCACGTTGGGGTGCGCGGCAAGTTCGGCAAGCAGGTCGAACTCGAGCCGGGTCAGGTCAACCTGCGTGCCGTTTACCCGACAGGTGCGGCTGATCGGATCGAGTTCGGCGTCGCCCGCGCGCAAGGGGCCGCCCTCGTCGGGCTCGCCATGCACGCGTCGCAACACCGCCTTCACGCGGGCGGCCACCTCACGCCCGGAGAATGGCTTGGTCACGTAGTCGTCCGCGCCCATCTCGAGTCCGGTGATGCGATCGATCTCGTCGGCGCGGGCGGTAAGCATGATGATTGGCAGCTGGCCGTGATCCGTACGGATGCGCCGGCATGTCTCCAGCCCATCCATCTCGGGCATCATCATGTCGAGCACCACCAGGTCGATGCCACCGGCACGGAGCTGCTCGAGGGCCTCAACGCCATTGGTCGCCTCAGCCACCGTGTACCCCGAGTCCTCGAGGTATGTGCGCAGCAACTTGCGCAGCGATCGCTCGTCGTCCACCACCAGGATGTGCCCGCCGGTTCCCATGGGGCGATCGTAGCCGCGGCGTCGGGTTGCATCGCGGGGTGTCCACGCCTAGCGTTCCCCGGCCAGGCGAGATAGCTCAGCTGGTAGAGCACACGACTGAAAATCGTGGTGTCCCCGGTTCGAGTCCGGGTCTCGCCAT
>JBMOGE010000111.1:0-4093 GCA_049318525.1 Miltoncostaeaceae bacterium
CACTGGCGGCAGCGGTGCCCGATGAGGTGCTGCTCGGCACCGTCATCCATGGCACGCCCGACGACATCGCCCGCGGTGTGCGTGCGCTCGCACACGCCGGGGCCGAGCACGTGCAACTGACAAACATGACACCGCTGTGCGACCCATCGCGCGCCGCGGCCAGTGAGGCGCTGCTCGGCGAGGCAGTGACGACGATCCGATCAGGGGATTCCGCATGAAGCGACGCACCGCACTGGGACTTCTGGCCATTACCGGGGTGGCCGGCCTCGCACTGACGGGCTCGGCACAGGCAGCCAATATCGTCGTGGGTGGCTGGGGCAGCATCACTGCCGACATCGGTGGTGGTGCGCTGGTGTGGAGCGACACCGCCGCCGCCAAGGCGGCCACCTTCACCTATTGGCGTACCGACACCGGCCGTGCGTCCTTCAGCAGGTCGATCGGCAAAGCGACGGAGCCGGTGCTCATCCGTACCAGCGCCGGAATCTCCAACGGTGCACGGGTTCGGGCGACGGGAACGGACAGGGGCTACGTCACCATCGCGCCGGGTGCCGCATATGCCGGGCCGGTCGTGTGGTGCTGCGATTCCACCAGCTCCGAGGTCGTGGTGTCGAGCGATGGCCGCGATGGCGCGCCGGCGCCAGCTGGGGCCGGGCTCGATGGCAGTCGCGTGCGATGGATTGCGGGCAGCGCATCGGGTGCGGTGCTCGGCAGCGCGAGCCCCGTGGAGGGTGATCTGCGCGCAACCTCGGTGGCGATTCCCGGCAACACCGGTCCGGGCCTCGCATCAATTGCGACGGGCGTGGCGGCATGGGCCGGCAAGGGCTCGTCGTCGATCTCGATCGGTATTCCCGGTGACGACGGTGTGAGCGGCGTGCGCACAGTGGCGCAGGGCGGCACCATAAAGAGCGTGTTCGCCACCCCATCATTCGTCGTGACCGTGGTGAAGAGCGGCAGCCGCGCCAAAGTGGTGCGTACACCCGTTGCCTCGGGCGCAGCGCGCACCGTGTGGAGCGGATCCGGAACTCCCGTGGTGACTGCCGGCGGCAACGCGATTGTGATCGGGACCGGAAGCAAAGTGTTCTCCAGCAGGGGCGGTGCCAAGGCCAGGGCGGCGGGCACCGCCAAGGGCGTCGTGGCCGCACTCGCCACGGACGGCACGCGCATTGTGGTGTTTGAGCGCATCACCAGAAAGGTCACCGTGAAGAAGCGCACCACGAATGTGAAGAGCACGGTTGGCCGCGTGCTGGGGAGCGTTCGATGAGGTGGTTGCGCGTGGCACTCGCCATTGCCGCCGCCGCCATCGCGGTGACCCCGGCGATGGGCGCCCAGATGGCAATTCAGGACGACCAGCTGCCCAATCTGTCGGGCGCCGCGCTCGAGCAGCGGCTCGACCTGCTGCAGAGCACCGGCACCACCATCACCCGCGTGGACATCCTGTGGGGGTTCGTTGCCCCCACGCGTCCGGCTGATGCATCCGACCCCGGAGACCCGGCCTACGACTGGGCCCGCTACGACGCCATCATCACGGGCCTGCGTACGCGCGACATCACGCCCATCGTGGACTTCGCATGGACACCCACGTGGGGGTCGTCCTCGGGCAAGCGCAACGCGGCACCGCGCACGGCCGACGGCGCAGCATTTGCCGCCGCGATCGCGCGGCGGTACAACGGCACGTGGCCCGACGGCAAGGGCGGCACCCTTCCGCTGGTGCGCCACATCGAGGTGTGGAACGAGCCCAACATCGCCACATACTGGTACCCGCAGTGCAGGCGTCAGGGCGGGCGCTACGTGCTCGACTCGGCGCGGGCATACTCCGCCCTGCTGGCCGCCTCGTACACGCAGATCAAGGCCGTGAGCCCCACGGCGATCGTCATCGGGGGCGTCACCGGCCCGGTGGGTGACTCCTCCTGCAACTCCGCCGACTCATCGGTGGGCACGCTGACGTTCGCAAAGGAGATGGTGCGAAACCGCGTACCACTCGACGCGTGGAGCATGCACCTGTACCCAATCGGATCACCCACGCAGGCGTACTTCGTGCCGTCGTGGAAGACGATCCCGCAGATCCAGTCGCTGGTGGATAGGCTGTCGCCCGGTGCGCCCATCTATGTGACGGAGACCGGGTATCACACGTCGTACAACCGCTATCACCGCTACTTCGTGAGCGAGTTCCAGCAGGCCTCGTGGCTCACGCAGACGCAGACGATGGCGAACCGGTATCCACGCGTGGAAGTGGCCATGTGGTTCAACCTTCAGGACAATCCGTACTGGACGGGCGGCCTCCTTCGTGATGACCTCACGCAGAAGCCCGCCTGGGGCGCCTTCCGTCAGGCGACCGCTGGCCAGTCGCGACCGGCGGAATGGAGTCGATGACCGACCACCAGGATGAGCGCACGGACGAGCGACTGGACGATGTCCAGGCGTACTACGACCGCATCGCGCCGCGCCTGCGCGCGGTGGAGCAGGAGAACTGGCACCTGCAGAGCCGCATGTCATGCGTGCTCGCCACAATTGACCAGCACGGCCCGGGGCCCGGTGGCCGCGTGCTCGACGTGGGCTGCGGCGGGGGATTCCTGCTTGAGGAGCTCGCCCGACGTGGGTACTCAGGCGTGGGAATCGACCTGTCACCCGAGTCTGTGGAGATCGCCCGTACCCGCCTGAAGGACCTGGGCGCAGCCGATCGCCTCGATGCCGTGGTGGGCAGCGCCTATGAGCCACCCGAGGGTCCCTACGACCTGGTCACGCTTACCGACGTGCTGGAGCACCTCGAGGACCCGCGTGCCTGCCTGCGTGCACTGCGCACGCAGATGGCGCCGGGTGGCCTGCTTGTCGTCTCCACGCCCAATCGCCGCAGCCTTCCCGGGGCCCGGCGCTGGATGTCGGAGCACGGCGTTCCGGGCATCAAGTTGAGCCTGGCCCCTATTGACAACTGGCAGTCGTGGGTGGATCTCGAGTCGCACGCGGCGGCGGCGGGCATGGTGCCCGTGAGCAAGCGCGGCATCTTCTTCCGCCCCGGTGGAAAGATCGGCTCGCAGATCGGCCGCATCTACAAATTCGCGCCGGTACGTAAGGGCGAGAAGAAACTGTCCGCCACCCCTGTGGGGCGCTTCGGCTTCTACATCGTGCTGGGCTTCCGGCCCCTCCCCTGATGTCTGATCGGGCGGCGGGTGGGTCCGCAGCCGCCCCTGGGCGGCGCGGCTGGATTGCCGGGGGCATCGTCGCGCTGCTGCTGGTGGCGTTCGGCGTGTTCGTGCTGCCGTTCGCATTCACCACGCCGCCGCCCATCATCACGCGCTTCACCGCCACCCTCCTGTTCAGCCCGGGAACGCCGGGGGCCCGTGATGTGGCCCGGGTCTCCATCCGGCTGAGCGAACCGAGTTCGGTGTCCATCCTGGTGAAGGACTCCTCGGGTGCTGTGGTGCGCACGCTCGCCGACGGTGCCGTGGTGCGCACCAAGACGCTCAGCGTGCCATGGACCGGCAACGGCGACGGTGGCACCGCGGTGGTGCCAGATGGCACCTACACAATTGACCTCGAGGCCCATGCCGGGAAGAAGAAGTTCTCCAAGAGCCGGCGCATCGTGGTGGACACCACCGCGCCCGGACTGCCGGGTCTCACTGTTCGCATCGCCGGCAACTCATGTGTGGCAGTGGTCACCGGACCGGACGAGCCCACGCGCCTCGTGGTCACCTCCCCGCCACCGATGCCACCACCGACCCGCGTACCCTGCCGGCGCAGGGCGCGTTTACATGGACCACCCGCCGGGTGGCGTCGGGGGCGCAGCCCATCGTGGCTGCCGTGAGCGATCCGGCGGGCAATACGGCGCGCACCGCCCGCCCCTGCGCACCCGTGAAGCGGCCAGCGAAGGCCACTGCGTCGCCGGGAGCGGGCCCGTGAGCGCGGTAATGGTGCGCGAGGTGGCGGCCATCGCAGGTGCCGCTGGCATGGCCGTGATGCTTCTGCCGCGGGTCATCGCCGATCCTCTCCGCCTGCCCGATGGTGCGCGCCGCGTCACCGGCCTGGTCATTCTCCTCGCTGCGTGGATCGCCATGGCGGCGACCCTGGTGCCGTCCGGAATCCAGGACCGCCTCGCGCG
>JBMOGE010000112.1:0-4067 GCA_049318525.1 Miltoncostaeaceae bacterium
GCGGTGGTGATGGCACCGATCTTGTTGCCACCGGTCTCGGTAAACCACATGCGCCCATCACGGCCCGGGGTAATTCCGATGGGTGCCGCGTTGGCGGTGGGGATGGGGTAGTTGCTCACCGCGCCTGCCGGCGTGACCGCGCCGATCTGCCCGCCGTTCTCGGTTACCCACTGGCGCCCGTCGGGCCCCGCCGCTGATGCCCACCCGGCCGAGGTGAGGCCGGTGATCTGCGTGGTGGTGCCGGCGGTGGTGTCGAGGCGGCCCATGGCGGCGGTGAAGTTGTAGGTCATCCACATGGCGCCATCGGGGCCCGGGGCGATGCTGCTCACCAGTCGGCCGCCCGCTGCCACCGACACCTGTGCACCTGGGCCCGCGGTGGTGAAGGGCACCACCGCGTTCAGGTCGGTGAACGTGCCGTACACGTCGCCATTGGGCGCTGCACCGATTCCTGAGGAGTCAATGGCGCCCGTTCCCGCGGGGTACTCGGTCACGATGCCGGGTGTGGCCGCCGTGGCAATCCCTGCTGCGCAAAGCGCAATTGCGGGGGCTGCGATTACTGCGGCGATGAGCCTGAGTGAACGGGGCATGTGTGTCCTCGGTGAGTGGGGGTGCGGTGGTTCCGTGCTGAACCCTAGCGCCACGTGGCTATGCCTCCAGCAGATCCAGGAAGCGCCGGGGAGTGATGATGGCCGGCATGCCGGGCAGGCTGAGCAGGTGGCGGTCGCCAGTCACCAGTGCGGCATGCCACTCACGGGCGAGGGCCACGAGGTAGTCGTCATCCGCGTCGCCGGGCACATCGCCGTGGTCGACGGCGAGGTCGGGCACGAAGTGCGCGCTGTGTACCAGCGCGCTGATGATGTCGTCCATGTCCTTTGGCGACGGCCGCCTGCCTCGCATCTTGGGCGAGTTGAGTACGTGCGCCACCTCACTGAGCAGCGCGCCGGTGGTGATGCACTCGAACGCGCCGGCACGGAGCGCGTTGATCAGTGCGGCCGGCGGGCCCGTGCTGCCGATGGCAGCTGACACGAAGACGTTGGCGTCAAGTACGGCGCGCACGGGCCTGCTTACGGCGCTCGTTCCTGATGCCGTGCTGCAGATCCACAACCCAGCTCATCAGCTCGTCTTCGCCCATGGCGTCGAAGTCGGGGTCGGGCTGCTGGTCCTCCCAGAGGCGCTCAAACACGCCGAGCCCCAGGTGCCGGTTGAGGGCTTCCTCAATCAGGTCGCCCTCCTTCATGCCGCGGTGGGCGGCGGCCACGCGAGCCGACCTGAGGATGTCCTCATCAATGGTGAGGGTGGTGCGGGTCTTCGCCATGGCCCGACGATATCACTACTGCATCACTGCATCATGATGCAGTGCGGGAAATCAGCCCTCGGTGAGGCTCTTCCGGATTGGCTCCACTGCCCGCAGCGCGAGGGCTGCAACGGTAAGCGTGGGGTTCGCGGTACCGCTGGTGACCATGGGGCTGGTGCCCACCACAAAGCAGTTGCGGGTGCCGTGCACGCGCAGGTTCTTGTCGACCACCGAGGTCTTGGGGTCGTTGCCCATGCGGGTGGTGCCGATGTTGTGTCCGGCTCCCTGAAACTCATTGATGGGGTTCTGCTGCACGCCGGTGGCACCCAGGGTCTGCAGCACGCGAAGGTGCAGCGTTCGCGCGGCCTTCGATCCGTTGGTGGTGTACTCGCCCATCTCGTAGGTGATGGCCGGGCGCGGCACGCCGATGGCGTCGGTCTCAGTGGCGAGGGTCACGCGGTTGGTGGCGAGTGGCTCCTGCTCTACACAGCTGGCGATGAGCGCCTGGCGCAGTATCTGGTCGGTGAAGTCGGCGAATCCCGCGGTGCCGATGTCGTTCTTCTGCGCCCAGGTGGCCACCTGCTGGGTGGGGTCGCCCATCATGTAGGTCCAGCCATCGTTGTGCACCTCGGGGCGAAATGCTGAGTACTGCGACCGGAACGCGCCGTCGCGCACCTGGTCGATACCGCTCGTCGATCCAGGCCCCCGGTACGGGTAGGTGCGCTGGGGCAGCACGCCCCATGCCAGCTGCACCGGGTGATCCATGAGAAACCTGCCCACCATGTCGGTGGCATTGCCGAGCCCCTGGGGCTGCTGGTCGCTCGTGGACATGAGCATGAGCTTGGCGGCCTCAATCGCGCTGGCGGCGATCACCACCGTGTGCGAGGTGATGGTGATGGGGTCGCCACCCGACGGCCGGTAGGTCACGGTGGCGGTGCCGGGCTGCACCTGCACGTTTACCACCACTGCCGACGGGATGAACGTGGCACCTGCGGCCTGCGCCTTCTTCACATGCACCGTGCCGTCGTACTTGGCACCGATGGGGCAGATGGGCACACAGGATGAGTTACCGCAGCAGGCCGGGCGGCCGTCGCGCTCCACGCTGTTTCGGGCCTGCGGCGTCGAGTTGACGGCCAGGCCGATGGTGGCGGCGCCCTTCTTGAACACCTTGTCCATGTAGGACAGCGGGATAGCCGGCATGGGGTAGGGCGTTGAGCGCGGAGATCCGAGCAGCGGGGTGTCCTCACCCGACACGCCAATGGCGTCCTCGGCCTTGCCGTACCAGGGCTCAAGATCGTTGTACGTGATGGGCCAATCAGCGCCGTGACCGAACTCGGTCTTCATGCGAAAGTCGTTGGGCACAAACCTGAGTGCGGTGCCGAGCCAATGCCAGGTGGCGCCACCCACGCGTCGCTCGTAGTTGCTGCGAAAGCCCCAGCCCTCTTGCACGTAGTAGTCGGCGGGGTTCACGGTGCCCGCGCGGGGCGCGTACGACACGTCGGGGTATGCGGCCTCGGGCACGCGTACCGGTGATGCGCGGAAGTCGTCTACCGCCTGCTGGCGATCCTGCAGGGGGCCAGACTCGAGCACCAGCACCTTCACGCCCTTCTTGGCCAGGCCCTCGGCCACCATGGCGCCCGAGACGCCGGCGCCCACGATGATCACATCGGCATCGTTCTGCGCGCTCATGTGGCCTTCTCTCCCGGTGCGCTCCACGATCCGGTGGCGCCGTAGCACTCGGTGAACTCATGCACCTTGGTAAACACCAGGGCGTCGCTGAAGGCCACCACGGTGGTGTCGCCACCCTTGGCGGTCACCATTCCGCTCCACCAGGCACCGGCGATGGCGCGCATGCACTCGTCGGCGCCGGGCATCTTGGTGGCACCCATGCGCTCAAGGTCACTCATCGACTCCGGCGCACCCTCGGTGCCGAACGCCGTGGCAACAAATGCGTTGGGAGAGAGCTGAAGCCCAGCGGCCTCGAGCGCGGTGAGGTAGGCCGCTGCGGGTGCCGCAGGCAGGTCGCTTACGCCGGTGAGAATGCGCGACACGGTGACGAAGTGGGACACCTGGGTGGAACTGGGCGCCGCCGTGGTGCTGCTGCCGCCTGTGCCGCAGCCCACCAGATACAGACTGACCGTGCCGAGCGCCGCTGTGGCCACGAACGTACGGCGCGTGAGGCGTCGACCGGTGGGGTCGGGGGTCTCGGGTGGCTGGGGGCGCGCCGTGCTCATAACTGCAGGGTACCCGGTGGCATCTGGGGAGGGTCCGATGTGTCAAGTTCGCCCCGCCGGCCGGACCCCCGTCGGCCAGCCGGCGAGGCGCCGCCAGAGGAGAGACCGAAGGTGTGGTGTGCCAACGCGATCGTGTGATACCTGTACAAAAGGTATTCGAACCGTCCGAACCCTGTGCCCCTCCTACGGAAAGTCGTTCCATGAAAACGAACAATCGCGTGCTGTGGCTTGCTGCGGGTATCGCCACTGGCGTTGTGGTGGCCGGCGGTATCGCATCCGGTACGTCCACGGTTGAGCCCCGCGTCATCACCGCATGCTCTCTTACCAAGCAAAACGATGCGCTTCGCCTGAGCGGCCCGGGCGGAACGTGCCCGGCCGGCCAGCAGGCAGTGCGCTGGAACGCTCAGGGCCCGGTTGGCCCGCAGGGCCCTCGCGGCAAGGCTGCGAAGCCATTGGTGGGGGCTCAGGGAGTGGTGGGCCCCAAGGGCGCCACCGGCGCCACCGGCCCTACGGGCGCCACCGGCGCCACCGGCCCTACG
>JBMOGE010000113.1:0-3959 GCA_049318525.1 Miltoncostaeaceae bacterium
CCACGGGTGGTCGAAGCGGATCCGCCACCGCCGCCGCCGAAGAGGCTCGGCGAGAGACCCGTGAACAGCGTGGAGATATCCACGCCCGCCCCGCCGTCGCCCCCGCCAGTGCTGGTGGCGCTTCCCCCATTCGCCGACGCACCGGCGCCGCCACCGCCAGCGGTGGTGGGGCTGCTGGGGCCTCCCGTGAAGATGTCGGAATTACCGCCGCCGTGCGACACATTCCCATACTGGCCACCCGTACCGCCGGCAGCGGAGAGCGTGTCGAAGACCGACGCCCCACCGGTGCCCCCGCTGGTGCCCATCCCAGAGCCGCCGGTGCCGCCGGCACCGACGGTCACGGAGATCGCCACCCCCGGTGTGACCGCGTATCCCGCCTGCAGCACCACGACGCCGCCGCCGCCGCCGCCGCTCACAGCGCCAGAGGTCATGCCAAAGGTGGCTCCACCACCCCCGCCGCCGCCGCCGACGACCGCAACGTCAACCGCGGAGACTCCGGTCGGCACGATGAAGGCACCGCTCGAGGTCAATTGCAGGCGGCAGTTGCTGCCGACCGCAGTGGAGGGGACGGGGCACGTCGCCGCAGCGGCCGTGGATGCGGTCACGCCAAGGGCACCGACCGCAGTGAACACCGCAACGGCGAGGGTGAACCGCCCAGGGCGGTGGGATGAAGTTGACAAGGGGTTCTCCTTCGCCGCCCAAGGGACGGCGCGTTAGGGGACAGTTTGATGAGAACTTTACGGGGTGGACGGGACATCGGCCCAGCCATCCCCGCGTCACGACACTCAATACCGACACGCTGCGCGTTTCGTGAGCGGCCACAGACGCAGGAGCCACTGTCCCCAGAGGCACGCGCACCGGTGGCATCATGAGCCGGATGCCTCCACGCACCCGTCATCCCGTTGTGTCCCTCGTGCCCCTTACAGCAATCGCGCTGATGCTCGCGCCGATCGCCCAGGGCCATGCCTCCCCCGCTGGCGCGCACTCCGTCAGCAGCCAGGCGGTGGCGATCGGCACCTTCCCCTGGGCGGTCGCGCTCGAAGACCGCCAGGAGGGCACGGGCACCATGCTCAAGTTCTGCGGCGGCACCCTCATCGCCCCCGGCTATGTCATGACCGCCGCGCACTGCGCGCAGGAGGAGGGCATCGACAACACCGCGGACGTGCGCTCGAGGGGTCTTCAGGTGCGCTTCGCCAACCTGGATGGCCAGCCGGTGGTCGCCGCGCGGCGCATGGTGCTGCCGGGCAGCTTCTGGTTCGCCATGTGGGGGCAACGCCAGCAGAGCGATATCGCGCTGGTCGAACTGGCGACCACCGCACCCACCGCGCCGAAGGCCATCTCCCGGCAGGTGCCTGCCGGTGGGTCAGCGGTGACCGCCCTCGGCTACGGCTTTACGCCCGGCAGCAAGGCGATGTCTGACGACCTGCGGCAGACGTGGACTCTCATGGCAGCTCCCGCAATGTGTGGGGGGAAGGCACCAAGCGGTGCCACCGTGAAGGTATTCCCGCGCACGGAGATATGCACCGCCGCTGGTCCATCTGACAGCACGCCGCCGCTCGATGGCGCAACCTGCGGGGGCGACTCCGGTGGCCCGCTGATGGCGCAGGACCTGTCCGCGGTGGTGGGCGTGGTGTCGTGGGGACGCCTGAACGCCTGCCGGGTTCTGAAGGACCAGCGGACGTCGGTGTTCGCGCAGCCCGGACCGGTGGCCGGATGGCTGAAGCGCCAGACCGGTGCCGCTCTGTTCGGCGAGCCGCCGCTGGCCATTGATCACGCGGGGCCTGTTGCAGCCTCAGTGCGTGCGGGGCGACTGGTCGGCACGGGCATTCCGGTGCAGGTGCGCGCACGTGGCACCAACTGGCGGGCGATGGCCTACGTGCAGTTCGTCAGCGCCTCGGCATCGATGGCCACGGTGCCCGTGGCGCTGAGCCCCTCACGCCCCGCGGCCACCGTCCGTGCCCCGGCGGCGTGGGGTGCACGCCCCGCAGGCCTTCAGGTCATCGACGTGGCTGCCCGCATCTGGCGCCCCGACAACCTCAACGGGGTCACTCTGCACACCGAACCGGCGGGCGTCGCCCCCTGAACCGCTTGCGCTACGGCATCACGCACCGGAAGCCGATGTGGCTCATGCCCGTATCGATCATCTGCGGTCGACGCGCCGCCGGCCGGTAGCGCATGCAATAGCTGTCGGCACACAGGAATGAGCCGCCCTTGATGACCCGGCGCGGAATGCGGAACTGCGGCTGACCGGGGTCGAGGCTGCCCGTTTCGTCACCGCCGCGCGGGTTCTGGGGCACGCAGCACGGTGAGGCCGCCTCGTCCGGATGACGTGCGGTGTACCAGTCGGCAGTCCACTCCCATACGTTGCCTGCCATGTCGGCCAGGCCGTAGCCATTGGGCGGGAATGTGCCGACCGGCGTGGTGGTGCCGTAGCCCTCGGCCGATCGCCAGGGGAAGTCGCCGTGCCAGAAGTTGGCGAGTCGCTCGCCCGGCTGCTCGGGCTCGCTGCCCCACGCATACGTGGCCCCCTCCAGGCCACCACGTGCGGCGCGCTCCCACTCGGCCTCGGTGGGCAGGGCCTTGCCGGCCCACGCGGCGTACGCCTCGGTGTCCTCGTGGGCCACATGCACCACGGGGTGATCCATACGCTCAGCGATGGTTGACCCCGGGCCTTCGGGATTGATCCAGCACGCACCCGGCGTCCACGTCCACCATTGGTTCAGGTGCCGTAGATCAACCGGGCCGGCCGTGCGCGTGAAGACGAGCGACCCGGCCACCAGGTTCTCGGCCGGCGCACCGGGAAAGTCGGCGGGGTCGAGCGCACGCTCGGCAACCGTGCGGTAACCGGTGGCCGTGACGAAGTCTTTGAACTGCCGATTGGTCACCGTCGTCGTATCGATCCAGAACCCATCAACGGTGACGCTGTGCGCGGGCGCCTCCTCCGCGTAGTGCTCATCAGAGCCCATGCGGAAGGTGGCGCCCGGCACCCACGTCATACCCTCATACCCATCCATGCCCGTGCGCTAGTGCCCCGCGGCGATGGCGGCCTCGAGCTTCGCCTGTACCTGATCGACGGTGAAGCTCGACGACTTCATGCGCGGCGGGTACTGCAGGAACGTGCCGAGGAACTCGGCGACCATGTGCTGCACTGGTACCGCGACGAATGCCCGGTCGATGAACCAATCCCAGTAGGTATTCGATGTGGTGTCGGCGCGCTCGAACGGATCGGTGCGCAGGTTGAACAACTTGGGCGCCCGCAGCGGGACGAATGGCTCAAACCACACCTGCAGGGTGCCGGTCACACGCTGCTCCATGAAGACCAGCTTCCAGTTGTCGTAGCGCAGCGCCACCAGGTCGCCGTCGTCGGAGAAGTAGAAGAACTCCGTGCGCGGGCTCTCCTCCACCTCGCCGGTGAGGTACGGCATCAGGTCGTACCCGTCCAGATGCACGTTGAAGGTCGTACCTCCAACCTCGTACCCGGACAGCAGCTTCTGCTTCACGTCCGGGTCGCCGGCGGCAGACAGCAGGGTGGGGAGCCAGTCGAGGTGGCTCACAATGCCGTTCGCCACGCGGCCCGCCTCGATCGTTCCGGGCCAGCGGATGAGCTGGGGAATACGGAACGCACCCTCCCAGTTGGTGTTCTTCTCGCTGCGGAACGGCGTGGTGGCGCCATCGGGCCAGGTGTTGGTGTGCGGCCCGTTGTCGGTTGAGTAGATGACGATGGTGTTGTCGGCGATGCCGAGTTCGTCGAGCAGGTCGAGCACGCGGCCGATGGCCCGGTCATGGTCGACCATGGTGTCGTGGTACAGCGACTGCCACTGGCCCGCCTGGCCGAGGCTCTCGGGCTTCGGGTGCGTGCGGAAGTGCATGTGCGTGGTGTTCATCCAGAGGAAGAACGGGGTGCCTTCTGAGTGCTTTCGCTGGATGAAGTCGACCGCCCCATCGACGATCTCATCGTC
>JBMOGE010000114.1:0-3951 GCA_049318525.1 Miltoncostaeaceae bacterium
CAGGTTGCGTGGATGGCCAACTCGGCCTGGGCCCCGGGGATGATTGAGGCCGCGCACCAATACGACTGGGTCGTGGCCATGCCGTACCTGTTCGGCACCTCGTTCTGGCAGGTGGTCGCCGACCCTGATCGCACAGTGCTCATCCCGTGCCTGCACGATGAGCCCCATGCCAGGCAGTCGGTGATACTCGACAGCCTCTGCTCCGCCCGTGGGCTGATGCTGAATGCGCCGGGCGAACGTGATTTGGTGGACGAACTCCTTGCCGGGCACCGTGGGGGCGAAGCGCGCCTGCGCAACGACCCATCCATCGTTGGATGCGGGTTCGACGAGACACCACTCCCCAGCACCGCCGAGGCCTTGGCATTTGCCACACGCCATGGCGTGGAGCGCGGATACATCTTGTACGCGGGGCGCCGCGAGCACGGCAAGGGCGTGGCCGACATGTACGCGCACTACCGGCGGTACCGCGAGGTGTCTCCCGATCCACGGCCGCTCGCGCTCATGGGCTCGGGCGATTTGGCACCGCCCGCAGACATCGCGCCGCACGTGGTGGATCTTGGCTTCGTCGACATCAACGAACGGGCAGCGGCCTATGCCGCTGCGGGGGTGCTGGTGCAGCCATCCCGCCTCGAAAGCTTCGGAATGGTGCTCTTCGAATCGTGGCTGGCAGGCACTCCCGTGTTCGTGAACGAGCGAAGCAGCGTGCTGCGACGCCACTGCGAGGTGTCAGGGGGCGGGCTGTGGTTCGGTGACGCGGCGACCTTTGCTGAGGGGCTCGAACTGATTCTGGAGGCGCCCGAGGTGCGGGCCTCCCTCGCGGCAGCGGGGCGGGAGTACACCCTCACCGAATTCCGCTGGGGCGCAGTGCGCGACCGCTTCCACAGCGCGCTGGAGGCATGGTCGTGAGCGAGGGAATCCATCAGGTGCTGGCCGGCGCCGCACCACGTGACGCCATCACCAACCATGCGCTCCGTGCCCAGGAGGTGATCCGCTCGATGGGCTTCCGGTCGGAGGTCCTTGTCGACTCGTCGCATCTCTCGCGAGAGATCACCGACCTCGTGCGCCCCCATGGTGACTGGGACCAAATCACTGAGGCCGGCGACCGGGCCATCCTCCATTACTCAATCGACAGCCCGGCGTTCCTCCACGTTCTCGACCGGACCCCTCATGTGGCCCTGCACTACCACAACGTCACACCACCGGAGCTGCTGTGGCGGGATGCGCCGCATATCGCGCTCGCGTGCCGTGATGGCCGCGACCGGCTGGGGCACTTCGCATCCCGGGCACGACGGGCTGCTGCCGATTCGCACTTCAACGCGCAGGAGATGACCGATCTGGGTTTCCACGACCCCACTGTCATCGGCATCCTCAGGCCGGATGCGCGGGTGGCCGCCCGGCACCGGCACGAGGGGCCGCCGCGTCTGCTGTTCATCGGCCGCGGCGTGCCCAACAAGTGCCAGCACGATTTGATCCTTTCCCTCGCTGCGCTCCGTGACACCGGAGTGCACGCCGAACTGAGACTCATCGGGAGTTGGGGATCCAATCGCGCGTACCTGCACCGCTGCCTCGCACTCGCTGCCGAATGCGGGGTGCAGGATCAGGTGCACGTGTTGCACTCGGTGAGCGACCAGCAGCTCGCTGACGAACTGGCAACCGCAGATGTCTTCGTATGCCTCTCGGAGCACGAGGGGTACGGCGTGCCCATCATCGAGGCCATGGCCGCCGATCTGCCGATCGTCGCCTACGCGGCCGGTGCGATCCCCGAGACGCTGGGTGCAGCCGGGCTGCTGCTGGATGACAAGCACCCCTCACTCGTGGCCGAGGCCATCGCCGCCGTGCTGGATGGCGGGCTGGCGGGTGAGATGGGGGCTGCGCGGGGGCCACAGTTGGCGCGGCACTCTGATGGCGCCACCGCTGATCGCCTGCGGAACTTCGTCGAGGACTTCGCCCAGTGCTGACGGTGCGCACGAGCCCGGCGCTCACTCCGGAAGCCCTTGAGCATTCCCGCGCCATTGAGCGTGCGCTACTGGGACACCCGCTGGCCCCGCATGTGGTGGGAACGATCATTCTCGGGGCCAGCGGCACCGGGGTAATGGCAGTGGATGACGCACGGCCACGGGTCATTGTGGTGCTCGACGCACACGACGGCAGAAGGCGGCTTGCCGCGGCCAATATCGCGCGCGCAGATGCCCTCGTACTGATGGGAGACGCCCTCTCACCAGGAGTGCGCACATCTGTGGATGCTGGGGTGCCCGTCATCACGACAGGGACCGGGCGCCCCGCCACACCCGCATTCCTCACCGGCACAACCGAGGCCGAGCGCACTGCGGCATGGGGGGTAATCCGCCATCAACCCGCCCTGGACCATGCACTCGCCACAGCAGACGCCGCTGATGCAGCCGTCATCGCGCAGGCGCTCGCTGCGGTTGCTGACGCCATAATCGAAGCGGTCGCCGCCGCGGGCCGGGGCTAGACTCACCCCATGGAGCAGCCCACCGGATGACCGCCCCAGTCGCGCCCGTGTTCGCGACGGTATTCCGGAATGGGGAGTGGCCGATGGTTGCGGCGCTCGCGGATGACGTCGCCCGCCACCACCCGGAAGCCCGCCTGTACGCACTCGCGCTTGACGGGCAACCCGCTGGCGTCTCCCCCGGGCCGATCACAGTGCTCCTGCCGGACGACCTCGGGATCACCGCGGCGCAACAGGTGCTCCTCAGGTTCACCACCACCGACGGCGACGCCCGCATGGCCACCGCGCCGGTGCTGGTTGCGCACGTCCTGGCCCAGGGCACCAGTGGTCCCGTGGTGTACCTCGCCCCCGACACCACGCTGCTCGGGCCGCTTCCGGCCATCCCCACAACCGGCCTCACGCTGCTGCCACGCGTTCGGCGAGTACGTCCGGATGATGGCCGCACACCCGAGCCCAGTGACCTGCTGCGACTCAGCGTCTTTGATGACGGGTTCCTCGCGGCTGGTGCCGATGCCATGGCCCAGCTCGCCGCAACAGCAGATCGCCTGAACGAGGGGACGCTTGCTGAAGATGGTGCCCGGGCCCGCGAATGGGACCTGCTGGCAACGGTCGCACCCACAACCGTGCTTGATGAGCCCGGCGTGGGAGTGGCCTACTGGAATGCCGATGACCACCACGGGCCCGTCATCACCATGCGCCTTCCCGGTCTCGACCCTGATGCGCCGTACCTGCTCAGCCGTGACCAGGGGCTGCGCCCGCGCGTGCTGCTGAGCGAGCGAGCGGACCTTCAGGCAATCGTCGAACGCCGGCTGGCAGCACTGGCCCACCATGGATTGACAACGGCACCCGACCCCACCCGCCTCGGGGGCCTGGTGGTTGACGACGCCGTACGAGCGGCATGCAGGCAGGCGCTCCACGATGACCCCGCCTTCGCCTCGACGCTGGTGACGATGGTGTCGGATGGGTCGGGAGATGCCCTCGCCACCTGGCTCGCCGAGACCGCACCGGGGTCGCGCGAGCCCCGGATCAGCCGGTACCTCCTCGGGGTGTGGGCGGCCGACCCATACGCCACCGCTGCATTCCCCAACCCCCGCGACGATCAATCCGAGCACCTCATCCGCTGGGCCCGGGCATCGAGTGATGCGCTCGGGATCCCGTCGCAGTTCCTGCCTCGTGCCACGGACGTGGCCGACATTGCGAGCGCGGCGCCCGCGGTGAGTCCCGATCAGTTGCAGCACGGTGTCAACCTCATCGGATTCCTGCGGGCGGGCTTCGGTATCGGCGAGGCCACGCGCCTGCTGCACGAGGCCCTCATCGACAGCGACATTCCCCCTACCGCCATCTCGGTAAGCCACGACGACCTCGAGGACAAGGTGGAGTCGGCAGCCGACGACCAATCGCTGCTGTACGACATCAATCTCATCTGCGTGAATGTGGACTGGCTCGAGATGCTGTCCCGGCGCCTCGGAAGTGACCTCATG
>JBMOGE010000115.1:0-3923 GCA_049318525.1 Miltoncostaeaceae bacterium
TGCACGTCGTGGGCGAACTCGAGCCAGGGGGTTCAGCGACGTTCGAGACGGCCGGCGAGATCGTGGAAATGGGAGAGTTGGCAGCGCGGGTGCTGGGAGTTCTCGGTGCCGACCCTTCGGCGGTGGTACGGCCGCCAATGGACCCCGACGCACCGGCTGATGACTACCTGGGCGACCCGGCGGTGGTGAGGGCACTGGCCGCCCGTGCCGGCATCACGCCCATGCCACTCGACGAGCAGATCGCGGTGACCGCCAATTGGCTTCGCGCTGAGGGTGTTGCCTGACACGGACCAGTTGGTGGATCTGCGAAGAGGTTACGAGCCTCACCGGGGTCCGGTGGAGCCGGCATGTCTCCCTGAGCGGCGGTGCGTTCCTGCACCATGACGCTCGCCATTGTCCACGGGCAACGGCCGAGCGAACGGCCGGCTGGTCTCAGGTTTCCGAGATCGCTCCCGGATCCCGTGTCGCTGAAGTCATCACTGCGCCCTGGCGATTGCGTCTGCGATTGACGCGTGGTCAGAAGAAGTCGGAGCCCGCCCAATGCCCGGCGCCGTAATCCCGATGGGGTCGAGCATCAGCGCATACAACGTGTGTGCACGGCCCCGGGCCGCCAGATACTTGAAGACTGATCGGCGAAGGGGCGCAGCCACATCCAGGTCCATTCCGAATGCGACCCCCGAGCAGAGGTTCATCCCCGGGCCTCCCGGCCGACATCGCACTGGACGAGAGAGGAGCGCGCCTCTTTGTGCCCGCTTCCAAGGAGTGATGATCTGTGCAAGGTCCTGATCACGAATGAGGCGCGTTGCCGTTGAGAGATCCAGGGGGGTTTGCACTAGACCCCGTCCCGGGTGGCCCATTCGCCGGAGCGCCGTGGGGAGGTCGAGCGGCACACCCCGTGCGCCACGGAACGACCCTCCGAACATCGGGTCTTCCATTATCCAGTGCCCCTCGGCCTTTACGACCGTGACGACGTGGGTGTACAGCGACGGCCTCCCGAAGTTCACCGTCCAGGCATTGAGGCCGAGCGCACGCGAGGTGCTGGCGAGGATCCATGCTGCCCCGCCGCAGCGAGCTGCCATTCGCCCGCTCCTCAGACCCGCGTAGAAGGTGTCGGGCGGCAGAGCCCAGTAACGAGGCGTGTCATCGGCGCTCACGTTGGCGAATGTGAACCAGCCATGAACCCAGCGGCGCAAGGCGTCAGCACGGACTGACTGACTTGCAGCCGGATCACGCAGTTCGGGGACTTCGCGACACGCATCAGCAACCACCTGGCGGGCACCCTGCACAGCGGAATGGGAACAAGGCCCACTCCCTGCTGATGTCGCGGCACCAGCCGTTCCAATTGCAAGGGTGAAACCCAAAAACCAGGGGGAAATCCAAAACCGCATGTATGTGTTATATGCGCTTTCCTCCTCGTGACCCAGCCGGGCGGGTCGCGAGTCGGTATCGCCCCGATGGTCCACGATCCGCGCGTGGCGCCTGCTCCGGTCGGTACGATGGATCCAATGAAGGCCATCATCCTCGCCGGTGGGTTCGGGTCCCGGCTCAGTGAAGAAACCGCCGTGCGACCGAAGCCCATGGTCGAGATCGGCGGCATGCCCATCGTGTGGCACATCATGAAGGGGCTGTCGGTCCACGGCATCAACGACTTCGTGCTGTGTCTGGGGTACAAGGGCGACGTCATCAAGGAGTGGTTCGCCTCGTACTTCCTCAGCATGAGCGACGTCACACTCGACCTGCAGAAGCAGACGATGGAGGTGCATGCCACTCGTGCCGAGCCGTGGCGTGTCACGTTGCTCGACACAGGCGATGGCACCCTCACCGGCGGCCGGCTCAAGCGGGCGCTTTCGCACATCGGGCACGACGAAACGGTGCTCATGACCTACGGCGATGGCGTGGCAGATGTTGATGTCACGGCCCTGAAGGCATTCCACGACGAGCAGGGCACGCTCGCCACCGTTACGGCCGTGCAGCCACCAGGTCGCTGGGGTGCGTTGGACGTGCATGGCAACCGGGTGACGCACTTCCGCGAGAAGCCCAAGGGCGATGGCACGTGGACCAACGGCGGCTTCTTCCTGCTCAATCCGGGGGTCGCCGACTACATCGAGGGCGACCTCACCACGTGGGAAGAGGCGCCGCTCCGAGGGCTGGCAGCTGATGACCAGCTGTCGTCGTACCAGCACGAGGGCCACTGGCAGGTGATGGACACCCTGAAGGACAAGATGGACCTTCAGGCAGCCTGGGACAGCGGTGAGCGGCCGTGGGTGACGTGGGAGTAGACGCCTCCTTCTGGCGCGGCCGCCGCGTGCTGCTCACAGGCAACACGGGGTTCAAGGGATCGTGGATGAGCCTGTGGCTCCTCGAGATGGGGGCCGACGTCACGGGCCTTGCACTCGAGCCGCCCACCTCGCCATCCCTCTACGCGCTTGCCGGTCTTGGCGATGTCGTTGCCCAGCACACGCTCGATATCCGCGATGCGGATGGCGTTGCCGGTGTGGTGCGCGAATCGCGCCCGGAGGTGGTGATCCACATGGCCGCCCAGCCTCTGGTGCGCCGCTCATTCGTTGAGCCCCGCGAGACGTACGAGGTCAACGTCATGGGCACCGTCAATCTGTTTGAGGCCGTCCGCCTGCATGGCACCGACGTCCGCGTGATCATCAACGTCACTTCAGACAAGTGTTACGAGAACCGTGAGTGGGAGTGGGGGTACCGCGAGGACGAGGCCATGGGTGGCTACGACCCGTACTCAAACTCCAAGGGGTGCTCGGAGCTGGTGACCAGTGCCTACCGGTCGTCGTTCTTCGGTGATGCGGACGGCCCGCGTCTTGCCTCGGCCCGCGCAGGCAATGTCATTGGCGGTGGAGACTGGGGTGAGGACCGACTGATCCCCGACATCATGCGGGGGGCGCTGGCGGGTGCTCCCGTTGACATTCGCCGGCCCGACGCCATTCGCCCCTGGCAGCACGTGCTCAACCCGCTCAGCGGGTATCTGGAGTTGGCGCAGGCCCTGTGGAGCGACCCGGCGTTCGCCACCGGCTTCAACTTTGGGCCTGCCGACACCGATGCGCAGCCGGTTGCCCACATCGTCGACCGGCTCTCGGCGCTGTGGCCCGATGCCATCGACTGGCGCATCGACCCCGGCCCGCACCCGCACGAGGCCACCTGGCTGAAGCTCGACTCCAGTCGCGCCCGTGCGCGGCTTGGTTGGAATGCCACGTGGAGCCTCGACCAGGCCCTCGACTCCATTGTGGAGTGGTACGTGGCGCTTCGGGACGGTCGTGAAATGGCGGAGATCAGCCGCGCCCAGATCGCGGCATTCGTCGCTCAGGCCGCATGAGCATGGCGCGTGCACTCATCATCGGTGGCTCCGGCGCGATCGGCGACGCCATCGCAGATGCCTTCGCATCCCGCGGGTACGAGGTGGTGCGCACCAGCAGGCATGGCGAGGGGGACTGTCTCGCCTTCGACCCCCTTAAAGCGCCGGAGTCGGCGAGCGGGGTGATTGCCGCTGGGCCATTCGACTCGGTGGTGTGGGCCCAGGGGGCCAACCGCAACGACGCCGCGCATACGGTGGCACTCGACGAATTCCGCGAGACCATGGATGCCAATGTCACCTTTGTGGTGGCGTCGCTCACAGCGCTGTGTGATGCCGACGCCATCAACACCGGTGCCCGCATGGTGGTCATCAGTTCCATCTGGCAGACGCTCGCGCGCAGCAACAAATTCTCGTACACGGTGTCCAAGGCGGCCGTGGGCGGGCTGGTGCGTGCCGCGTCGGTTGATCTGGCACCACAGGGCATTCTCATCAACGCGGTACTGCCATCGGTCATCGACACGGCGATGACCCGGGCGATGCTCAGCGAGGAGCAGATCGGTTTCGTGGCCGCCCAGACCGGGTTCAACCGCCTCAACACCACTGCTGA
>JBMOGE010000116.1:0-3826 GCA_049318525.1 Miltoncostaeaceae bacterium
TCGCCCCCTCCGCCAGTCGCTGGAGCGGAGCAATTCCCAGATCGGTGTTCCTCTCGGCCGGCTTCTGTACCCCCCGCCGGCGCGCGATTCATCGTCTGCGGCCGCCCAGCGCGTGGCCATTGCGGACACTCGCGTGGCCCAGGCCGCGCTCGGTGCCCTTGGCACCGGACTTGCCGACATCCTCGACATCGCCGGAATTACGCCGCGCGTGGCATTCGGGCACTCATTCGGCGAGTTCGGGGCGCTTCGTGCGGCTGGTGTCCTGTCCGATGAGGCACTCCTCGAACTCACACGTACCCGTGGGGCGGTGATGGCCGCGGCCGATCCATCTCATGGCACGATGGCCGCGTTGGCATCTGATGAGGCCACCGTGCGGATGATTGTTGAGGCCAGCGGGGTGGGCTCTGATCTGGTCATTGCGTGTATGAACGCGCCGTCCCAGAGCGTGGTGTCCGGCTCCCGCGAGGCTGTGGAGACCGTGATGGCAGCGGCAGCCGAGGCCGACGTGGCCGCCGTTGCCCTGCGGGTCGGTGGAGCATTCCACTCACCGCTCATGGCCACGGCCGAGCCGCCACTCACGGCCTGCATCAACGCGATCGCGCTCCAATCGCCTCAGTTCGACGTTCTGGGGAACGCCGATGGGGAGTGCTACCCGGTCGATGTCGAGGGCGTCCGAGGGCGTATGCGGCGGCATCTCCTTGAGTCTGTGCGGTTTGTGGATCAGATCGCGAATGCCCGCGAAATGGGAGTCGACCTGTTCGTCGAAGTCGGCCCGGGGTCCACAGCCACGTCGTTGGTACGTGACTGCCTTGCGGCGTGCGGTGACGTCGGGGCGGTGGCAATCTCGATGGAGCGATCCGCGCGACCCCTCAACGGCGTGCTGGACGCCCTCGTTGATCTCTGGGTGCGGGGCGCGATTCACCACCTCGACTGGCTGTTCGAGGGTCGACATGTGTCCAGCGACGAGCGAGCCCACGGGGAGGTCGCACCTGACACGTGGTTTGTCGATGGCGGGGGTGTTCGGCGAACCCCCGATACCGGTGCATATACGAACCGGATGCCACTCCTCGGCCGCGATCATGACCCGGGGTCGCCGCACGCGCCTGATGAGTTGGAGTTCTCGGAAGCCCCGTTTCAGCGGACGATGCGCGAGTTCCTTCGTGTGCACGAGAATGTCATGGCAGGTGCGCTGGAGGGTCGCCCCTTCCTCCCGGCCACGGTTCCCGCTCCGGCCAACGGGGCCATCCCTCGTCTCATTCCCGCGCCCGTGCTGGCTGCACCCACTCCCGCAACCGAGCCGATGACGCAGAGCGTCGTGACGGATGGCGATCCCGAGAAGGTGCTGATCGCCCTTCTCGCCGATCGCACCGGGTTCTCCCCCGAGATGATTGGAAGGGACGTGGATCTCGAAGCGGACCTCGGGGTGGACTCAATCAAGCGGGTCGAGGTGCTGACCCTGTTGCGAGAGCGTGTGAACATCACTCGTTCGGACGGCGCTGACCTCAGCCGTCTTAGAACGGTGCGGGAGATTATGGAGGCGCTCCTTGCAGACGACCCCGGCGGGTCTCCACCCGCCACGGTCGCCAGTACCACCCTGCCCCGCCTCGTCATGGTGTCGGACGATGACCCGCCGCTCGCGCCCGGAGCCGGTCCGGTCATTCGCATCGAGTCCGATGGCACCCGAAATATCGATGAGAGCGACGGGAACTGTCTTCGCGTCGACCTCGTTACAGCCGGCCCGGTCGAGGCCGCTCAGTCGTTCATCGGCACCATCGCCGAATGGCCGGGGTGGAACGACGTGGAGCGCGTGATGGTGCACGGGGATCGTGTGGCGGCGTATGGCGTGGTGGGCGCGGCCCGCTCGGCGCTGCTTGAACGGGGCCTCGCCCCACGGGTGGACATCGTGGGAGAGCCCGCACGACGCGCGGTTGCCTCGGAGATCGAGGAGTCCGAATGGGACACCGCCGGCGCCGTGATCGTTGCGACTGGTGGTGGAAGGGGGATCACGCGGGCATGTCTCGCGGGCATGACTGACGCGACGTGTGTGAGTTTCGGTCGGTCGGCGTGCGACGTTCCCTGGGAGCACGTCGAGGTCGACGTGCGCGATGCAGATGCGGTGCAGAGGGCGGTGGCAGAGGTGCTGGCACGCCACGGACGCATTGACGGGATCATCCACGGCGCAGGGGTCCTTCACGACGCCCCGCTCCGCCTACTGGACCCCGACTCCGTACGTGCGGTTCTCGAGACCAAGATCACGGGCCTCGCGGCGCTTGTGCACGCGATCCAAGCATCGGACGCAGCCCCACCCGCGTGGCTTGTCGCATTTGGAAGCGTGTCCGGACGGTTCGGCAATCCTGGTCAGGTGGCCTATGGCGCCGCCAACGAGGCGATGTCGGCTCTTGCGGCCGATGTGGCCCTGCAATGGCCGACCACCGGCGTACGGGTCATCCAGTGGGGGCCATGGTTTGACCCCGAAGACCCGTCACTGGGCATGGTAACGCCCCCAATCGCGGCCCTCCTTCAGGAGCGCGGGATACCGCCGATTCGGCCTGCTGATGGCGTACATGCGCTGCTCGTTGAGGTGCACCATGCTCTTGCCACCCGCGGATTCGAGGACCTCATCCGTGGAGATGGACCATGGGCTCGATGACGGCCGGGCATGACATTGCGATAACCGGAATGGCGGGAGTATTCGCGCTCGCGCCCGATCTGGCGGCGCTCCAAGAAGGGTTTTTCTCTGGGGTTGATGCCACGGGACCGGCACCTCCGCTCCGCGCGGCATCGGCGGGGAGTCGCCCCGGCGGATTTGCCCCCCTGGTGATATCTGCCGAATCGCGTCCCGCCCCGGCGGTCCTCCGGGCGAGCGACCCGTGGCATCTGGTGGCCATTGATGTCGCGCGGCGCGCGGTGCGCGATGCGGGCCTTGACCCAGGCGGCGAGTGGCGCCGTCGGGCGGGCGTCATCGTGGGGGCATCGACCCTCCTTGGGCGTCCCCAGAGGTTGTGGGCGCAAGCGGCAGATGGTGGGTTGCCACGAATGGATAGCGATCTCGTGGCGGCGGTCCACCCGAGCGTGCTCGCAGGCCGGATCGCGGCAGCACTCGATCTGCGAGGGCCGCAGGCGGTCGTGGATGTCTCGTGTGCCTCCGCGGCGGCCGCGCTGCAGCAGGCCGTACTCACGCTCGAGGCACACGCGGCGGATGTGATGATCGTCGGGGCTGTCGGGCCGTACCTCGATGCCGGTATGGAGGATATGTTCGCCGCAGTGGGGATGCTCGCCGACGTCACCTGTCGCCCCTTCATGGAGGATTCGGAGGGCACCCTTCTCGGCGAAGGCGCGGGTTTCCTCGTTCTCATGCGCGGCGATGACGTGAAGTCCGGGCGCACGTGGTCCCGCATCCGGGGCATCGGGCAGTCGAGTGACGGTCGGTCGCTCGGACCCCTCACCTCCCGGCCGGAGGGACTCGGGGACGCGATTGACCGCGCGTGGAACGACGCGGGCATTGGCCCGGGCGCGATTACCCTCGTCGAGGCGCACGCCATCGGAACCGCACTGGGCGACCGGGCCGAGTGGCGTGAGTTGTCACGCCGGCGCGGAGATGCCAAGTGGATGGTTGGATCGGTGACGGCCAACCTCGGGCATGCGCTCGCGGCAGGGGGAATGGCCGCGATAATCCGAGCCTGCATGCAACTGCGTTACGGGGCAGTCGCACCCGCGCTCGGCACCGGCCCACGCCGTGGAATCGAGCAGGGAGCGGGGCAGGTGGTACCACATCACTTGCACCGCTTCCCGGGGGAGATCTCGGCGTGCCAATTGCCCTGGTCAA
>JBMOGE010000117.1:0-3717 GCA_049318525.1 Miltoncostaeaceae bacterium
GGCGCGAGCCCAACGGTGAAGGCGCCCAGGCTCACCCGAGCGTCTTCACGAGGGAGGCCAGCAGCCGGTGTTGGTCACCGTGCCGTCCGGGCAGGTGGTCTGGTGCCAGGTTGTACCGGTGAGGGTCGCGTCGGTGAGGTTCGCGCCCATGAGTTCCGCCCCGTCGAGGATCGCGTAGGAGAGGTTCGCGTTGGTGAGGTTCGCCCAGGGAAGGGACGCGTCGAGGAGGAACGCTTCGAGGAGGGTCGCGTGGGTGGCGTTCGCGTAGGAGAGGTTGGCGGAGGAGAGGTTCGCGGAGGCGAGGTACGCGTATTTGAGGTTGGCGTATGAAAGGTCCGCCCCGGTGAGGTCCGCCCCGGTGAGGATCGCGTAGGAGAGGTTGGCGTAGGAGAGGTTCGCGTTGGAAAGGTACGCGTTGGAAAGGTTCGCCACGGTGAGGTCCGCCCCGGTGAGGATCGCGTAGGAGAGGTTCGCGGAGGAGAGATCCGCCCCCTGGCAGCTTGGGTAACACGACGGAGCAGGCTGCACCTCATTCGCCCTCTTCCCGGCGCGCTTCACCACATCAAACCGCGCGCCCGTGAGCTTCGCCCCCCGCAAATCCGCATGCCGCAACTTCGCTCCCCGGAAGTCGGCCCCGCGAAGGTCGGCCCCCCGGAAGTCGGCTCCACGGAGGTCGGCCCTCGTGAACTTCGTCTTCCTCAGGTTGCCGTGGTGCTCGACGGTCCACCGGTGGACGACGCCCCGGCAGTCGGCGCCTGGCCCGAGACCACCCTGGTTGGCGCCAACCTCACGAAGGCCAACCTGCGGTACGCAAACCTGTCGGCCGCCAACCTCAGCGGCGCCAACCTCACCGGCGCCAGACTGTTCATGGCCGACATCAGCAACGTCGTGTGGGCAGGTGCCACCTGCCCCAGCGGCAGCAAGGCCACGTCAGCCGGCTGCTGACGCAACGCCGCAGGGCCACGTTGCTCGGGCGGACGACAGAGGGGTCACCCGGAGCCTCTCGGTGGGTGGCGGGATGAGGATGCCCCGCTCAGGCAAGCCAGCGACGGGTGCCGTGCGGTCGAACGCCGCGCGATTGCGACGGATCTCATCGTCGGCCGCCCGCGCCCACTTCGTCACTCGCATGGCAGGGCCGATGAAGCTGGCTCCGAGCGGAGTGCGTTGGCATTCCACGCGGGGCGGCACCTCGGGATATGCGGTGCGCAGCACCAGGCCATCGGTTCCCTCCGCATGCCCGACGCACCTCGCGGTGCGTTCTTGTGGTGAATGTTCAACGTGGGAACCATTGACCCGTGGTCGCCGCGCGGCATCAAGGGGCGGGGATCCGCCACCATGGGGCCGAGCGCCGATGGCGAACGCTCTCGCATCAGCCCGGAGGTCATCTGGAGCTGGGGTGTCAACGACACCGCCGACGGCATCCCGAAGATGGAACGACGCGAGGTGAGCTGATGTCAGACGACGCGAAGGGCTACTGGCTGGTGACGGCGGCGATCACCGACCCCGAGAAGTTCCAGGGCTACACCGAGGTGGCCGGGCCGGTCATCGCAGCGGCCGGAGGCAGGCCCGTGGCGCGCGGTGACGTGTTCGAGGTGGCCGAGGGCACACCGGCGGGGCGCCCGTTCGTGATCGAGTTCCCGAGCTTTCGGGCCGCCAAGGACTGCTACGCGTCAGATGGCTACCAAGCTGCCATCGCACTGCGTGAGGGTGCCGCGACGCTCGACATCGTCATCGCTCAGGGCGCCCCGCCGGCTGCGTGAGCCCGCAGCGCTGAATGCCGGGCGATGGCATCGAAGTCGGCGTCCAGATGCAGCAGGACCACGTCGCGGCGGATGGCGCTGGCCGCAATGAGGCAATCAACCAGCTTGCGCACGGTCTCGCCGTTCTGCCGGCAGGTGCGATGCAGCGACGCGGCCACCTCGTAGTCCTCGGGCTCGAGCGGCAGGTTGACGCAGCGGGCGAGCAGGGCGCGCAGGTCGGCGAGGTGTGCGCGGTCCCGTGCGCCCGCCAGCACCTCCATGCGGATGGCATCGCACGTGGCGATCTCCGCATCACCACCCACCAACGCACGCACCTCGCTTGCCGTGGCCGACCCGGTACCGCGGAGAAATTCCACCCACGCCGAGGTGTCGACGAGGATCACGCGCTGCGTGCGGCACGCATCTCGTCGAGGTCCCCGTCCCAGCCCGACCCCTCGAGCGCAAGCGCGCGCTCGGTGCCCAGGGGTTCAACCGCGGCGAGTCGAAGCGCGAGGTTCACCGCCTCACGCTTCGACTGCAGCCCGTAGCGATCCATGACCGCAGCGCATGCGGCATCGTCGATATCAATGTTGGTGCGACTCATACACCAACCATACACCACCCGCCCGCGCCGCCAGACTGCGCTCAGCGCGGGAGCGATGCGCTGTACTGGCTCCAGGGCACCTGCCCGGTGGGGCTTGCGGCAATGGCGCTTGCCACGTCGGCGGGAATTGGCGTCCACCGTGCGGGCATCTTGGCCGCGAGCTTCGGGTTGAGCGTGTAGATCAGCGCGAAGTTGACGATCCAGATCGACGGCACCATCGACATGCCCACCGTCGTTGTGACGCCGTTCTTCTGGTTGCTCACCAGCTGCGCCACACCCGACTGCTGCTGCGCGGCGTTTCCGTACACGGCCTCGCGTGTGTAGGCCGACGCGTAGAGGTTTGCCAGGGCCGCCTTGGCACCGTTGGCCTTGCACCACTTGCCCAGGTACCCACCGGGCTCAATCACGGTGTTCACCTGCCGCGTGGGCGCATCGGTGTTGGCAGGGCTCTCCAGCATGCCCGACGTGTTGACCATCACCCCGTAGCTCGCGAGCACCGTCGGGGTCAGCTGGCCATCGACCATTGAGTAGAGCGGGCGATTGGTGGTGTTGGTGAGAATCCGCACGCTTTCATCAACCAACTTGGCCGGTGCGGCCTGGCCGCCCACGCCCTTGCCCGACACAAACAGCGCGTACTGCTTCGACGTGAAGACCTTCTTGGGGTTGAGACCGATGTCAACCGCGATCTGGTCGGCTGCGCGCTGACCAAGCGGCGCGTTCACCTGCGCGGGTGTCGTCGCCTGCTTGGGGGCGAAGCGCTCGTAACGCGGCGTTCCAGAGAAGGGGCTCGTAAAACCCGTGGCGGGGTTCGCAAGCGCGGAGGCCTGAATCCCCCCGAGTGAAAGGGCGCATGCGCCGGCCAGCGAAAGCACCACTGCGGTACGGGTAGCCATGGTTCGGGGTCTCCTGTGAAAACGCGGTACGGGCGAGCAGCATTCATCTTAGCCCGACCCCGCACACCAACGAGGCAAACGAGGTTGTGCTGAATGAGCGCGAAACGGCAATACGAGTGCACTCTCTGCGACCGGCGGGCCGTGGTGGTGGGCGGCCCCGGTACCGACCTTCACGACCGCACCACCACCGTGGGGTGCTGTGAGTGCGGCCAACTCGATGATGTGGTGGTGGCGCGCCGCATTGACGGCTCGGCGTTCTCGCCCGACGACGACATGTCGGGTGAACTCATGCCGAAGTGCCGGGCATGTGGCGCCGACGCCGTGGTGGCGTGGGTGGATGGCGATCCGTGTCCGCGATGCGGGGGGCCGCTGCCCGGGGCCAACGGCTCACCGGAACCTGGCACCCGAAATGCGGAGGGCCCCGACGATGCGGGGCCCTCCGGTCATTCCATTCCTGTCAGCGGCGCTGGATCAGCCGGTG
>JBMOGE010000118.1:0-3622 GCA_049318525.1 Miltoncostaeaceae bacterium
GTGGCGTAGATCATCTGGTCGGCGGGGTCACGGTGAAAGCCCTCCCGCTCGAGGCCTGCAGACTCGATTGCGATGCGCGGTGTCAGCGGCGCGACCGCACAGGGGTCGGCGAGCGCCGTCATCATCCATTCGTCCCACGTCATCTTCGGGTCCCGTGGGCGCAGGCGATCCCGCGCGCCGTGTACTGCGACCTCACGCAGGCAGATGGCGGGAACGTGCAGCACTGTCGCCGTGTCCGTGAGGCGCCGGGCACGTCGGGGCAGCGCGTCGGGCGCGGTGACGTAGTTCACCCAGGCGTGGGTGTCGAGCACGTACTGGTCGTTCACCGCGAGGCGCGCGGAGGCGTTGCGTACTTCCCGGCCTCGGTTCCGAGCACTGGGTCGGTCACGCACGGGTCGGGCCATTCGCCATCAGCTGAGAGGAGGTCGTCAAGGTTGTCGGGGAGCACGAGGCTGCCGATCAGGCTTTGACGCTCCGCTGTCGGGACAAGCCGTGCCACGGGGCGGCCACGGCGGGTGATGACGATCTCATCGCCCGTCGCGGCAACTTCGGTGACCAGGCCCAGAAGGGTTGCCTTCACCTCGGATATCGGCATGGTGCGGGCGGCCACGGTGGCCTCCTTTGAATGACCAGTTGAAGTGGTCATCATGCTATCGCACCCGCACCGTCACGTTCTTCGACATCCCTGCCCCCAGCGGCCATCCCATCTCCTTGGGCGCCCGCACCCGGAACGGCACGGTGAGGCCGCTCGCCTGAAAGCGCCACGACATGGTGAATGATCCGTCGGCCTTCGTGCGGGCGTTCACCACCGGGCGCCACTTCCTGCGGAAGGGGTCGCGCCACTCGAGCACCACGGCCTTGGCGGCCCCTGGCGCCGGGGCCACCTTGCCCCTGAACACAATGGGGGCGCCCTTGGCGGTGGCCTCGTGGCTGCTGGCCATCAGGGTGACCGTCGCCCGCACGTGCACGCCCACCCGGGGGCCGCTGGGGATGGGCACCACAGATGATCCATCGGGCACGCCCACGTCAACCGGCCCGCTCTGGCGGGGCACCGCGCGCAGGCGGAACGACCCGTCGGGCCCGGTCACGGCCGATCCCACATCGCGGCCACTCTGGCGGGCCACCATGGCGAAGCCCGCCAGTGGGCCGCCACCCTTGGCCACCAAGCGGCCCGTCACCACAATCGCCTGTCCGTAGGTGATGGAGGTGGTGCGGTACTCGGTGCCCTCAATCATCTCGACCGACCCCCGCTCGAGCCCCAGGGTGAGGATGCCCTCACGGGCCTCGTCGGCCATGTGCTTGGGCGAACCGGGTGGCGTGGTCGCACCGGGGGCCGCGGGCTGGCTCGGCGTGGCCGGCCTGGCCACCTCGGGCATGGCCACCTCCATGGCCCGCATGTTTCCGGCCACATCGCCCACCTGTACCCGCATGCGTGCTTCGGGATCGGGGATGAGTGCCGGGTCGAGCGTGACGATTCCGGTGCCATCAGACGCCGGCCGCTCGGTCACGGTTCGCCAGGTCCAGCCATCGAGCCACTGCAGCCGTACCCGCTCCACACCCGACCGCACGTCGTCGGCCGACCAGATCATGCGCACGCGGCCATCAGGCAGCACCGTGAGGGCTGCGCGTGCCAGGTCGGGAGGCGTGAGGTCGGTGCGCACCAGGCCCAGCCGCTGCGCAACAAGGGTCTGGCCGAATGGCCCGCCATTGCGCAGCTTCAGGCGCACCTGATGCGTGCCGTCGCCCAGCCCCGTGAGCGGCACCTGCATCTGCTCGCGGCCCGGCGCATGAGATTCCTGGCTCATCAGCACCCAGTCGCCGCGGCTGGTTCCATCGGCCGCGATGTTCACCTCGATGTCGAGATCACCCAGACCGAGCACCGACTCGAGGTTGTCGTGCAGCGTGACATCGAGCGGAAGGGTGGATGTCCACGCGGCGGGGATGGGCACCATGTCGATCTTGGGCGTCTGGGTATCCACCACGATGGGCACCTGCGCAGGCTCCTGCACTGCGTTACCGGCGTCGTCGCGCGCGCTCACCCGCCAGGTGTGAACGCCATCGGCCATTCCCGTGCCGGCAATGCGGGTGATGCGCTGCCCGGCGCTTGTGCGGGTGGCGGTGCCCGACCCAACCCAGGTTCCGCTGGTCGATCCATCGCCTGCGGCATTCACCTCGGCCGTCGCATTGGCAAGGCCGCTGGTGGCGTCGGCGGCCGACCACGCGATTGTGGCCCTGCCGCTGGCGTTGTCGAACGTGGTGTTCATCTCGCCGATCTCGGGCGGGGTTCGATCAACCCGCACGGTGGCGTCGCCACCGGCCCCGGCGGTGCCATCACCGTCCACATCCAGGTGCACCCGGTGCACGCCATCGGCCAGGCCGTCGAGGGGCACGTCGGTGGCCATCTGCCCCTGTCCGGGGGCACCGGCCCATCGCACCTCGCCATCAACCGACACCCGCTGCGACCCGATGCCATCGCTTCCGAAGTTGTCGGAGGCCTGCCACGCCACGCGCGCGGCCTGCTGGCCACCGCTGATCCACGCGGCGGGCACGCTGTTGATTGCCGCGCTGGGCGGTGCGACATCGCGCACCACCACGCCGGGCCCGCCGATCCACCACACCCGGGCGTGCTGCTTGCGCTGCTCGGTCTGCACGATCTCGAGCTTGAGATCGCATACCCCGCCCGGCAGGCCAACGCCGTAGGTGCGCCCATCAGCAGGCGACTGCGGCATGCCCACGTCGCCCTCGGCCCACACCGTGTCGCCGTTGGCCTTCAGCTGGAGGTCGGCACTCGAGGCCGCTGCGTACCGCAGCGCATTCCACGACACCGCGGCAATTTCGCTGCCGGGCACCGGGCATCCCCAGTTCATCGACCACGCGGTACCGGCTGCTGCCGATGCCACGGCCGCCGCATTCACCTGCACGGTGGCCGCATTCACCTGCGACGCCGTGGCCAGCGCGCCGGTGCTGAACCCGCCCTGCCCCTGGGTGTAGAGGTTGCCGTCGGTGGCATGCGCTGCGGTGCCCGCGACAGAGGTGATTGCTGCAGCTGCAAGCAGCACGAGACCACGCGGCATGCGCCTGCGAGGTGGGATCGTCATGGTCCGAACTCCAACTGAGGTTGGGCACCGGGCGATACCGGTGCGTTCTGCGAAATGGAACCCGGGGCAGGGGATGCCGCGGGCGAAGAGATGACCTGCGGTGCGGGTGCGGCCTTCTCGGCGGCCGCCTTGCGCTGGGCCGCCTGCCGCCGTGCGGCAAGGGCACGGCGCTCCCGGTCGGTCTGGGCGCGCAGGCGTGCGAGCAGGTCCTGTGCATCCGCCACGCGCGGGGCCGATGGCGACGGGCCCACCACCGCGGCGCTGGTCTGGACTGGCTGGCTGATGGTTACCTGCTGTGCGAGTGCTGCCTGCCCGCCCTGTAGCTGGTGGGCCATGATGGGTACCCCGGCCACACCCGCCACGGTGACCGCCAGCGCACCGGCGCCAATGCGCGCGCTCATGAGCGACGGGACGTCCAGCAGGGCGTTCCACGCCTGGCCGATCGACACCGCGAGCCGAGCGGTGCCGCGGTCCATCACATTCATCGCCGCCGTGGCGTCGGGCACACCGGCACCGGCCACGGC
>JBMOGE010000119.1:0-3612 GCA_049318525.1 Miltoncostaeaceae bacterium
TTGTGCTGGCACCCACCCGCGAGCTGGCAGCGCAGATCGCCTCCGAGGTGGAGCCGATCGCCACCGCGCTGAACTTGAAGACCGCAGTTGCCTACGGCGGGGTGCCGCTCGACCGACAAGCCAAGAAGGCCGCCAGCGCGGACTTCATCGTGGCCACCCCGGGTCGCCTGCTCGACCTGATGCGCCAAAAGCTGATTGACCTCTCGAAGCTCGAGGTGCTCATCCTTGACGAGGCCGACCGCATGCTCGACATGGGGTTCATCCCCCAGGTTGAAGCGATCCTCAAGGGAATCCCCGACGACCGCCAGACCATGCTGTTCTCGGCCACCCTCGACGGCGAAGTCGCCCGCCTGGCCAACAAGATGACCCGGAGCCCGGGCCTGATCGAGACCGAGGACGACCCCGGCACCGACATCGCCCTGTCTGAGCGCCTGGCGCAATCGTTTGTGGCCGTGGAGCCGTCCGACCGCACAGAGACCCTCATCGAAATCGTCAAGGACGAAGATGATCTCTCGCTGGTGTTCTGCCGCACTCGCCGCGGGGCCGCCCGCCTGACCGAGCGGCTCAACAAGCTGGGTCTGGGTGCCAAGGAGCTGCATGGCGACCTGAGCCAGGCGGTGCGCGAGAAGACCCTCAAGAGTTTCGCCGACGGCAAGATCCGCGTGCTGGTGGCCACCGATGTGGCATCTCGCGGGATCGACCTCGACGACATCGGCCTGGTGGTGAACTTCGACCCGCCGGATGACCACGACACCTACACCCACCGGGTGGGCCGCACCGCCCGCGCCGGCCGCACCGGGCGTGCCATCACCATGGTGCTGCCCGACCAGCTCGACGAGGTCGGTCGCATGGCCAAGCGCCTGGGGCAGGAAGACAACTGGACCAACTCAGGGTTCCGTGACCCCCTCGCCAAGGTGATGTACGCATCGCGCGGCAGCAGGGTGTTCAAGCCCACCAAACCGAAGATCTCTCTGGCCCCGGAACAGGTTGAGGCGCGCAAGGCGAGCCGTGTTCCGCGAGGCTCCAGAAGCACGTGATCGGTGAGGCGGGACGTGTAGGCGCGGCTCGTCTACACTCCCGCCCCGGCGCGACGGCGCCGACCCCGCCGAGTTAGCTCAGCTGGTAGAGCACCTCCATGGTAAGGAGGGGGTCAGCGGTTCGAGTCCGCTACTCGGCTTTCTTCGCAACCCCCCGCTCTTCCCCACATTCAAGTGTGCGCTTGCGGGAAGCTGGGGGACCAGACGGAGGGCAGGAGCGCCCTCCTGATCCACCCTCTTCCCTCATTTGGCCGATGGTAAGGGAGGGGTCATCGGTTCGATTCCTGCTGTGCCCATCAAGCAATGTGGCGACAGGTACGGGTACCACGACACCGCATCTCCGCCCCTTTCTTCAGGCGCCACATGTCAGTACGGTCGGGAGACGAAGAGAGTCCACCACCGGCACTGTGATCGGCCCCCGTACGCGACCGACATCAACACCCGTGACACTCGGGTGAGTGAGCTTCGCAAGGGTGCCGTGAACGGGCACGGAGCACAAAGGGAGCGCGTATGAATCGGTCGAGCCGCTGGAGCGCGTTGTCAGCAGCGCTTGCCGTCCCGGCAATCACTTTGATGGCCGCCATGCCGGCGACGGCGAGCACCGCCCACGGCACGTCGCCAAACCCCCAGTACGCATCGTTGATGCAGGACGTCCTGATCAACGCCGACTACTGGGACGCGCAGCCGAAGATGCTTGCCGCCGGCCTTGGCTTCACGAACATTCTCGGCGTCACGAACGTTGACTCCACCGACCCCTCCGTCGCTCAGGCGGCGGTCCAGGCGGTGTCCGGGGCGTGGAACGTGGGGCTGACCTGCCCATCAACCGCAACGCCCCCTCAGCGGGCCTACACATCAGCGGCCAGCCCAAGCCAGATCCTCGGCGGCTATGGCGCATCCGTCAATCAGGGTTCCGGGCTGCCGGTTGAGTTCTCGTGGCCGGTCCTGCCGAGCACGGTGAATCCGACGGACTTCCAGGTGACCCTGAGCAACGGCTCGGTCGTCACCCCGCAAGGGGTATCAATCGTTCCGAACTTCGAGTTCAACGAGCGTTCGACCGTGGTGCTCGTGGGCCCCTTCGGCACGCCCTCCCCATCCGACAAGGGCGGCGTCTATGTGACCAAGGTCGAGGTCGTGAAGGACGCAACACCGATGAAGCTGATCGGCCCGCGCTTGAAGCAGGTCAGCGCCGTCGGCATGAGCGCGACGAAGACGACCTCCCCGTACGACCTCCCGTCCAGCAACCCAACAGACTGGACTGGGCCGAAGCTCACCGCGGGCAAGATCTCGAAGATGTCGACGGCCGGCGAGATGGCTCCCAAGCTGTTCGGCGGCAACCTGGAGAACGACGGCGTCGACCTCTACGGCACGGCCGCGAAGTTCCGCATTCGCGTGCTCACCACCGGCGGCTTCTCGCCCGACGGTATCCGCGGCATCTACCCCACCGATTACCGCAACTTCTTCCAGGTGGTCGCCCGCTCGCGCAGCGGCAAGACCGTGCGGCTCATCAACCCCGGTCAGACCTACCTGATCGATGGCTACCCGCTGCGGGTGCTGGGGCTGGCGGACGTGGGCAAGAAGCTCGATTCGTACGACTACTGCTACGCCGACGACCACGACAACCAGTTCGACATCGTCCTGGGCGGCTCAATCAAGGCCGCCGAGCGCGTGCGCGCTGTGGTCATCCCCGCCACGGGCAACGGCTACAAGCCCTTCTACAACCCGGGGGGTCCGGGGACCACGCCGGTCTCCGGCGTGTACTACACGGGCCCGGGGCCGCGTATGGTGCAGAAGATCACCAACGCCCTGCGCAACCCCATGACCGTCACCTACGTCAAGAAGTAGGGAGACTCGGGGGGCGCCCGCAGGGCGCCCCCCGCTGCGGTCGCACGCTGGGTGCGCTCTGCATCACTCGTAGTGAAAGTGCTTTCCTTAGGTCGACCGGCGTCCCCGCACGTCCACGGCATCCGTCTCCGGCCGGGTGCACAGCGGAGATGCCTACGGCTTCTCTGACTCCCCAATCGCGGACGCCGCCTTCGACAGCCGTGCGCAGAATGCATTCGAGCGCGAACTCCTGCGTAATGCCGTTGAAGCGAGTGAGGCGACCATCGCCGAATGGACGGCGTTCCTGCAGTGGAATGGCGAGAACATGAGCTATCCGGTGTGGCAGCGGGAGTGGTCTAACAGTATCTACGGAGCGCTCCGCGGAACCCCGCGCGAAGAGTCAGGCGCAAGGATCGCCCCCAACGAGATCTGGTACGCCGTCATGAACAACCTCATGGTTCGTTCTGCGAGCCTCAACCTGGGCTAGGTCTGGGCGCCCCAACGCCTGAACAAGGAAATTCATCTCGCGCCCGCTGCACTCCTAGAAGGGGGGCGTGGCGACGTGTGGCCCCGAAACACGCCGCGCAGAACGCCGGGCGCGCACCCGGCGTCGCCGATTCGCTGCCCTTACGTCGTTCATCGGTGTGGGCATCGTCGTCGTGGCATCGGTGCCTCCTTCCGGGCGACATCATCGCCCTAACGGAGGTGTCCACCAAAGTGGGGTAAGCCCAAGATGCCCTGCACTTCGGTATCT
>JBMOGE010000120.1:0-3545 GCA_049318525.1 Miltoncostaeaceae bacterium
GGGCGAAGTCGCCATCGGTGGACACCAGCTCCACCCCGTGCTCAATTGCCAGCGCCACCAGATGCGTGTCCGAGATCATGGGGCCCGCCACCGCGTAGCGCTCAATCAGACTGCCCATCACCTCGGCATGTCGATCGGTCTCCATGGGGATCCATGTGGACGGCGCATCAAGCCACTCCTCCACCTGCGCCCATGCGTCGGCTGATGACAGCGGCAGCGATGTCATGCGTGGATGCGACGCGATTCGCACGAAGCCCGTGAGCACCGGCCACGGCAGGCCCACCCGCGCCGGCCCGGTGAGGGCCTCCTCAAGCCACGTCGCGATGCGCGCATTGCGCGGGTCGCCGGTATTGCGGGCGTACAGCAAAATGTTGGTATCGACGATCATCAGGCGAGTTTCTTGCGCCAGTAGTCCTCTTCGATGATGTCGAGCGCCTCGCTGATGTTGTCGATGGGGATCTTGAACGGCCCCATGTCTGATGTCGTCTGCACAAACCGTTTGGGCGTGCCTTTCGGCACCGGCTTGCTCGCGTCGCGCACGGCGTCGTTCACCACGTCGCTCAGGCCTACGCCGCGCTCCTTCTGCAGGCGCTCCAGGATCTTGGCGACGTCGGGGTCGAAGGTGACGGTGGTCCTCACACGCCCCATCTTGTCGGTCTTCTTATCAGCCATGTGCATCAGGATGCCACAAAAGGCGCATCATGGTGCAACGACCCACACCGCATCCTCGGGGGCAGCCATTTGCGCCCGGAATTGCTGCAGCAGCCACGGCATCGAGCCCGTGGCGCTGCTGCAATCCACCTATCCGATTCGTGACGGCAGCCGGCTCTTCAGCGCCCGGCAGGCCGCTGGCAGCGCCCGCGACGCCCCCTTGGCAGATGCCGTGATGGCGTAGTTAGTGGCCACGGGCCGGAGCGCACTTGCCGCCTTGAGTCCCTTCGCACCCTTCGCCGTGGCGCGCACCGCCTGCGGCGCGGCGGCCTGGTTGATGGTGCTGTTGAGCGTGGGGCCGCCTGTGAGGGTCATACGCAGCTTCGACGCTGCGCGGGTGCCGCCCAGAAACGACCACGTGGTGGTGGTGTCGGTGCGCACGACCGACATGCATCCGAGTGCCCCCTTGGCGCCCCGAAGCAGCACGGTGCTGGTGCCGGTGAGCGGGGTGGTTGCGTTGGTCTCGGAGAAGCCCAGCTTCGCATTGGAGCTCGAGGCGAAGTCGCCCTTTGCAAACAGCGCGAGTGCCGGCGGCCGCGCGGTGCGCCCGGTGCGTGCGGGGGCGGTGAGCGAGTACGTGCCCTGGTTGATCACTCCGCTCATGCTGGTGCCGTCAGTCTTGCCGACGGCCAGGATTGCGCCGCCGTTCAGCCGCACGCGCGCCTTGCCGGAGTAGCCCTTCGGCGCAGGGGCTGCGGCCATCTCGTGTGCACCGGCACCCGTGGCCGATGCCACCGTGACGACGCCGTTGGTGACCGTGACCAGCTCGGTGTGCGTTGACTGGATTACGGCAAGGGGCGCGGGGTTATTGCACGTACCCCGCACCACGTCGCGAGTGGGATCGTCCTGAAAGAAGCTGACCCGGATGCGCCGCGTGCCGGTCCATGCCGGTGTCGACTGGGAAGACAAAAAGCGCCCGCCCGGTTCGAATTCGATTCCATTGGTTGTGACGAAGGTGTCGGCACCTTGGCCTGTCGTGTAGTTGGCGATACCGACACAGGCGTAGGTGACGCCGAACTGATCGACATTGCCGTCGGGCAGGGTTCCGATAAGCGGCGTGATATCGACCGTCCCGTTGCGGAGCGCAACGCTCATACCGCCCGCCCCGTGGTTGCTCACCGGCAGGCGGAGGGTTGCCGTGTCGGAGAGGCCCGCGCTGTTCGTCACCTTCACCCCAACGGTGAGAGGGAGTGGGAATGCCGCAGTTGCAGCGTCCAGTGGCACGTACGCGGTGCCGTCAGTCGGTGCAGTCGCGCTGCTCCAGCCGCCCGTTGGGGCATCTCCGTAATTGCCATCTCCGTTGGTATCCCAGGAATACGTCAGTGCGGGGGTAACTGCGATGCTCAGGCTCTGCCGAGCATCGAGCACCGTCGGCGCAACGGGAGACGGCGCAATTGGGCTCGGGGTATCGTGAGCGAAAATGTTGGCCAGGGGATGATGAGAAGGACTCGGTGGCGACGTCGCCGATCCCGGAGGCACGAGCAGCCACGTCTGCTTCACGACGTAATAGTCGGTGCCATAACGACCCGGGATTCCCTCCGAGGTGAGTGACGCGCTCACCCGATTTGCATTCGCGCGGATGCCGCCCCAGGTGAGGGGGAGAGCCCAGTCATCACCGTCGGCGAAACTGCTTGGAATTGATGGATTCTTGCTCGGGCCATAGAACACGAGCGATTGGCCACCGCCAGTGTCACTTGCCGTTTCAGCGACGGTCCCGGCAGTGACGGTCAAGTATCCAGGACTGATGGACTTGCCGTCCGCGTCAGTGATGCGTGTCGAGGCCACCATGGTCCCATCGGTTCCGCGGACCACGGGCGCCGTATGTGTCTCCGCCCCGTAGAACACGGCGGCGATTTGAGATCCAGGCCCCGCGTCGTGCGTGCATCCGGCGAAGGCAACTGGCACGAGCGCGAGCCCGCACACAGCACCGGCTCTCACAATGCGCGATCGAACGCCTCTGGGCTTGGGGCGGTGCGGGGGGTACGGCACGGGGACTCCTTGTATACCGAAGGGCGTGAACGGCATCACCCCTGGCAACTCGTCATCGGGGGGCAATGAGTGTGCTTCGCATTTGAGGGTAGCCGAACCGCCCACGTGCGCCCGGTACCCAACGATTGCCGGGCACCGGGCGCAGCCTGACTAGGGCGTGAGTGGCCCGACCATGAAGGGCGGTGCTAGCCGTTGCGCTTCATCAACCCGGGCACAAGGGGACGGCCGACGGTTGAACAGTTGCTCGCGGGTTGTGGATCGTCGGCCTCTCCGGGGGCGACTGACCCAGCGCACGCTGAACTGGGTGCGGGCGCGCGTACCATGCCCCCCATGATCACTCCCCGCACTCACCTCACCCTCGCAGCACTCATCGGGCTTGGCTCACTCGCCGCTGTGGCGTCGGCTGCGCCCGCCCATGGCCGTACCTGCCACGGCCTGCCGGTGACCATTGCCGCATCCACGGGCGAGGTGCACGGAACTTCTCATGCCGACGTCATCGCCCTCCGGGGTGCGTCGCACGTTTGGGCTGGCGCGGGCAACGACATCATCTGCGGATCACCCATGGCCGACGTGATTGACGCCGGGCCAGGTGCCGACGTGGTGGTGGGTGGCGGTGGTTCCGACCACTTGAATGGCGGCCCCGGCAGTGACCGCCTGTTTGGCGATCGCGGCGCCGACCGCCTGGTGGGGGGCTCGGGGGCCGACTACCTGATGGGAGGCGCCGGGCGTGATGTGGTGGTGCGCCAAATTGCGACATCCGGCAGTCGGCACCACGCGGAATTGGGCCGCGCGGCAGACACGGTGGTGGCTGGCACCTCGGCGGTGTCGCTGGTGGTCGACACGAA
>JBMOGE010000121.1:0-3542 GCA_049318525.1 Miltoncostaeaceae bacterium
GACGATCGCGGCGATTATCGCCCCACGGCGTGGCTGACCATTCATGAGTGCTCCCAGGGGAAGGGGGTTTCGAAAACCGTATCAGGCACCCTCGCCACGCCAAGCGCCCGTGGGCCATACCGGCTCATTATTCGGTCTTCACCTTGATCGAGAGGGTCTTTGAGGCCACCGCGCCGTTTGCGGTACGTGCCTCGATCGTCAGCGTCCAGGCGCCGGGGGTCTTACGCAGCGCGCTCGCACGGCTGTAGGGCACGCGGATGAGGGTCTCGCCGGCCAGTGCACCCGGGCGGCCGGCGGGAATGCGGCGCACCACACGCGACTGCCGGTCGCGTGCGCCGACCCGGGCGAACGTGATGGTGACGTTTGCCGACTCGGAGAGGCTGTACGCGATGCGGCCCCCGAGGCCGGGCACCAACGTGCGAGGTGTCAAGGCCACGTCTGCGAGCGCGAGAGCCGGACCGCTGCCGGGAGCGCCACCGGGTGCAACCGGCGCCGCGGTGCCGGGGACGGCAACAGGCTCAAGGTCGAAATCGTCAGGCTGGCGCGGCACGCCATCGTCGTGCAGTCGCGGTGTAACCGGCGCGCTCGCCTCAGAAGAAGGCCCGGTGCCGATCACGTTGACGGCTGCGACAGCCACCCGGTACGCGGTGCCGTCCTCCAGGCCGGTAATGGTGCAGAGCGTGGTACCCGTCGTGGAGCACGTGGCGCCGCCGGGCGTCGCGGTGGCGACGTAGCCGGTCACGGCGCTGCCGAAATACGGCGGCGGTGCCGACCAGCCCACCTCGATGCGCCCGGGCAGGGCTGTCAGCTCAGGGGGCCGCGGAGCGCCGGGTGCGGTGATGGTCGGCGTCCGGGCCGTGGCCGGAACAGAGGCACGACCCGTGCCCACCGCGTTCGTGGCGGTAATCGTGACCTCGTAATCAGTGCCGTGGGGCAACCCGCTGATGGTGCAGGTGGTGGCGCCATCGGTGCTGCACTGGGCGCCGCCCGGCGACGCAGTGGCGGTGTAGCCGGAAATCGCCGTGCCGCCGTCGAAGTCCGGGGCGACCCAGCCCACCTCAATGCTGCCGGCGGATGCCTGAGCCAGCGGCGTACGCGGCGGGGCGGGAACCAGCAGGGGCGTGGTGCGCGTGAGCCGTTCGGATGGCAGCCCTGTACCCACCGCATTCGTGGCCGTGACGGTCACGAAATACTCGGCGCCGGGCGAGAGGCCATCGATGGTGCACGCCAGCGTTCCAGTGGTGGTGCACGTGGCACCACCGGGCGAAGCCGTTGCGGTGTAGCCGGCGATCGGGCTGTCGCCGTCGAACGCGGGCACCCGCCACTTCACCGCGATGCGCCCCTCCGATGGCTCGGCGGCCTCGAGATCCGGAGCGCCCGGACGGACCGGGACCCCGAGGGGCGCAACGGCCGCCGACGGCGGGGAGGTGTCGTCCCTTCCGCACGGCATCTTGGCGTAGCAGTTGTACTCGCTCACGAGAACGACCGTCACGGTGTACGCGGTGCCGGGCGTGAGGCCGGTGATCGTGCAGGTCGTTGTGCTGAATCCCGCCGCCTTGCATGTGCGACCGCCCGGAGATGCCATGGCCGTGTAGTTGTGAGGAATGGAGACGCCCGCACTGGAGTACCACTCCTTCCATCGCGGGGTGGTCCAGCGAACCTCGAGGGCCTCCTTGAGCGCACGGAGGGCCGGACGGCCGGGGCCGGAGATGAACCTGACAGCCACGGCTCCTTGAGCCCGCCCGAGCGCGTTCGTCGCCCACACACGGAACTCCCACTCCTCCGACAGATCCAGATTGCGAAACGTGCACTGCAGCACGGAAGCGGAGGACGTGGTGCAACTGCGGGTCGAACGCGGGAAATTGCCCACCGTGGTTCCGGACACTTCGTACCGCCTGATGGCCAGCCCGCCGCTCGATACCGGGGGCCGCCACTCGACGCGCAGGGATGTCGCATCACCCGTGCAGTCCTCAGCACAGACGGAGAGGTCACGAACCGCATCGGGCACACGCGCACCCGCCACCCTCGGCGGGGCATCTGCCGCCGGCCCGCCGGGCGACGTGCCAGGCACGTAGGCGCCCACCGCGCGGCTGGAATAGAGGGGGCCGACGACGTAATCGCCAGCGACCTGATTGTTGTAGGTCCAGTTCGCGGCCTGATACCCCGGAACCCCCGTCTGCTGCGTGGACTGCCAGCCCTTGACCAAGTTGTACGTGGTCAGAGCCCGTATCTGGCGCTGCAGCGGCCAGACCAAAGGGAAGTCGAACGCCGTGTTCGGGGACCGGTAGTCCCTGCTCCCCACGCACGGGCTGTCCGAATGCTCCCTGAGGACGTCAACCCAAGTGGGGTCCTCACGGTTAGTAAACGGGTTGAACCTCCATGTAAGACGTGTGCCGAGCTTCTCCACGGACTTCCTGCTGTAGGTCGCAAGGGGCGGAGAACAGATGATCTTCTCGCCAGTGAAATAGGCCACATTCGCTGAGCCGGAGGGGGCAGGGATTCCGCCGAGATTCGGGCAGTACCCGCCCATGACGCGTGTGTTGAGTTCCCGGAGTGACGACGTCACGGGAACGGTGACCGTTGCCCCGCGATAGCCCTGATACAAGATCTTTCCTGCGGGGTTCGCCGATACGCAGTTCGAGCCATAGCGGTCCGCAGCAGCCGGCGTGAGGTCCACCACCCGGCACTGCATACCCGTTGCGGAGGCCGGCAGCGATTCCGACGTGGGCTCCGTGATTCCCAGGTTTTCACCCTCGGGGCTGGTCCGGTGCCCGTCGACCCATCGCGCATGAGTGGTGAACCCGATCGTCCACGGGACGCAGCCCGTATCCTTGAGCGACAGTTGGAGGTTTGGCATCACCCCGTGGCCCGCCGGCTCCTTCAGCACCTGGGACCCCTTCCACGCAAGGACGGGCTCGTCGGGGATGGGTGCGGGGTAGGAATCGCAGAGCCCACCCACGGAGGTTCCTTCCTCCGGGCGGAACGTGACCCCGCTGCTGACGCGATCCTTCATGTGGCAGAGGGCCGCCCGGCGAAGCGCCACAAGGACACCCGGGAGGTTCTCCGCGGGGAGTGCATCAGGGGACTCCCACGCATTGGGCGGAGCGCCGGGGATGTCCGGCGGGGTGGACACGAACTGGCCGGGGCTGCACGCGGCAGGAGTACCCGCCACCGGTTCGCTCGCCGTCGCAACGCCGGCCGGCGTTGCTGATGGGGCGTACCCGACAAGCCCTGGTCTGAACGCTCCCGGCAAACGGCTCCAATTCATTTGCCACGGGGTATTGCCGCGGCACTGAACCCGTTTGTCAAGGCCCCACGGTCCCGTACCGGGATCCATCTGGTAGTGCCCGATGCCGTAGAGGGTGCCACTGGCCGGGCCCATCACAAGAATCTGGTCATTGAGGATGCGGGCACCGAAGTACGCACCGGTGGCGTCGATCTCAATCATCCCAAGCGCATCGTTGAACAGCTGTGTGGTCGCGTCGACCACCTCGGCCGTGCGCGTGGAATTGCCGCCGGGCCGCAACGCATACTCCGACGCC
>JBMOGE010000122.1:0-3531 GCA_049318525.1 Miltoncostaeaceae bacterium
GCGTACTCAGCGGCGACGTGGCCGCACCCTCGAACAGCAAGTTGGGCCGTGACGGATCAGTCGACAGAGGTGGGGCGTTCCCCAGGCGGTTGCCGTCCGGGTCGTACAGCGTGGTTGTGGAGGGCTCCTGGTCCCCGGTCGCCGTCCATGCCACCGATCCCTGCAGATCGGAGAAGCGCCAGAGAGGCAACGTCTGGGCGGAGCGACCCGGACTCTCAGGCGTCGTCGCGGCGGTCGTGGCTGCCGGGGTGGTCTCCGTGGTCGATGCCTGCGCAGGGCCACCACCCTTCGGAGGGGCCAAAGGGGGTGGGAGTTGCACGCCCACGCCGCCGGGCAGTTCCATCATCTGGGAATCCACCAGCCCATCGGTGGTGAGCAACAACCCCGACGAGGAGTAGCGGATTGCCTTCTGTCCCTCCGGTCCATCGATGACGGACGCGATCACCGCACCGCCGGACAGCACACGGCTCTCAGTGACCGTGCCATCGCTCAGGCGCTCAACGGCGCCCGTTGGGTCATAGGCCAGCGTGATCGCACCTGCGCGGGTTGCGCGCCCGGCATCGTCATACGCGAAGCGGTTTCCAAAGCGGCTGTCCGATGTCGCGATCAGTCGCCCACCTGGCCCGTATGAGTAGGTGAAACCGTCCTTCGGCGTGTTTGGACTCGTGACCCGGGTGCGCTCGGCGGCCGCATTCAGCTCGTACGCCCACGTACCAGTTGGCGCCCCGGCGGGCGTCTCGCCAGCGAGGCGTGCAGCGGTGAGTCGGCCATCCCTGTCATAGGTGTAATCCCATTTGGCGCTGACGCCGACACCCTCGATCTGCCGCGTCAGCGTCCGCTGCGCGGGCGAAAGCACCACCGACTCGGTGCTCGACGCGCCCCCCACCTCGAGCGTGCGTGCACGGACAGAACCGGAATCGTCGTACTCGAGCGCGAGCGAGGCACCGTTCCCGTACTGCACGCCCGACAGCCACCCAGTGGATTCCTGGTATCCGACCTCCGCCAACTGCTGCCCGTCGCGGGTCACTTTCTGCAGCTGACCATCGGCGGTATAGGCGTAGCTGGTGACCGTGCGCTGGCCCTTTGCGGTTGTGGTGGCCTCCTCAACCGGGCGGTCCTCGGAGTCGTACGACGAGATGACCGTCGTGCCCCACACGTCGGTGCTGCGAATCGCGCGCCCCAGTAGGTCAGACACCGTCGACGTGGTGCGGGTCTCGCCGTCGCGGACGGTGGTGCGCTGATGCAACGGGTTGTTCGCGACTGATTCGTCAGTCGTCGTCACGACCGCCCCGGTGCTCAGACGTATCGGAGACCCCGCGGCGTCGTAGGCGATACAGGTCGACGTCTGACCGGTGGTGGACTCGCCCACGACGCTGCCCGACTCGTCGTAGGCATTGACTGAGGTCAGTCCGCCCGGAGTTGTCTTCGCGCGGGCAAGGCCACCCTGATTTGCCGCTGCACCCGCACACGAGGTCTGCGGCCCCTCACCGGGTGCGTAGTAGTCGGTGCTGGTGGTCGCACCAGCGGTGGAGCGATAGCCAGTGGCCCGCCCGAACGACCCCGAAGCAGGTGCGTACAGCTCATAGCTTCGGGTGGCCACTTTGCCCGATGCAGACCGAGCGGCGGTGACCTGCTGGGGGTCGGCGGGGCTGAAGGCGAGCTGGACGGTCAGGTCGGTCACCGGCCCACCGGCTTGAAGCTGGTCGCGCACGCCAGTTGCCGTCGCCTGCGGGAGCGCGGGGCGCAATGCAGACGCGGGGATCACGCTCGTCCCCTTGGGTGTGGTCCATGCCACACCGACAGTTGCCACCCCGCCGCCTGACGAAGACACATCGAGGCGCACCTGCAGCACATCCCCCGGCTTCTTCGTCTGGAGCGCCAGTTGCGGGGGGCACGCGCCCCGACACCGCAGACCATTGACCCACAACTGCGACGACTCAACACGGTTTGTGATCTGTTGAACACCGCCCTCGGGAACGACGATGACGCCTTCGAGTCTCGCCGAGAATGCGCCGCTTCCCACCGGGCTCTGCGGCCAGCGAAGCTCAAGCGATGCGGGTCCGCGGCCGTTGATCTGCGGGCCCACGGACATGCCGATCGGGGTCCCCTGGAAGGCAGCGCCCTGCCAGTAGGTGGCCTGGAGCCCTGCAATGGGAACGGGGCTCGCCTGCGAGTTCGTCCCGGCGCGCGTGTCGTACAGATACGACACGCGCGGTGCCCCGGGTGAGCCGGGGTCCGCGCTCGGGCCGGTCACCAACGTCTGCCGCCCCATCTGGTCGTAGCCATAGCGGGTGATGAGTCCGCCGGGCGCAACCACCTGCGTTGGCGCCTGACGAGCCGGGTCCCAGACGGTCTCGGTGGTCCGTCCGGCGGAGTCGACCGTTCGCGTGGTCAGCATGGTCATCGGGTTCGCCGTTGCGCTCGAGATCGGCTGCTCACGGCCGGGCTGCGTCACCACCAGGCGTCCGGCCTCGGGGTAGGCAAGCGTGCGCGAATCCCGCACGGGCACCGTGCCCTGCTGCCCCGAGACGATTGCTGCCGGACGCGTGAGCGTGGCGACGCGCCCCTGCGCGTCATATGCAATGGACGACAGCAGCGCGGGAGCGGCGGCGCTGGCGCGATCGAAGCCCGGGAGCACCCCGGAGGCGATCGCAGCGTTGGTGAGCGGCGCACGGAGTCGATCGGGTCGACCCGATGCGTCATACCCGATGTCCGTCTGCGAGAGCGTGCCCCCACCAGCCTGCGCATCGTTGATCACCCGGGCGATCACGGCGTGGCCCGCACGCGACGCGTACTGGATGTCGGTGATCTGACCATCCCAGCCGGTGATCCTGCAAAGCAGTCCCTGCGGGGCGGGAATCAACCCGTCACCCTGCGGGGATGCGCAGTTCCCCGATCCGCCATAGACGAGGTTGATCTGCCGCTTCGATACCGGGTCGGTGATGGCCGTCAGTCGGCCTGATGCGTCATAGTGCGATTGCGGCGAGGGGCTCTTGGTTGACCAGGTGGACTCGGGATAGCGAACGCCACCGACCGGCGTCGCAGGGAACGTGGTCACCTGGCCCGAGCCATCCGTGATCTGGAAGGGTGCGTCCGCAACACCCTGCGCCTGCGCAAGGACCGCGAACTGCCCGGACGGCCACTGCTGGCCCCTCCCCCATTCAGCCATCCAGGCACCTGGCGACGTTTCCCGAAAGGGCACGACCTGGCCGGACGAACCCGTGAGTTCGATGCGATCCCTGGCCGGGCGTCGAAGCGCCGCCCAGCCGGGGCGTGACGCCGACGCCACCGCCCAGCCATCCGGCAGCCCCGCTGCAGGGAGACCCATCTGGCGGTTCGTCGGCTGGTAGGTGAATGAGACTCCCGCACCACCGGACACGGTGGCCAACGGGCGCGTTGCGAACGAGATCACGGGCTCACCGGTGACCGAGGTGACGGCGACCCCCGCGTAGTTGACCGTGGGCTGCACATCTGCCCGCTGCAGGTCCACCCGCATCAGATACGGCCCGAACGTCGTGCCGCCGGCCGTGG
>JBMOGE010000123.1:0-3484 GCA_049318525.1 Miltoncostaeaceae bacterium
AGATCGGCGCGCATGCGCTCATCCTCGGCCACCTCGGGTTCGGGGTCGTCCATCAGGCGATCGGTGAACACGTCGCGATCGGTGCGCTCCTTCGCCAGGGTGATCCAGTCGGGCGGGATCTCCTCCGGGAGGATCGTGCCCGTCATCTCGGCAAAGAGAAGTGCCCAGGCGCGCGGCAACACGTCAACGTTGTAGCCGCCTCCGCCAAGTGCCACCCACCGGCCCCCGGTGATCTCGTCCGCCATCTCGTGCAGCACGCGCCACAGGCGGGGGAACGTGGCCATGCGCACCTGGAGATGCGCCAGCGGGTCCTCGTGGTGCGGGTCAACGCCATCCTGGGTCACGATGATGTCCGGCGCGAACGCGCGCACCACCGGCACGATGACGTCCTCGATCGCGCGCATATACGGACCGTCACCGGAGAAGGCGGGCAACGGAATGTTCAGCGAGGTGCCCACGCCCTTCCCCGCACCCCGCTCATCGAGGGCCCCGGTTCCGGGGAACAGGTACCGCCCGCTCTCGTGCACCGAGCACGTCAGCACCCGTGGATCGTCATAGAAGATGAACTGCGTGCCATCACCGTGGTGCACGTCCACGTCCACATATGCCACGCGCCCGGCACCGGCATCGAGCATCGCCTGAATGGCAACGGCCGCGTCGTTGTAGATGCAGAACCCGTTGGCCTTGTTGGCAAATGCGTGGTGCAGACCGCCGGCTGCCGAGAAGACCCGGGTGGCACGGCCTTCCCACACCTCCATGGCGGCGGTCACCGAGGCGCCGCACACGGCCACGGCGGCCTCGTGCATGCCGCGAAACGCCGGCGTATCGCCCCCTGATGCCAGGCCCCACATTCCGGCCTCAAACGCGTGTGCGAGTGCCGGCTGCGCGCTGTAGCGACGCACCTGCGCCATATAGGCCGCGGTATGCACACGCGCGATGAGCGCTTCGTCCCCCGGCCCGGGCGTGAGCACCGTCACATCGGGGCGGTCCAGCATGCCGTACGCCCGGATGAGATCGATGGCCAACTCGCGGTTGACCGGCGCCAACGGGTGGTCGGTGCCGAGGTCGTACCCGGCGAGGCCCTGCCGATCGACGAAGGCGGTGGTGGACATCACCACGAAGGCTCGCACATGTTGGGCACGAAGACCCGTCCAGGCAGGGCGATACGCACGATTTCGGCGGGGCTAGAAGTCCTGCTCGGTGGGCCGCATGATGATCTCGTTGATCGACACGTGCGGCGGCTGGTCCAGTGCGTAGAGCACCGCGCGTGCCACGTCGGCGGGCACGAGGGGCGCACCCCCCACCGGGTCGTCGTAGAACGCGGTGTCCACGATTCCCGGAGCAATGAGCGTGACCCGCACGCCTGTGCCGTGCAGGTCCTTGCGCGCCGCCTCGGCCATCGCCGTGACCGCCCACTTCGTGCACGAGTACAGCGAACCGGTACCCACCTGGCGTCCCGATACCGATCCCATCAGCATCACGTGCCCCTTGGCCTCGGTGAGTGCCGGAATACACGCGCGCAACGTGAGGGCCGCGCCGTACACGTTGGTGAGCACCATCGACTTCCAGAACTCGGGCGACTCATTGAGAAAGCCCCGCTTTGCACCGAACCCGGCGTTGGCGAGCACGCCATCCAGGCGCCCGAATGCGGACAGCGCGGCCGCGGGAATGGCCTGGACGTCATCCCATTCGGTGACGTCAGCCGTCACGGCCACGGCGTGCGCGGACCCGCCCAGTTCATCGGCGAGGGCGTCGAGTAACTCACGGCGGCGGGCCGCCAGTACAACGCGCCATCCATCGGCGACGGCTGCCCGCGCCACCTCGGCACCGATACCGTCGGATGCGCCGGTGATGGCCAGCACGCGCCCATCACCGGCTATCGCGTCACCTCAAGCGTGTAGGCCGAGCGGCCGGATGTGCCCCGCAGCTCAACAAACCAGCGGCCATTGCGCGTTGCCGTGTAAGCCAGACGCGGGCGACGTGATGCGGTACGGGTTGATGCCGTCGGGACAGCGCCCGTGGTGCTCACGCTGGCAGTGCCCGGGGCCCAGAGCGCCAAGCGCATGCGGGCGCGCCCATTGCCTGATGCCCGCATTCGCACCGTCTGCCCCTTGCGCAGGATCACCGGGTACAGGTCGCGCGGGTCATTGTTCACGTCGATGCTCGCCTGAATGGTGACGCGGCCGGGGCCCCCGGCGATCGCGGTCTCACCCTTGACGTCGGTCACGTCGTCGTTGCCCTCGGTGGGATCGTCGGGTGGCAGCGGCAGGGTCAAGGCAGCGCGGGGGTTGACGAAGCCATCGCCATACGAAAGATCGCGACCGGCTGGCCCGCCGTCAGTCGCGGTGTTCATGATCTGCTGCATCACCTGATACGGGGTCGCGCCAGGATTGGCGGCGAAGATGAGCGCGGCCAGGCCGGTGACGTATGGCGCCGCCATCGATGTGCCCTCCTTCACCGCATACCCCGGCGCAATGGCACCCTCGGTAATGCGTCGCGGTACCGACGAGAGAATGTCCACACCGGGAGCCACCACGTCAACCGACACGTTGCGGTCGCTGAACAACGCCAGGCCGCCCGGCGTGGAGCAGTCGGCGCTCACGTGCGTGCTGCACTGCGCCGCGACCCCCAGCACGTGGGCGTAGCCGGCCGGGTAGTTGACCACGGTGTAGTCCTGCCCATCGTTCCCCACTGAGGCCACCAGCAGTGCACCCCGGGTAAAGGCCCAGTCGATGACCTGCTGGAAGGCGCGCGACGAACCACTGCCGCCCGCCGAGATGTTGATGACCTTGGCGCCGTTGGCGACAGCCCACCGAATGCCCTTCATCATGGTGGCATCGGTGGAGAAGCCATCCTTGTCGGAGATCTGCACCGGGATGATCTCGCCAACGCTGGCGCCACCCGGGGCCACCCCGACGACTCCCACCCCATTTACCGGGGCGGCAGCGGTGCCGGCGACGTGCGTGCCATGACCGGTACGGCCCCAGTCCTCGGCCTGCTCCTGGCCGGTCCATGCGCTCCACGGACGCACCAGCGGTGAGTTGGGACCGTTCCACTCCTCATGCGTCGAGTCAATACCGCTATCCAGGATGGCGATCCGGGGGCGTACCGGCGTTCCGGTGAGGTCGGCGCCCCAGGTGGTGCCGGGGGCAAAGAGGTCCCACTGACGATCGGGGGTGAAGTAGGTGTCGGTGGGGGTCGTGACCGCGGCGAGCGGGGTGGGAGCCGCCGGGGTGGCCGGAACGATGTCATCGCTCGTTCGCACCAGCGACCACTCGGCCGCCGAGACGCCAGGAATGGCGAGCACGCGGGCACGCAGCGCCCCGTTGGGTGCAACGCGCAGCGACCACACACCGGCCTCGGGTACCAGCGGGCGCACGGGGCCCAGCGGCCCGAGCAGCGCGCGCGCATCGACAGGCGCGGGCGGCTCGGCGAAGGTCACCACGAGTGACGCCGTGCCGTCGGGTGCTGTGGCCCGTACGGG
>JBMOGE010000124.1:0-3404 GCA_049318525.1 Miltoncostaeaceae bacterium
CGACGCAGTGGCGGTGTAGCCGGAAATCGCCGTGCCGCCGTCGAAGTCCGGGGCGGCCCAGCCCACCTCGATGCTGCCCGGGGATGCCTGGATCAGCGGCGTACGCGGCTGGTCCGGCACCACAAGGGGCGTGGTGCGCGTGAGCCGTTCGGACGTCGGCCCTGTGCCCACCGCGTTCACAGCCCTGACGGTCACGAAGTACTCCGCGCCGGGCGAGAGGCCATCAATGGCGCACGCCAGAGCCCCCGTGGTAGTGCACGTGGCACCACCGGGCACGGCCGTGGCGGTGTAGCCGATGATTGAGCTATTGCCGTCAGACGTGGGCGCCCGCCACTTCGCCGTGATGCGACCCTCTGATGACACGGCACCACGGATCTCCGGACTGCCCGGGCGGACGGAGGCCCCAAGGGGTGTTGCCGCCGCCGACGGCGGGGACGCCTCTTCCGATTCGCACGGCATCTTGGCCCCGCAGAAGTACCTGCTCTCGATGACGACCGTCACGGTGTAAGCAGTACCGGGCGTGAGGCCGGTGATGGTGCATGTGGTGGAACTGAACCCCGCCACCGTGCATGTGCGACCGCCTGGAGAGGCCGTCGCCGTGTAGTCGTGGGGAGGGTCAAGGCCCTTCTGGCGCGAATCAGCCCGCCATTCCTTCCATCCCGGGGTGCTCCAGCGCACCTCGAGAGCCTCAGGCAGGGCTCGAAGTCGCGGTTGGCCGGGCCCGGAGGTGAACGTCACAACGCCGACGCCGCCCTTCCCGAGCGTGTTCGTCGCCTGAACGCGGAACTCCCACCCCTGCGACAGATCGAGGTTGCCGAAGGTGCATTGCAGGTCGGTGGTGGCCGAACGGGTGCAACTCCGGGTCATCCGCGGGAAGTTGCCCGTCGTGGTTCCGACCACCTCGTACCGCCTGATGGTCAGGCCGCCGCTCGATGCCGGGGGCCGCCAGGTGACGCGGAGGGACTTCGCGTCACCGGTGCATTCCTCGCCACACACGGACAGGTCACGGACCGGATCAGGAACACGCGCGCCCGCCAGCCTCGGAGGGGCAGCCGACGCCGGGCCGCCAGGCGAGGTGCCCGGGACGTAGGCGCCCACGGCGTGGCTGGTGTAGAGGGGGCCGACGACGTAGTCACCGGCGACTTGATTGTTGTAGGTCCAGTTCTCGGCCTTAAACCCAGGAATGTGCTTTCGCTGCGGCCATCCCGATTCTTTCGGGACATCCACTTGTGGCCAGTTGTACGTCGTCATGGCCCGTATCTGACGCTGCAGCGGCCACACCAGAGGGAAGTCGTTTTGAGTGTCCGGCGAATAGTGGTCCCTGCTCCCCACGCACGGGTTGTCCGAATGCTCCCTGAGGGAAAAATGGGGCTTCCAGCCGACCTCCTGGCGGGCCTTCCTGCTGAAGATCGCAAGCGGCGGAGAGCAGATGATTTTGTCGCCGGTGAAGTACGACACATTCGCGGAACCGGGGGGGGCGGGAAGTCCGCCAAGGTTCGGGCAGTACCCGCCCATGGCGCGGTTATTCAGTTCCTCAAGTGACGACGTCACGGGAACGATCACCGATCGGCCAGTATGGAACGGGCCGCCACGGGACCATTCCGTGAACCAGCCCTTGTCCCACGTCTGGTACATGATTGTTCCGGCCGGATTTGCCGAGACGCAGTTCCAGCCGTAGCGGTCCGCGGCACGCGGCGTGAGGTCCACCACCCGGCACTGCATTCCTTGCGCAGAGGCCGGCAGCCTTGTCTGTGTTTGCTTCGTCTCCCCCTCGCGTCCCCGGGAGAAGTACCAGAGGTTATGAAACGCGTCGTAAGTATTCTTTTCATACAATTTCCAGTTAGACCATTCCACTTGATTGGTGGTCCCGATCGCCCAGGGCACGCAGCCCGTGTCCTTGAGAGACAGCTGGAGGTTGGGCATCACCCCGTGTCCGGCCGGCTCCTTCAGCTGCGGGTGTGCCTTCCATGCAAGAACGGGCTTGTCCGGGATGGGCGTGGGGAAAGAATCACAGAGCCCACCTGCGGACGTCCCCTCCTGCGGCTGGAAGGACGCGCCGGGGTTCATGCGATCCTTCATGTGGCACAGGGCCGCACGACGGAGCGCCACGAGAACCCGAGGCAGGTTTTCCGCGGGGAGCGTGTCAACGGACTCCCACGCGGCGGCGGGAGCACCGGGGATGTCCCGAGGGGCGGAGACCAACTGGCCGGGAGTGCACGCGGAAACATCCTCATTACCTGCGTTCTTCCCCGCAAAAGATGGCATGTAGCCGGACAAGCCTGGGGTGTTGAGATGAGCGTATTTGGAGCGGTAACTTACTAGTTGCTTCCTATCGTTGTCCGGGTCACGTAACCACCACATCGGCGAGTTACTGTTGCCAAAACACGCAGCAACCTCGTTGCCGCCTGGATCGATCTGGTAGTTCCCGATGCCGTAAAGAGTGCCGCTGGTGGGGGCCATTACCAGCACCTGATCGGTGGGGATACGGGCGCCGAAGTACGTACCGGTGGCGTCGATCTCGATCACTGCAAGCGCATCGTTGAACAGCTGCATGGTCGCGTCGAGCACCTCGGCCGTGCGCGTGGAATTGCCGCCGGGCCGCAACGCATACTCCGACGCCATGTTCGACGACACGACATTCTTCGCGAACTCGCCAAGCCAGAACTCGCCCGCCAGGTCGACCTTGGCCTGAGTGGGCCCCGCAGTGACGATGGTGGACGCCGCGGCCACCTTCCGCTGGGCAAACTGCATGAGACCGTTGCTGATCCCGATGCCCTGGGCAAGGCTCGCGCACGCGGCCCGTGGGTGCCGAAGCTCCGACCCGTCCATGACCGCAGCTGTGGGAAGCGCGCCGACCAGCGCAGCCCAGTTCGGGCAGCCACTGTTGATTTCGTAGCGGCGCGCGAGGGCATTCGTGAGGACCTCCGCGAGGCCCGCGGGCACGTCTCTGCCCTCTGCACGCAACCCTGCCGCAGCGCGGGTGGCCTCGATGATGTCCTGAACCGCATTCATCTCCGGGCCGTAGTTGAGCGCGGCGACCTGCCCGCCGAGCGCCGCCACCTGAACCTCGATCGCCGAGAGCGTCTGCTGGGCCGTGGTCATCTGTGTTGCAAGGTCGCTGATGCCCCGCTCGATGTCGGCGAGCTGCTTCTTCTCGGCGGCTGTGAGTCCGGAGGCGGGCGTCGGGGTTGGGGTGGGGGCGGAGCGGCACAGGAACTTGATCCCGAGCCCGCAGAAGAGCCACCGTGATCCCTCTTCGATGAATGGCTTCAACACTGTTAGGGCGATGGAGGCAGCAACATTGTCGTTCTCGCGACGCGGGCTCGCGCCACGGCTGGCTTCCAGCGCGTCCCCCCTGAGAGGGAGGTCATCAACCGGGCGCGGGGCCGCAAACGAACGAACGC
>JBMOGE010000125.1:0-3362 GCA_049318525.1 Miltoncostaeaceae bacterium
CCACCGAGATGGAGGGCGAGGTGAAGGTGGTGTGCACCGGGTGGCGCGGGGGCATTGCCCAGCGCACCATCCACTTCGCCGCCGACGGCGACGGCCAGAACGCCAGCATCATCCGCCTGCCGGGCTACACCGGGTATGGGTGCGGTTTCAGGTTCACGGTGGTGGCGGTGTGGAGCCCGGGGGTCAACACGTTGGTGAGCCAGTTCGCTGGGGTCCGCATCGAGACCAACTGACGATCTCCCTCCTCAACATGGCTGTGGCAGGGGCGGTCATTTGGTGGTACCGGAGTCCAGTGCGCTAGGTCTCTCGCACATTGCTGGAGCCACTACCGCAGGGCGGCTGGCGGGCACGCGGGCCCAGCAGGCATTCGTCGCGGAGCTCAATCTGATGCGGCGAAACGTGGCGAGTGGACTCCCCGCTCAGTCGTAACCGCTCCGCCGCTTCCATAACCACGGCATCGTGTTCACCGGGTGCGGTCCGCTGCTTAACGGCCCAACTCTGGTCGCAGGGGGTCCCGCTAGGCTCCAAAAGAGATACGGAGTTGTTTGTCTGTCAGGGGACCAGAAAGGCGTCCTCCGCCTCGTCACGAATGCTTTGCCATCCACCCCACGCCCAGCAACAAGGAGCCACCATGAACCGTCACCTCACCACGGCGCTGGCCGTCACCTGCGCCGCTGCCCTCATCACCGTGGCAGCCGGCTGCGGATCGAGCTCGTCAGCCGAAGTACCCACCGGCGCTGACATGAAGGGCACGTGGACCTCAACGGGCTCCGGCTACCAGGACGGCAAGGTCGAAACCTGGGGGCGCGGCACCATCATCATCGACAAGGCAGTGGGCCAGGCCTTCTCGGGCAACGAGAAGTACACGGCATCCGGGGGCGTCGTATTGAGGGAGCCCATTCAGGGCGTTATCGCACCGGACGGAGACATCCTCATCGTCGAAGAGGACGGCTTCTACGAGGGAACGCTGGAGAACGGTGTCTTTACGGGCCTGTACGCCGAGATGGGCGACGAGCCGACCGCCGTGAACGTGACCATGACCAAGAAGTAGGCGCCCATCAAGCCCTCTCTCCCCGCCCGGTGACCGGCGAGGACGACGACCCAGAGAGGCCGATCAATTTGCAGCAGATTGCATCTGGGCCGCACGCGGTCGTCTGCACGGCCAGACTCCACCCGAGCCACCATCGACCACGCCTGCGGAGAGGCGCCTTTGGGCGTGCGACTGCCGAACGTTGCGTCGGTGTGGCCCCAGGAGATGGACCACGAGGCGCAGGCACTGGTTGACGGGCTGCATCAGGCCTATCTGGCGTGCGACGACGGCTGGAACACCCTCTCCGCGCGCGTACTCGCGGCTTAGGGTGTGCGCATGAGGCACAACTACGCCGTGATGGTGGGCCGCACCACCGAGACCGACCCCACCGGCGCGCAGGTTGAGGGCGTGCCCACCGAGATGGAGGGCGAGGTGAAGGTGGTGTGCACCGGGTGGCGCGGGGGCATCGCACAGCGCACGGTGCACCTCGCCGCCGAGGGCGACGGGCAGAACGCCGGCGTCATCCGCCTGCCGGGGTACACCGGGTACGGGTGCGCATTCCGGTTCCGGGTGGTGGCGCTGTGGAGCCCGGGGGTCAACACACTGGTGCAGCAGGTAGCGATGGCGCGTATCGAAACCGCCTGAGTAGCGGTGCGTGAAGGGGCTGGGGTAGGCTTGCGCCATGTCCCCTCGCCCCCGCCTTCCCCGCCGGGTTGTTGCCATTGCCGCCGCAGGTGGGCTTGCGGTTGCTGCGCTCGGACTTACTGGTTGCGACTACCCGGCCGGTCCCGGCAGCAGCATCGTCACAACGTTCAACGGCTGCGGCGACACCACATCAGTCGTCATCGGCTGCACCAAAGATGCGACCATCAGCGACATAACGATCAAGCGGAGAGATGGGCGCAACGCTGAAGTCGACGACGCCGGTTTTGCGGTGTGGCAAGGCGGGTCACTGAAGTCGATAAGCCAAGATGAAAAAAACAGCCGCGGCACCGTGACGTTCTTCAGTTTGTTTTCTTGGGGACCCGTGCCACCCGCAGCTGACATCTGGGTCGAGGCAGAAGGCATCGAGACGTACCTGTTCCACCGTGACACGTACTTCTTCCGCCAGATCGTTCGGGCTCGAGCCCCGGTCCCGGCGCCGTCGGCATCACTCTTCTCGCACGACTCTCCCGCTGCGAAGGGCCCGGCCCCGGTCGTGCCGACCATCGTGGATGCCCGCCAGTCGACGGGTACTGGCCTCACCTACTCGTGGGACACCAACGGCGACGGCACCTTCGGCGATGCCCCGCAGGGGGGCTGGACCGGTGTTGCCCCGCCTGCGGCTGGCACCGCCTACCTGCCGACGAGCGTGACGCTCGCAACGTCGGTATCGCCGCGGGTGAAAGTGACCGATACAGACGGCAAGACCTCCACCCAGACCATCAGCATCGCCACGTGGGCCGAAGGCGCCGGCGGGCTTGGGGTTGCCGCCCCCGACGGCCTGAGCGAACAGATCACGCTGACACCCGAGATCGGCACGCTGCCCCGGCTTCAGAGCGGTACCCCGTCAGACCGGCCACCAGCACCTGACTACGCCTGCATCGATGTCGGCAACGACGGCACCTACGAGACAGACCCGCCCCTGCCGTTTCAGGGAGTGTTCCACTGGCTTCCGACCGGGTTCAGTGGAATCAACGTCAACAAATGGGCTGGCGCCAAGCTGGTGCGGGTGACGTTCTTCAGGGCCAGCCCGACGGACATCTCACAGATTACGTGCGCCGCGCCGGCAGCAGATGCGACGCTCATGTCGACACACATCGAAATGGTGAACGGTGACACCAAGCAGACCATGGAGCGCGGCGGCCGCACCCTGGCCAAGGCAAAGCCCAAGGCGTACGCCGCCAAGGCCCGCGTGCGCCTTACCGGCGGCGCCGTCATCGCCCCGGGCACGCAGGAGGGCACCTCGGTGAAGGGCGTTGTCAACCGCGGGCGCTACTCGCTGAAGGCCCCGGCCAAGGGCGGCGGCGCAGTGCGGCCGGCGGCCGTTGCCGCATTCGCCAAGGGCGACTTCGCCAGCACCTCCGACGCCACGCTCAGCTTCACTGCTGACGGCCAGCCGTACCTTGTCGGCACCACCACCATGGTCATAAGGGGATCGAAGAAGGCGCTTGCGTGCTTCAGAGTTGCCCAGACTGACACCTCTACCATCTGGACCATGACCGGGGGCACCGGCGCTGCGCGCACCCTCCGCATGGGCCTCACCGGCGGGCCCACGCTCAACAGCGCGGTAACTGCTGCTGTACCGGAGGGCACTAAGGTCACGGGCAAGGGCGCGTCGGCATCAATGGCA
>JBMOGE010000126.1:0-3348 GCA_049318525.1 Miltoncostaeaceae bacterium
GTGGGGACATGATCAGGTTGGGGCAACTGCTGAAGCTGGCCAACCTTGCATCCGGCGGCGGCGACATCAAGGCGATTCTTGAGCATGGGGTCGTCGTCAACGGGGAGCCGGAGGATCGCCGAGGTCGCCAGTTGCACCCGGGAGACCTCGTTGAGGTCTTCGGCGAATCACTCAGGGTCGTCGCGCAGGCCTGACGGTGACGGTTGGCCCGGCACGTTCGTTGGGCCAATGGGAGAATGCACGCATGGCTGAAATCGGACATACGGCAATTGGCGCGTGGAGCGGCGGCCGGGTAATGCACTTTGGGGAGCCCCTTCCCGACGAGCGCCTCGAGGCCCTCTTGCGCCCCGGCGACGACATCAACACCATCGTGACGGCAGACGTCTACGCCGAGGGAGAGGCCGATCGCATCGTCGGTCGCTCCATCAAGGGCCTGCAGCGCGACCAGTTCAATCTGGTTGCCACCATTGGGCACGATTTCTACAACGGAATCCGCCGCGGCTCGAGTGGCTACCCCCGTTTCACCGATCCGGATCTTCGCGGGCCGGATGGCTACCGCGACTACCTGTACATGGCGCTCGAGAAGAGTCTCGAGCGCCTCGGCCAGGACCACGTTGATCTGCTGTTTCTCCACAACCCCGATCGCATCGGATACACGAGCGATGTGGTGTGGAAGGCCATGACCGACATCCGCGACGAGGGGCTCGCCGACATGATCGGAGTGGCCCCGGGCCCCGCGAACGGGTTCACGCTCGACCTCATCGGATGCCTTGAGAACTACGGTGACGACATCGACTGGACGATGATCATCCTCAACCCGTTTGAGCCCTGGCCCATGGGCATGGCTCTGGCGGCGCACGAGAAGTACAACGTGAAGGTGCTTGCCCGCGTGCTCGATTACGGCGGCGTGTTCCACGGTGATCTGCCGGATGAGGACAAGCTGGTTGAGGGCGACCACCGTAAGTACCGCCCCGCCGGCTGGGTTGCCGAGGGTAAGCGGCGACTCGCCGAAATGCAGCCCATTGCCGATCGCCACGGGCTCACGCCGCTGCAGTTGTCGGCGCAGTGGACTTTGGCGCAGCCCGCGGTCGCGTGCGTGGTGCCCACCTTCATTCAGGAGGCCGGCCCAATGCACAAGACGGTGGAGGATCAGCGCCGCGAGTTGGCAACGACTCCGCGCGAGACCCTGCTCACCCCGGAGGACATCGCAGAGATCACGCGGCTTGGCAACAACCATGGGTGCATGGCGCTCAAGGGGGGCACGCCCGGGCACGAAGGGCCACAGATGCCCGACTCGTGGCCGATGGCCGCCGACCTTGACGCCGTGGCCGAGCGATGGGGCATTGACCCTGCCGCAGATCTGGTGCACCTCCACTAGATCTTGGGGGGCGCTGGCGTCGCGACCGACCCCAGGCAGCAGGTGCCGATGCCGGCGCCGGTGGGTCAGGGCCACGATCCATGGGGTATCCCGGGTGCCGGGCGTGGCGGTGCACCGCCGGGCGCGGCCCCGGCGCCCATCAGGTTGTGAGCCGCCGCCAGATCGACGAATGCGCGGGCGTACTGCGCATGCCCGGCCACGCTCAGGTGCGCGCCGGTCTCGGAGCTTACGAACCAGGGCACCGCGCCGGGGCAGAAGCCAAATGGGTGAAGGATCGCCAGTTTCACCTGCGTCACCCGGGCCTGCGTGCTTTCACCGTCAACTCGGGGGTGGGCGCCCAGGGCATTGGTCTCGCAGCGGTGAGTCCCTGGGCCGAGCCCCGCGTTCGCCTGTGGTCCCTCCATCAGCAGTAATCGGTCGCCAGCGGCGCCATTCGCCCGCACGGCAGCCCGCACGGCCCGTTGAAGGGACCCAGCGACGTATCGCACCCGGTCAACCTGCAGGAATGCGCTGGCGGGTACCGCGAGCGGATAGTTGACCACCACAACCTGAGCGCGGGAGCCAGCAAGAAGCGTGCGGATGATGTTGGCGAGGTGCCGCGTGAGCCCCGACGCCTGCACGTGGGCATCGGCGCACGCCGCGAACGATGCGAGACGCCACTGAAGTTCGCATCCGTAGGCGCGGCCAAGGATGAACTCGTGCAGGATCGGGTTCGCCCCGAGCATGACCACCACCACATCGGGTGCGTCCCGCATGGCCTGCGCAGTGAGGTACGCAAACTTGCCCCCGGTGTCGAAATCGGCTGGGGTCGCTCCTGAGATCGCCAAGTTGGCGAACTGGCCTGCACGCGTGAGGCCAAGCGATCGTGCCGCCTGCGCTGGCCACGCCACGCCGTTGCCAAGGCCGAAGTCGGGGAGAAACCGCAGCCGCGAGGTTGACCCCACGCCGTTGGCCGCATTCGACGCACACCGGTCGTTGTCATACGGTCCGGGCATGCACCGCAACAGATCCCGCGCCCTCCACGGCGTGCCATCCCCCAGATAGCCGAAACCCGCTGACACAGAGTCGCCCAGCACGCGCATGGTCTGGCCCGCCGCCGTGCCAGGAACGGCCACTGCGAGGCACAGCGCGATGAGGAGCGAGGTCAGAGCGGTGCGACGCACACGGACCACCTGTGGCTATCAAGGCCGGACAGCGGACAGCGTGATCAACCGAACCGCTCCATCTGGCACGACTGGGTGGCGCACTGTTCGCTGGGGCGAACAAGGTCGCGCCCATCGCGCACAGGGTGTCGCGATCTGCCCCCCAGAATCAGGTCAGGGGGCGACGGCCACCAGGTCGACGAGCGCCGACATCCCGCGATGGCGAGCACCTTCATCGAGCATGGCGTCGTACTCAGCGAGCGACCGCACCTCGAGCGCGGGGAACGCTGACTCCATCTCATCCACCGCGTAGAGGTACTCGGCGCTCTTGGGCCCTCCCGTCGCGAACGCCAGTTGGCCGGGCCCGTACCCCTCAATCAGCAGTACGCCACCCGGGCGCAGGGCGGCGGCCATCCGGGGGAAGAGCCGGCGACGGCCGTCCGGATCGGAGAACTGGATGAAGATGGCAACCACGGCGTCGTAGGCGGCCACGGGCCACGACCACTCGTCGAGGTCCACCTGCTCGTGGCGCACCTCCACGCCACGCGAACTCGCAAGTGCCTTGGCCTTGGCGATGGCGTTCAGCGACGCCTCAACCGCATGCACCCGGTGCCCTTGTTCGGCGAGCCATGTGCTGTTTCGGCCCTCACCGTCGGCGATGCACAGCACATCGCCCGGCGTCACGATCCGTGGTGCCTCGCGCACGAGAAATGCATTCGGGGCTGTGCCGAACTCATACTCGGCACCCGCGAACTTCCGCTCCCACTCAGCGATGGTCGGCTTCATGTGTCGGGCACCTCCGTGTTGTTGGGCGCGATGGTGCGCCCG
>JBMOGE010000127.1:0-3326 GCA_049318525.1 Miltoncostaeaceae bacterium
GAGTGGCTGGCGGCGACGTCGAGCCGGTAGCGCTCAGGGCGGCCGCTGAGAAGGCGCTTGGTCAGCTCGACACCCAGACCTCGTGCTCTGTGGAGCGCGTGATGCTGCGAGAGGTCATCGATCAGGCATCCACCGAGTGCACGATGGTCACCGTGCCCGACGACGCCTTCGTCACCGGCCCGGAGTGCTTGCTGGCACACATGGCCGACCTCGAGACCGAGTCGGAGATCTAGCGCGGCAGGGATTCCCGGGCGGGCATGGCGTCGGGTACCCCATCGACCCCCAGCCGGTACTCCTTGGGCAGACCCTACGTATTAATCGGAAAGCCCGGTATGCCAACAATATAGCAACTGCGTCATACATAGCCAAAATAATAAGGAGATATAAGACTCATGGCGTCACATGAATACATTGATCGAGACGGTAACAAATTCATTCTATATTCGGACTCCGATGGGAACGTCACACACTACGAAATGGTGGGTGAGGGTAAGCGGGTGTGGAGCGCGAATAAGAAACAACCATGGGAGAGGGGCTATAAGGGGGATAAGAACGAACCCGGGAAGAATATGGGGAATATGCCGTCTTCCTCTCCAAACACAGAGCGTCATTGGGGTCTCCCCGTGGACTCTTTGGGTATTCAGTGGATGGACAATGCGGCCAAACTCTCCATCTATGGGTTCGCCCTAATGGGAGGAACGCACATTGCAAGTAAGACCCCCTTGGGTGGCCTTGCCCTCATTGGTTTCATCGGCGGTACTTTCTGTCTTGTGACTTCGTGCGTTATGTATGTTCTTTGTCCGATCCCGCTTGTGGCCTCATTCATTGCCGATCGGATGTAAGTATCTGTGTGAAATAACTGTGGGACACTAGGCCCATTCCGACCTCTGAGGGGGGTTGGCTTCAGTGGCGTAGACCGGCGGCGGTCTGATCGCAACAGATCTCACCTCGGTCATTCCGGCGGGGCCCCCACAGTTTCGTGGGCGACATCCGCCAGTGGGGACCCCAGGGTGGGGGGCCCGGGCGCATCAGGTAGTCGGGGCACATGCGCGTCAATCATCGCGACCTGGTGCTTGTGCTCAAGCCTGCCGCCTGTTGATTCCCCGCGAGATTTCTCAGGTGCCCGTTGGCGGAGCATGCCCGTACTTGATGGACCAGATCGCAGCTGGTCAGGCGCGATGGGGTGTGCAGATGAGTATCCAGGGCGAGTGCAGCTAGCGGGTCTCATCCTCCCGATCGTCCGTGGTGTGAGCGGCAGGTCTCTCGCTCCACACTCCCCATGCGGGGAGGATGAACCCGAACGTGACGATGGCAGCTAAGACCACGACGACCACGAGGATGGTGAGTACTGCGTTCAGGGTGCTCATTCCGACCACCCAGCTACCCGCAAGATCTCGAGGATCGGTAGCGCTGGGACCACTGCCCGCAGTCGCCGGTATGCGTAGTCGCCTGTCCCCTTCTGATTCATGACTTGCGCCACCGTTTCGGTACGTGGGTCCCGGTGCACATTGCGCATGTGCCTGATCCATCAAGAACCACCATGGAACGATCGTACCCCGCAACTCATTTACGGGGCGGGCGGGAGATATGTCGGTTGAGGCGTGCGGGCAAGGCTGCGCAGCATCGCGATCATGTCTGACTCATGAGTACCGCCGTAATACTTGCTACGGACTACGTACGTCCAGCCGCCAGGGCCCTTCATCGCCGCTGCCCGACTGATGCCCGAACGGCAGAGGGCGATCGTTGGCTTGCGGGGGGATCGGAAATAGCGGATGGGGACATCCTGCAGCGGGCACATCCGATGGACCTGCTTAACGCTCTCGCGGGTAATCAGAAGTCCGACATTCGGGGGCCCCGATTCCACCTCATGCCCATCGTCCCACCACCACACACGGGCGTCGTGGCGGCCAGTGGTCTCAAACTCGCCAGCAAACCCCATCAGCGTGGGCGGAAGCGTGGTTGGGACGTGTGCGCGATGGCCTTCGGCCACGCTCCATTTTATGAGTGACTCCAATGCCGGGTCAGCTTGCATCCCTTGGGCATATGCGCCACCACATGCCCCCACGAGAAGCAATCCCAAGCACGCGGCGATTACTTTTCCTGAATTCATGAGGCTACGGTATCCAACATGACCCGTCGTCTCTGGATCCTGATGGGAGTTGCCGTCGGTCTGACGGGGGCTGTTGCATCGTCGGGCCTCGGCCAGTGGGAACACCTGTGCGGTACCGTCGGCGATCCGCCTCTTCAGGTCGCATGGGGCGAGGTGGTCACTGGGCCCGGATCGGGCCGGCCCGTGTTCACCTACACCTATTCGCCGGAAGCGATAATTAGCCTCAGCGCGAGTGTGAATGGCGGTGTCCCGCAGGTGCTGGCCACGGGCCCGCAGCCATCTGGTTCCGGCGCCAATGCAGAGGGCGTCTTCGCGCCTGTATTCAGCAAGCCAGGGCGCTATCGCGTGAATGTGACGGCGGAGCAGGCTGTCCCGAGAGATTCCGGCCGGTGCACGTTCACGGACGAGGAGACCATCGTTGTAGCCCGGCCGACGACGCCGCGGTTCGCATGGGCGATTTCTTCCCCGCAGGACGGCTCGGGCGACGTCTGGCGTCTGTCCTATGCAAACGACTGTTCTGCCTACGTGGCCCGGCCAATGCGGCTCACCATGACGGTGGGCCATCGACGGTGGACGGGATCTATTGGGCGCCCCTGCGCCCGGGGAACCACGTTCTATGCGGCTGGGGAGGGCTGGACATTTGAGTGGGACCAAGGGGCGCGTTTGGAGGTGTCCGAACTCACGTCGATCGACGAGGGGCAGCCACGCACGATGAAGGTTCGGCTCGCGATCACGCAGGGCGGTCGACGCCTCGAAGAAGAGGCTCTGCGGCTCCGCTGGACCACATTTTTGGCGACGTGGTCGATTACGTCACTGGCTGACTACGACCGGTGCACTGAGACCGAAGACATCGCTCAAGTGATCTGGCTGTCTGCGACTCCGTATTGCCAGCGCCTGCTCGCCACGGCCAGTATCCAGCGGTTGCTGATCTTCGCGACGTAGGTCGCTCTGGCGGATAGCGCCACCTGGCGTATCCCCGAGGCAAGTTGCCCACTAATCCCGCAGTCGCTTCCTGATCGCCCGGCCCCCATAGTTATTCGGTAGCCACTCCCGCGAGGCCGGCTCGATCACGCCATTGAGATCGACGCCCAGAGCGATCGCGATAATGACCAGCGCCCCTGATCGTCGGGTTCTCCGTCTCCCGGTGCTCGATCCGCTGAAGCGTCCGGAGTGAGATCGCCGCAATGGCGGAATGCTGGTGGCAAGCCAGCGTATT
>JBMOGE010000128.1:0-3288 GCA_049318525.1 Miltoncostaeaceae bacterium
ACGCCCACCAGTACGAAGATCAGGATGGGAATGGTCATCCATCCCACCCAGTGCATCGCTCCGCCCGCGTGGTGAAAGGCCTCCATGCCGCCCCCACCACCGGGGCCGTGGCCACCCGCTGCCATCCCGGCAGGTCCGTTGTCCATCTCGCCCTCCCCCATTGCTGATGTCCCCAGCAGACTCCGCCCTCAGGCTGAACCCACAGTGAGACGCACTGAAGAAGTGCCGAAGAAGTTCGTGCCCTACTTCACGCACCGTGCTGCGGTCACGCGCGGGATCGGGGTGCCCTCGGCCATCGCGATGACCACCGGATAGACCAGCGCGATGTTCTGCCCGCGCTGGGCGACATCGATGACGTCGTGCGGAAGCCCCAGGCACGCGGGCAGGTGCACCAGCGTCACGGTACGGCCGCTCTGGCGCCAGCTCGCCACCAGTTCTTTGATGGCCTCATTCGACACCGTGCCATCGGCATCGTTGATCAGCACATCGAGATGTCTGGTGGGCGGGGCGGGGCCATTCGCCTGATGGAGCACCCGACGGCCCAGCAGGAAGAGTTCAGCGGTCGGGTACGTGGCGGTGCCCGGTGGGTACCCGTGCGCCACCGACTCGCCATCACCCGGAAGGTTGATGTTGGGCAGCCGCGTGAACACGTTGGTGAAGGTGTCCGATACCCAGGCGGGCACGCTGCCCAGTCGAAGCGCCGGGGCCAAGATGACCGCCCGTGAGACACCGAGGTGCTGCTCCGCAGACCACGCCGACAGCATGCCTCCGAGCGACAATCCCACCACCGTCGTGTGGGTGCCCAACCCGCGGGCGATGTCCACCGACCCTTCGGCGTAGTCGCGGAAGTCGGTTGCACTCACCCACCCCGACTCGCCGACATCACCCGGCATACCGTGTCCCGGTGCACGCAGCACCAGCACGTTGGCCCCATCGGCATACAGCCTCTGTGCCAGATCGAGCATCTGGCGCGGGCAGTTGGTGAGCCCATGAAACAGCACCATCACATGGGACGTGCGGGCACCGTGGGTGTACAGGCGCGACCGGCACACGGGCCGAACCCCGCCCTCAAGCGCCTTCACGGCCCGAACGCGTGCCATGGCAGCGCCATACGTGCGGGCCGGGTGCGACGGTGTCGCACCAAGATCGGCCGTGGATGGCGGGAGGATGGCGAAGAGCAGCAGCAGCACAACGATGGCGCCGACCACCACCCCCACTCCATACGCAATCCGACGACCCCAGCGGGGTTTTTCCTCAGCAGCCACCAGAGAAACATAGCGACGCGCAGTTCGGGCAGCGACTGGCCAAGAGTATGGTGAACCCGGCTATGACAACCGTACGCATGCCCTGGATGATGTCGCGCATCAGGGCCGGGAAGGGCTTCTGAGCAGCGCGAGCACCCTCGCGGCCACTGCCGCTCGCTCGCTTGCGCGCCTGCTTCCCCGCCGTAGTGACTACACAGGGCTCCGCACGAGCCTGCGTGGAGACCTGCTCGCGGGCATCACCGTGGGCGTGGTGGCGCTGCCACTCGCCCTGGCCTTTGGTGTTACGTCGGGAGTCGGCGCAGCCGCGGGGCTGGTCACGGCGATTATCGCCGGGCTCGTGGCGGCGGTATTCGGTGGATCGTCGCTGCAGGTATCCGGACCCACCGGAGCCATGGCCGTGGTGCTGCTGCCAATCGTGGCGGTCCATGGCACGGGTGCGGTGGTCACCGTGGCGCTCATGGCTGGTGTTCTGGTTGTTGCACTGGGCGTGCTGGGCCTCGGCCGCGCCATCGCGTTCGTACCGTGGCCGGTTATTGAAGGCTTCACGCTCGGGATCGCCATCATCATCGCCTTGCAGCAGGTCCCCTACGCGCTCGGGGTACCCCCGTCCCATGCCGACCGGGCGATCGTCGGCGCGTTCGACGCCATCCGGGAGGCCGGGGGGAGCACCAGCATGTGGGCACTCGCGCTCATGGGGATTGCTGCAGCAATCATGATCGTGCTCCACCGCATCAGGCGCACCCTGCCGGCCTCGCTCATCGCCGTGATCGTGGGCACCATCATCGTGGCGGTCGCGAGTCTGGACATTCCGCTCATCGGCGTCATCCCCAACTCCCTGCCCGCTCCCTCGCTGCCCAACCTCGACCTCGAGACGCTCACCGTGCTGGCGCGTAGCGCCCTCGTGGTGGCTGCGCTGGCGGCGATTGAGTCGCTGCTCTCGGCCCGCGTGGCAGATGGCATGACCGACACCACGGCCACCGACCCGGACCGCGAGCTGGTGGGGCAGGGCCTTGCCAGCATGGCGTCGAGCCTGTTCGGGGGAATGCCGGCAACCGGTGCCATTGCCCGCACCGCCGTCAACGTGCGGGCCGGAGCGCGCACCCGGGTATCCGCCATCACCCATGCGGTGTTCCTCGCCATCGTGGTGCTCGCCGGCGCCAGTCTGGTGGGCCGCATTCCTCTCGCGGTTCTTGCCGCAGTCCTCATGGTTACTGCTGCGCGCATGGTGAACACCTCCAACGCGCGGGCCATTCTCAGGTCAACACGCAGCGATGCCCTGGTGTTTGTCGTCACTGCCGTTATCACCGTCGCCTTCGATCTCATCCTGGCCGTGGAGATTGGAATCGGCATCGCCGTCGTGCTGGCGCTGAGGACGCTTGTGAAGTCGAGCGGGGTGGAGCGCGAGGAGCTTCTGGCCCACCCCGAGATCGATGCCGACGAGGAGGCCCATCTACTGGCCGAGCACATCGCGGTGTACCGCCTTGATGGCGGCCTGTTCTTCGGTGCCGCCCAGCGGTTTCTCGACGAGCTTGCCGAGGTGAGCGCGGTGCGCGTTGTGGTGCTGCGGCTCGGCTCGCTGCAGATGCTCGATGCCACAGGTGCGCTGGCGCTTGGCGAGATCATCTCAAGCCTTGAGCGGCGCGGCATCACCGTGCTCTTGTGCGGGGTGCAGGACGATCAACGCGCGGCGCTTCAGGCCGTGGGCGCATTCGCCACGCTTGCGGATGAGCACCACGTATTCACCACGCTCGATAGCGCCGTGGAGCATGCGCGTATCCATGCACACCGTCACATCGGCGGAGATGGCTTTACCCCCGTGGCCGCACCGCAGTAGGGTCGCCGCATGGCCCATGTGCTCTTCGTCTGTCTCCATAACGCTGGCCGCTCGCAGATGAGCCGTGCGCTCTTCGACCGCGACGCCGGTGGCCGCCACACGTCCGACTCGGCCGGCAGCATCGCCGACCCTTCCGGCAGCGTGCATCCACCGGTCATCGCAGTGATGGACGAGATCGGCATCGATCTG
>JBMOGE010000129.1:0-3275 GCA_049318525.1 Miltoncostaeaceae bacterium
CAACCAGCGCCGAGGGGCTCCCCGGAGCGGCCTCGGAGGGGGTCACGTCAACTGATGAGGTGCTGCTGCCGCAGCCGATGGCGCCGGCTCCGACCGCGGCCAGCACGGCAGCCAATGCAAGGACGCCACCGCGGACCCGCCCGGATGATGCGGAGGGGGGGCGCACGCGACGGAGGGCGGGGGGCACGTGCACTCTCGAACTAGGCGCCGCTTCCGCGCTGGATGACGACCGTCAGGATGCCCGGGGTGCTGACACCGCCCGGCGAGAACTCCGTGATGTCGCACTTCGCCTGGTCGCCCGCGGCAACCCCTGCGCTCACCTTGCAGGTGGGCTCAGTCTTCGCGCCCTTGATGAACCGCACGGATACCGTCACGGTGGCGCCCTCGAACCCCGTCTCCACAGGCGTGCTCGTGGTGCCGCCCTTGGTCGTTGTCGACTCAAGCGTTCCCTGAATCGTGATGGAGCCGAAGTCGTCCCCGCCCGCCCGCTGCCGGTAGCCGGCAAACCACAATGCGGGAGCCGCCCCCGTGGGCTTGCTGGCCACCGACGCATTCCCCGCCACAACCCCCTTGCTGGAGCCCTGCGCCGTCAACATCACGCCCTGGAGAGACGGTGGCTTGGACATGCGGAATCGTGAGTCCGGGAGCGCATTGCTCACGCCGACGAGGACCGGGTAGTCCTCGACAACCCACCCGAAGCTGCAGTAGTCCTCGTTGTTGTCGGCGGGCTGGTTGCAGTTGATGGTCGCCCCATCGTCCGACGAGGGGCTGCACGACACCCACTGGCCCGACGGGGTTCCGCCCCGGGTTGAGCAGAAGGCGTACTGGGTGCCACCCATGCCGCCATCGTTGTACGCCGTGAAGAACTCCTTGCCGAAACTGACATCACCCGGATTGAGCGACCAGATGACCCGCGACTTGACGGCGCTGCCATCGTCATAGGTCTCAACGAGGGTCTGCTGGCCAAACGGCAGACCCGCCACATTCCCCACGCAGTTGGTCGGGCTCTTCGGATTCCCTCCGCAGAAGTTCGGGCCCCACCAGTGCGATGCGCCCTCAAGCGCCTGGAAGCCCTCGTACTTCATCGAGCCCTTGCCGGCACCGGCCATGGTGGGCCCCGATGCGGCCTGCGTGGCTGCATCCAGTGGCTGCCACGCGAGGAGGTGGTTCCAGAAATGCGCACAGGTCTCCTCGTCTTCGTTCGGGAGGCTGCCGGGATTGCACACGGGCACGTCAGGGGACGATCCGATGATCTTCGCCGCCTCATCGGCCACGCGCGGACCTGCGGTCGTCGAGGCGCTCGCCGGGCCGCCCCCGGTTGACTCAGACGAACTCTGCATGTCGGCAGACCCGCCACAGCCCGCGAGGAGCATCGCGCCGAAGATGACAGTGATCACAGTGGGGGCAGCCCAGCGCATATGGGAACTCCTGCAGAGGGTCGTCGGGTTTTCCCGAATACTGCCACTTCCCGTCACGGCCGACCCGAAAACGTCCGGGCGTCACCACATCAGGACGCGCGCCGCGCCATCCGCACAGCCGCATCGGCATTCACGATTCCGTACCCCGCACTGTTGTTCCGACGCCCGCCGGCACTGGTGCCGCACGTCCCATCCCCTGCTGCGGTCGCAGTGCGCCGGATGATCCCCACCACATCGTTCAGTCGTCCGACGAGCGCGGGGTTCGCCTGCATCATCAGCGCAGCTGTGCCCGCCACTTCGGGGGCCGCCATTGACGTGCCGTCCGATGCCGCATAGCCCTTGGATGGAATGCTCGAGACGAGCCCGGCACCTGGTGCCACGACGTCCGGATCGGGACCACCGCCCGGCGCAGGGCCCCGACCTGAGAACGCGGCCACCCGACCCGCACGATCCACGGCCCCCACACTGAGCAGGCGGTCGTCGTCGGTGCCGGGCGTGCGGGCCGACCGGCAGGCCGGGCCGTTATTCCCCACCGCGAACACCGGCAGCACCCCTGCGGCCTCGAGCGCCGCAACCGCTCGCTGCAGCGGCACCTCGGTGGCGTTGCGCTGCCACGAGTTGCTCACCACCTGCGGGCGCAGCGACGCGTCGGGATTCCGCCCCTCGCGATCAGTCGGCGCGATCATGAACTGCAGCCCCGACAGCACGCCGGCAAGCGGGCAGGCGGTCGCGGTGCAGGCCACGGCAGTGATGAACTTCGCGCCCGGTGCCACGCCGATGGGGGCACCACCGGGGAGCCCCGTGCCGCCCACCGCCGTCCCGATGACATGTGTGCCGTGCGGTGAGGTGAAGGTGGGCGCAGCGCTGAAGCGGTCGAGCGGGCTCCACCAGTTGCCATCGTGCGACGGCGCGGCACCAGGTCCGCGGTAGCCCCGGTAACGCTGCATCAGGGCCGGGTGCGTCCAGTCGACACCGGTGTCGATGACCCCAACGGTGACGCCCTTGCCGGTGATGCCCTGCGCCCAGGCAGCCGGCGCATGGATTGCCTTCAGGTCCCATGCCGGCCTCGTGGGCCGCGGCACACGGGTGTACCGCGACTCCTCAAACGCCGGGGAGTCCTCCGACAACACGGCCTTGACCCCCGGCAGCCTGGCCACCCTGTTCGCCAGATCCTTCGGCCCCGCGAACACCAGCGAGTTGGAGATCCAGTTGACCGTGGTGCGGTGGATGCAGATGCCGGCGTCCTTCACCATGGTGATGGCCTCCGCCTGCGACGACTCCGCGGTCGCCCGGAGCGCGTCCACCACGAACTGCCCGCGCGCCTGCCAGTCGGTCATGCCGTAGGCCGCCGACATGTCGGGCACGGCCGCGAACTCGACGATGTGCAGGTCGTCGGCTGCCGTCACATCCTTCTCGCAGGTGCGGGCGTCCGACGTATCCAGCGGTGATCCGCCACCGCACCCCACGCCCACACCCACGACCGTGGCCACAAGCACAGCGAGCGGCAGCCAGCGGGTCACCCTCATCGCGGCTACGTGGTGAGGCGGCGGTACAGCTGCGGCAGCTTCTGCGGCAGCGTGCTGATGTCGTCAATCACCACGAAGTTCGCGTCGCTGTACATGGTGGGCAGGTAGTCCGCGCCCTCCTGGTCGACGGTGACGCAGAACAGGTGGATCTTCTCGCGACGCGCCTCGCGCAGGGCCATCTGGGTATCGGCCTGGGCGTAGGCGTTGTCCTGATAGGTGTCTGAGTCGTACGGCTTGCCGTCGGTCAGCAGGATCATGATCTTGACGTTGCTGTCCACGCTCATGAGCCGCTTGGTGGTGTGACGGATGGCCGGGCCCATGCGGGTCTTGC
>JBMOGE010000130.1:0-3164 GCA_049318525.1 Miltoncostaeaceae bacterium
GGGTTCTCCGGGTGGTCGAAGCACCCACAAGTGACGACGCATTGAGAGATGGGCAGGTCAGCGGTACGTCACCGTCACGATGACCTTGCGCCCGAGTGCACCTGACTCCTTCGCGATACCGCGGCCAGTCACGTAGTACTTGCCCACGAGCTTGTCGGCTTTCAGCTGGGCAGCGACATTCGTCGCACGCGCCGTCGACAGCGTGAAGTCGTTGCTCGTGTCGCTCGTGCCCTGGACGTTTCCCGTGCACACGACACTCACCGACTTCGCACCCTTCGGCACGGCCTTGACCGCATCAGCAAGAGTTGACTTGGTGGTTGGACTGAGCCAGCTCGAGCCCGCCGCGAAGTAGACCGTCCTCTTGACGGTGAGCACCTTGGCGCCCGCAACTCGAGCGACCTTCACACCAAGCGAGTACGACCGGACGACACCGGCAGATGCGTAGCCGTTGACCTGGATCACCGCATTGCCCGCACTGATGCCGGCGGGCAGGGTCACCGTGCTCGCGAACGAACCGTCAGCGCCCACCGTGAACGTCCCGAGTAGCAACGCCGGGTTCATCGCATAGACCGCCACCGTCGTGCCCGGCTGGTATCCCGAGCCACTGACATGCACTCCGCCGCCCTGCGGAATCTGCACGTCACCGGCCGATGTCAGTGGCTCAACGCCACCTGCTGGCGTGCGACCGCCCACGGTGACCGTCCAGCCGTCACCGGTGCCCGCAACGGACCCCGTCTTGGGAACAGGAGTCGTCGTGACCGTTACCGGCGTGCCGCCTACCGTCACGTCCGTCCCGCCCGGCTGCAGCGTGTTTGCCGTCGGGGAATCCTGCGGCCCGAGGGGCTCTGGTGTCGACGGTGTCACGATGGGTGGAGTCGTGGGCGTCGTCGGCGTCGTCGGCGTGTCCGTGCTGGCCGAGGAGCCTCCGCCACCACCACCCGATGCCGGTTTCGCGGTGCCTGAAACCGTGGCGGTACCCGTCACATAGCCCGTTCGCCCGGCAGCCGTCGTAACCGTTGCGGAGACGCCTGCGGCCAGACCAGTGACCGTCAACGGGAGGAGCGCGCCCGATGGAGCGCCCGCCGTCACTGCGCCCGAGCCAACCGACGGGGTCCACGTCCAGTTCGTGTCCCAGTTCGTCACGTTCACCGTGTAGCCGTCGAGCGTCGGGACTGGGGTGTCGAACGTTGGGGTGCGGGCCGGCGTTAGTGCTGAACTCGTGACCGTCGCACTTCCATCCGCGTATCCACTTCTCGCTGTCTGCATAGTGATCGTTGCCGAAGCACTCGCACCAAGGCCGCTCACCGTCAACGGCAGGGTGGACCCCGAACCCGTCCCGGCGGCGACCGAGCCTGAGCCAACCGACGGGGTCCAGGTCCAGTTGGCGTCCCAGTTCGTCACGTTGACCGTGTAGCCGTCAACAGTGCCCACCGGCGCGGAGAACGTCGGCGTGCGTGCCGCGTTGAGCATCGTCCCCGTCAACGTGAGGTACGCCGGCGAAGGGCCTCCATATGAATAGCTGAACGTATTGCTGAGATTCCCAGAAGCAGTCCACCGGAGTGTGAATTGGCACTCGGCATTCATCAAGAACGCAGTACCACCACCCGAGGGGCAGGTGGAGGAGATGGGCGCACCAACGCCTCCACCGCCATTGGCAACATTGGGATAAGTTGTCGCACCGGTGTTTCGCATGTAGACCGTCATCTCCGACGTCTGGCCGTTCGCAGTTGCGGGGAAGGCCGATGTGGTGACGATCGGACCGCCCGAACTGAGGCTGTAGGCGAGTGGACCTCCGACCCATTGCGCATAAAGCGTTGTGTTCTGCGAGATCGTGAACGTGGAACCCGGCGCTTTGAGAGTGCCGCTCGTCGCACCATCCAGGCCCCAGTAGCCGTAGAACTGATTGTCGGTCTTCGTCAGCGTTCCGGTGTTGCCGAGCACAGCGACTGTTGAGCCTGCGAAGTATGGGCTCCCATAGTCGATGGGGACGGAACCGCTACTTGCGCCATTGGAGTTGTACGTCACCGTATAGGCGCTGGTCCCGGTGGGTGGAGCCGCTGTGACGCACCAAACGCCCGTGAATTGCGACCCACTCGTAAGGATGGTCGCACCTGTACCTCCCGTACTGACCGAGCCAATCGCGCTTGATGTCGAGAAGTAGATGGTGGTGTCAATGACCGACACGGAGTACACGCCTTGGCCTGTTGCGTCGGCGACGCTGACGGACGTCCACACGCCGCTTGCATCCCGCACCTTGATCGAGCCAGTCGAACCTGCCGCGTAGATCTTGCCGGCAGACGCGTAGATCTTGGTGGCGCCGTAAGTCATGACCGCACTGGCATCGATCATGGTCGCAGTCACGGCACTTACCCCGTTCAGGGTGGCGGAGTAGAGGCCCTGAACTCCCTGAGCTCCGCTACCACTGTTGTTGATTGCGTAGATGGTGTTACCCGATACCGTCACACCGTTCCACCCGCCTCCCGCCACCGTGAAGATCTGGCTCGCCGAGGCCGGCAGAATGGCCAGGCTGACGCCGTACACCCCACCGTTGTAGAGGGTGAAGTAGAGGTAGTTGCCCGCGAACGTGACCTGTTCTGGACTGGGCACGCCAGCCACCACTGTTGTCTTCCCGGTTCCATCCAGTCCGGTTCGAACAAGATTGGTGCCATCCGAGAAGTACAGGTAGGTGCCATCAGTCGCGAGAGTCCGATAGAGACCGGCCTGGCTCCCGAGGTTGGTGGCAGACGGAACCGTTGCAGCGGTCGCTCCGAAAAGCCCATCCGCCACTGGTGTCGTTGTCGAGCCGACCCAGAAGAGTTGATCCGTCCCCGCGGCCTGGGCCGGTGTGGGCACCAGAGCAAGCCCCGCAACCAGCAGCGAGATGGCACCCACGGCGGTCACCAGGCGACGAATCCACATTCCGACTCTCCCAACGTTGACTCTTATTTGGAATCGTACACCTATATTTGGTACTGAGTCCAATTAGAGTCAGTCGCCGGCATTCGCTATGCTGCCGAACGGAGGGGGGCCTTCTCTAATGACGATCGACACATCGGTGACGACGACAGTGCGCCGCAGGACACGCAGTCGTGCGGCCCTTCTTCGCGCCGCCCAGGACCTCATCGCCTCAGGCTCAACCGACCTCAGTGTCAAGGCGATCTCGG
>JBMOGE010000131.1:0-3132 GCA_049318525.1 Miltoncostaeaceae bacterium
GGAAGCCGGCGGAGGGTACCAGAGGGGACCCCGTGCCCCGGTGTGTTTCCGGGGGTCGCTGGCGGGGCCGGGATGGCGCGTCGAAAAGGCGCGATGCCGCATGCCACGGGCTGCGCCCGGGGGGCAGGGCGGAATGCTGCGGTATTCGTCGCACCATCCCGGCCCCACCAGCTCGCTGCGGATGCGCCCGGGTCACGGACCTTGGTGTGAACGTTCATTCGTTAGTGGTGAGAGGGTCCAACCGGGTTCGGTCGGCGACTACCGCAGCGCGCCACCAATTGCGGGCCGTTTCCGCGATTGGTTGCATCGGGAGTTGTCGACGGCCGAACCCGGTTGGGCCCGACGTCCCCCGCAGCCTGAGTAGACGTATCGGTCATCCGCCCCAGTTGGGCCCGGCCTCAACTCCCCACCCTGCGGGCGGCGTACTAGATGGAGCCCGACTGCCCGGACTGCAGGCGCTGGTTTCCTGTGGTGGCAAGCCCCATCTTGAGGGTGCCGATCGAATCGACGGGTTCGGGGTCGACGCGCCTGAGGCAGGCGGCATAGAGCGAGACGTAGTCGCCCAGCAGCACCAGGTCCATGAGGCGCGCAAGGGGGGTCTCCCCCTCACCCTCAATGGTGATGACGTCGCTGACACCCGGTCGGATGATGTCGCGGGTGAGCGCGATGCGACGCTCAACCTGACGGTGCTGGCGGGGGTCCTTGAGCATGACGACAACGGCCTGCTCACCGAATGCACCCGACTTCTCAAAGCCCACGATCTCGTTGTGGTCGAGCTCGGGCAGCACAGAGGAGAATGAGGGCTGCTTGGCGTTCTCGTTGAACTGGCACTTCCAGCGGTACGCGACCCCGGCGGTGACCTCCGCCCCGTACATAAGCGGTACGTGATTGGCCAGACGCATGGCCAGTTGCTTGGCGGTGTTGGCCTCGGTGGGGCGGTCGGGGCCATAGGCGTCGATCGCGGCGGCGATGGACTCGCGCGCGGCGTCGAGCTCGGCGGTTTGATCGGGGATGATGCCGAGGCGTGACATGAACACCACGGTGGGCACCAGCATGTGCAGCAGTGCCATGCGCGGCTGCAGGCCACCCGGGATCTTCAGCACGGGCACGCCGCGCTCGCCGTACCAGGTGTCGATCTTGCCGCCGCTTGTCACGGCAAGTGCTGGCGACTCGCGCTCCATTGCCTGCATCGCGGCGGTGAGGGTCTCCTCAGTCTCGCCCGAGTACGACAACAGCAGGTGGAGCGTGTCGGGACCGGCCCAGCCGGGCAGGTAGTAGCCGCGGTGCACCTGCACCGGACGCCGCAGTTGCTCGTAATAGAGCGTGGTGACGAGGTCGCCCGCGACGGCCGACCCTCCCATGCCGCAGATCAGCACGTCCTTCACGGCATCGGATGGGAACGGGATCTCGAGGGCCTCGGCAGCCGAACGCGCCTGATCGAACACCGCAACCGATGACGCGAGCCCGTCAATGAGCCCCGCGCGGTCAACACCCAGTACCTCGGGAAGGTCCAGTTCCGACATCCTGATGAGTCCCCCTGATCACGCCGGGAATGGCCCCGGCAATGCGGATCAGGCTATCAGCGGGCCTCGGTGTCCCCCGCCGTCGACCCGCTGGGAATACTTGCCTCGCCGTCGATCACCAGGCCGCCCGGGAACGTTGCATCGTCCCCTGCAACCACCATGCCGGTGATGACCACACCCGGGGCCACCGTGACCCGTCGGCCAAGCACGGCACCGGTCACCCGGGCGCCCTCCCCCACCACGCTGCCACCACCCACGATGGCGCCATCCACAACCGCACCCGATGCGATGACGGCGCCGGGGCCGACGCACGAACCGGCACCGATCACAGCAGAGGGGTCCACGGTGGCGGTGTCGTCAACCCATGATGCGCCGGGAGAGGGAATGAAGCTCACGAGCCCCGCCAGCACGTCGAGGTGGGCATCGCGGTACGAGGCCGGGGTGCCGATGTCACGCCAGTAGGAATCAGACGCCAGGGCCCCCACCGCGTGTCGCGCGGCCAGAAGCGGAAAGGTGTCGCGCTCAATCGACACCTGCACACCCTTTGGGATGGCGTCGCGAGCTGCGGCCGACAGCACGTACGTACCGGCGTTGATGCGATAGGGCTCGCCGGGGATCAGCTCATCTGCAGTCGGCTTCTCCACGAACTCGCTCACCCGGCCGTCGACGTCGGTTCGCACCAGACCAAATGCACTCGGGTCCTCAACCGGGGTGAGGGCGATGGTGGCGTCTGCCCCCAGACCACGGTGGTGCGCAACGAGCGCGGCCAGGTCGAGGTCGGTGAGGATGTCGCCGTTCAGCACGAATACGTCACCCTCGTGCAGCAGTGACTCGGCGTTCGCAATGGCTCCGGCCGTGCCGAGTGGCTCCGGGTCAACCACATACCCCATCGTGAGCCCCCGGGATGACCCATCGCCGAAATACTCCTCGATCTCCTTTGGCCGGTAGCCGCACGAGAACACGATGGTGGTGACGCCTGCGCGCGCAAGGTGCTCCACCTGGCGCTCGACAAACGGCAGGTCGAGCAACGGGAGCATGGGCTTCGGCCGGGTGTCGGTGAGGGGGCGCATGCGCGTGCCCTGACCGCCCACAAGGATGACGGCCTGATCCACCCCTGCGATACCGCTCACGACGGGATCACCCGTCCGATGCCCTCGTACGCGAAGCCGGCGGCCACCATGGTTGCCGGATCAAGGGCGTTTCGGCCGTCAACCAGCACGTCGCCGCGCATGAGCGACCGCACCCGTGCCCAGTCGAGCGCGAGGATCTCGGGCCACTCGGTCACCAGCACCACGGCATCGGCGCCGCGCACACAGGCTTCGACATCCTCGTACAGATCCACCGCATGCAGGCGGGCGCGCGCAGCCTCAATGGCCACGGGGTCGTATCCCCGCACCGTTGCTCCCTCAGCCAGCAGTCGACCAGCCAGAACGGCGCTGGATGCCTCTCGCATGTCGTCGGTCCCCGGCTTGAATGCCAGCCCGAGCAGTGCCACCACGCGGCCCTCCAGCTGCCCAAGGTGGCGCCTCAGCTTGCCGATAACCCGGCGCTTCTGCAGCTCGTTGACCTCGATCACCGAGGTGAGCAGTTGGAAGTGATAGCCGCTGTT
>JBMOGE010000132.1:0-3056 GCA_049318525.1 Miltoncostaeaceae bacterium
CCCATGGCCTCGGAGATATCTAAGAGCGCATCCCAGAGCGCCGCCGTCTGAGGATCGAGCGGCAGCAGCGTGATCATGCGTTGAGGGGCCCGGCCAAGTCCCGTGCCTCGGCAATAAGCGCACGTCCAGCACGGACGCCTCGCTCATCCCCTGCATCGATGAGGTCGAGCGCAAGAAGGAGCGCGGGGACGATGGGCTCCGATACGAGTTGTTGCGCCGGCTCATAGGCAATCGCCCGCAGTACGACATTTGCGTCTTGCCGGCGTGCCGAGATCAGCCCGAAGTCCTCTTGCACGTCGTCAACGAGTGCGGCGTGCACGTATGCATCGACGTTGTCGCCGAGCACAATGTCTGCGTGGTGGACAGCAGCGGCGTCCCGCCCGCTGAGCGAGAGGCGGGGGTCGGCGCGAAGTCGGTCGAGTACACCCGGGTGGCATCGCATGAATATCTCTGATGCGCGATGACGCATCTGCCCGGGCTGGTAATCGGAGAGGTGAAGAGCTCTGCTCGCAGCCCGGGCACGCTCTGAACGAGACAGCTCCGGCATTGAATCGCCCGCCATGCTGCGGAGGACAGCCCAGCAGGAACGCTCAGAGAGACGCCTGCCTGGGCGCGCGACATCGGCCTTGCGTCGCTCGACCGAATCGCGGTCGATGAGGATGGCTTTCCCACCGACTCGGCGTGACGGAAGCGCCCCGCTCAGCGCGAGCGCGCGAATGCGCTGGCGGCTTACGCCGAGTACTGACGCCGCTTCGCTGACGGAGAGGTCCACGGGGTGAACGTACCACAAAGGTGTGCATATGACACCAGTTGTGGTACGCATGCGTTGTACTGAACTCCATACCCCGCGTGTACAGAATCGCGAACGAGGCGCCGAGATCCTCAGCTGCGATGGGCGGCGGGACTACTTCAGAACAGTCCCTTTGCCCACTGCCCCGCACGTGGGGGTCTAACGGACGGCGTACTGCACAACGCGCCCGATGGGCTGGGTACCCAGATCGGTGGCATTGAACGGGTTCCAGCGCGTGGTGTAGACGGTCGATGCCGTGAGGGACGTCCCCCAGAGGATGTCCGTGCGGCTCACGACCGTCGCGACCGTCCGTTGGGCGCCACCCCCCAGCGCGGCCACCACGACCTTCGAGCGTGCCGCGACCTCGCCGTTCTGGCTGATCCACGCGATGCGGTTTCCGTAGACCGAGGGGGTGATGAGAATCGTCCCGGGCGTGGACGTGGCAATTGACCGCTGGCTGCCCCGTGCGAGGTTTCTCACCCAGACTGACGATCCGCTGCCGGCATTTCGTGCCCATGCCAGGGCCGTCGGGCTGAGCGATGGACCACTGATGTCGTATGTGGCGGGCACCGTGGTGACACGGGTTCTGGTGCCGGTGTTGAGATCGATCAGGTACAGCGCCTGGCGGCTGCCCTCGGAGACGACGTACGCCAGCCGCGAGCCGGAGAGGGAGGGACGGATCGCGCCTTCGATGATTGGGTATATCGGCAGGGGGTAGGTGGGGAGTGCGTCAGTGCTTTCCGGCGGAGTGGCCGTCCATGTCGTCCAGTCGACGACTGCAACTCCTCCAACCGGTCCGCACGGCGGCGTGTCTGCCACACACACCACCGCAACGCGGTTTCCCGACACCGACGGCGAAGATGCGCCCGCGATAGTGGCGGTGATGCCTGCGCCGGTCACGATGACCGCCTGCGTGCCGTCACCGCCCCCCTGGGTGACGGCGAGCGTGGCTCCCTCGGCAGAGGGGAGATACGTGCCGATGGGGCCCACGCCATCGGCACCGAGCGCCGGCGAGGCGCCGAATGCGAGGACGCCGACGGCCAGGAGAACCAGGCCGTTGACCCGCCGAACAACCGGCATGGCGACGCCGATGCCAATTGCGCCGGCTGCGTACGTCTCTGCCAGGCGTGGCGGGATGATGACCATCAGCACGCGCCCGAGGCCGAAGAGCGCGAAGCACGCTGCCCCCGTCGTGGGATTGCCGATGGCGATGCACGCACCGGCCACGACCCAGAAGGTTGACACCACCTGAAAGGTGAGGACGCCAAGGCCCAGAATGATCCCGTAGGCCGGTGCCCAGACGACAAGCGGCAACTCGCGGCGCCACGACTCGGGCACCTGCCCGCGTCGCTGGGGGAGCGGGATGCGCATGATGCCGAGGTCGCGCATGGCCCCGACCAGGGCCAGCACGGCCAGAAGCGAGAGCGTCAGTGACGATGGAAGCCCGGCTCCGACGAGCCCGAGTACCCAGCCGAGGGCGGCTGAGGCGACGATTGCGCCGACGGCGAACAGCGCCACCCCGAGGTTGCGGCGACCCCGCCCACCGCACAGGTGCGGCGTGAAGGTCTCGATCATCGCGAAGCCGCATGGCGACCATGCACCCGACACGCCCGCAACAAGCGCGGCAAGCGCGATGCCGACGATCAGCACGACGTTCAGCATGGGACCCCTGTCTCGGTGTAGATGAAGCAGAACACGGTGCGGCCGGGCTTGCAGTAGCCCGTAAGGCCGGCGTCGCCGTTGATGCGCGTTGACTTGGTGCTGCGGCAGTCGGAAATGCGCCGCACCTGTCCGTCGCAGCACCGGTACCACGAGCCCTGCATTGCCGCGTTCAGGCCGTACTTGGAGACAGCCCACCCCTCGCACAGCCGAGTGCGGGGTGCGCGTGGGAGCGGCAGCCCATCGGGCGTGCGAAGGACAGTGCCCGTGCTGTCAACCACCTGCCCGGTGGCATTGACGCGACGTCCGAGGTTGTCGATGGGGGCACCCGTTTTCACATCCACTGGGTACCCGTGTGCATCGGTGCGCGGTGCCGGCCCGGGCCCCGGGCAGGCGCCGGTCGTCCAGTAATGGCCGCAGAAGCCGTACCAGGTCCCCACCGGATTGGTTCCCGGCAGCGGGGCGGCCTCGGCAGCCGAGACCGGGGCGTCCGCCACAAGGGGGAGTCCGACGAGGGCGAGGGCGAAGCCGCCCACCCGGGCGATGAAGGAACGCCGCGTGGTTGACGATGCCATCGTGTGGGAAAGGCCCTCCCCGATGTCGGACA
>JBMOGE010000133.1:0-2998 GCA_049318525.1 Miltoncostaeaceae bacterium
CCTCGACCATCTCGGTCTGGCCATCGGCAATGCGCACCTCGATGGTGCCAAACCTGTGGTGCGGCCGGATGCTCCACCAGATCTGCGTGCTCTCAACAACCGATCCGGTGCGCTCAAGCAGGTGTACGAATTGCTCGTACTCGGCGAAGTCGCGGAGCGGGTCGGGGATCCCGCACCGCGGAAACGAGCGGGTAAACAGCGATGTGCGGGTGGAGTGCAGCCGGGTGAGGCGTCCTTCGTACACCGCGCTGTTGGCAGACAACGCGAGAATCTCGGGCAGCACGCTTCGCATGGCCGTGCAGATGGCGATTGCCCGGTCGGCGTCGCGGATTCCCACGTGAAGGTGCTGCGACCAGGTGTTGTTGATCCACGCGATGTAGCCGAGCTCATCCTCCACCCGCTGGTAGTGCGGCGTGTCGATGATGTGCTGGTCCTGCCACCGGCTGAACGGGTGGCACCCAGTGATGCCGATGGCCACGCCCTGCGCGGCTGAGAGCCCGGCAACGGCGAGGCGCCCTTCGCACAGATCCCGAGCCGCATCGATGAATCCCGGATGGGCATCAGTGCGGTATTCGATCTCACTTGAGATGAGCTCGCCAGCCAGATGCGGAGTGAGATCTGCCGGGGCGGCATCAACCAGATCGTTGAAGCGCGGGACGAGACCGCACGTGGCGGGGTCGAGAAGCTGGTACTCCTCCTCCAGCCCGACGGTGAAGTCGGTGGATGCGGCGAATCGATCACGCACGCCGTCGAGAATTGAGGGACGCTCCGCCACGGCCGGGGAGGCTACCAGCGGGGCGTGCGTGCCCCGGGCCGTACCTGCCCCCGGACGTCGGGATTCATTGGGAGCGGGCGTATAGCCCGGAACACGCGTCCGTTCCCCCCCCTCAACGCTGTGCCGGGATGGCATTCGTAGCGTCGTCGAGGAGAACCGGACGGGCCTTCAGGCGTTCAGACTGCGCGTGAGCCCGACATCTACCCAGTAATGGCGGACGTCCGGCGGCCCCGCAGCGTTATATGGCCCCCGCGAATAAGGACCCGATTGGACTGGTGCGGCAGGCGCACGTACCACCGAGTGGTCAGGCGGACGCTCCCCTTGGCCAGCGCGCGAGCGAGTGCCGGGGTGACGGCGCACGTGGCCTGCATGCGGCGTCCGGACACGTGCGCAGAGGTGCGGCAGGCCGCCGGCCCAGTCTGTGTGGCCGTCGCACGCTGGCGGGATGTCGCCGTACTCACTGGAAGGTATGCATAGAAGAGATATGAGGGGAGGCCCCCGATGACAGTGGGCGGTGCCGACATCACCCCGGATGCCTTGTAGTACTGCAATGAGCCGTCGGCGGCAAAGACGGGGGCGACGACATCGGCGAAGATGTTCAGGATGCCAAGGCTGATGTAGCCCCAGGTGACGCGCACGGTGCGGTCGGCCGTCATGGCGATTGAGCAGGAGCCCCCGGGGGTGGAGGCGGGGCAATCCCCTCCCCACGCCCCCAGAAAACCCATCTGCGTGAGAAATGGCAGCGAAAGGATCAAGTTGTTCCTACGAAACGAACTGGTGAGGGCCGAGAGGCTCACGTTCCTGCCCGCGGCGAATGCGTAGCGACATGCGCCGGCCTCCCACGTCTCGGTCGTCCACGTTCGAGTAGAAAGAAGTCCCGTGTCGTCCAGAAAGGTGCTCCGCTGTCCGCAGTTGATGCCGCCGAAGTACCCCGTGTGGGTGGTGCCTTTTTTCCTGATCCCCGCGTCGTCCACCGTGGTGGTGGTGGTCGTCGCCCACGCACCGGACGCCGGTGTGCCCATGGCACCAGGCGACGTGAGGTTGCCGATGTTGGCCGGTCGCTGGGTTGTGACCGTCAGCCAATACCCCTGATTGAAGGTATACGCGCTGGCCCTGGTGGCCTCGATCCCATCGTGCGTGACACTGACACCAACACTGCCCGCGGCATGCGATGGCGTCATCGCCGTGATGGTTGTGTCATTCACAACGGCGACATCGGTCGCCGCTGTGCCGCCCACGGTGACGCTGGGTACAGAACCCCCGGAGAACCCCTTCCCCGTGATCGTGATGGGCTCGCCGCCGGTGCTGAGACCCGAGGCCGGGCTCACCCCGGTGACGGCAAACGGCGGTTCCGGGGCGACGTATGTGAAGCCCCCCGTCCTCTCGCCCAACAGGATGTCGCCATAACCAGCTTCTGCAGTGACCACCCTCACGTCGGCCGCGCCCGCGGTACCGGCGGGGGTGGTGACGATGACTTCAGTCTCACCGACGGCGCCGTACCGTCGCCATGACGTCACCGGGGCGGGGTTGCCCCCAATGGTGACGGCAGGCCCCGACGTGCCGTAGTACAGGTCGGTGCCGAGAATGGTCACAGTGGTGTCGCCAGCCACTGGCCCCGACGACGGAGCGATGCTGGTGATGGTGCCGAGGGCTGGAGTCGCAGTCGCTGTGCCTGCGAGCGCCAGCGTGCCGGCCACCATCAGGACGGTGGTGGCGAGGAGGCGGCGGAAAAGTGGCAACGGGCACTCTCTTATGTCGGTTATCGAAACTGGGCTGCAGAACATACATTCCCCACCCCTCCCCGGCCCGGCTGATACCGTCACGTGCGAGCGGAGCACATCTCGGTGCGCCGCCGTGAGGAAGCACCCCCAACGGACACTCCGTTGTTCCCGGTGGATGGTTCCTCGTCCACCGCGGCGCCTGCCGCAAGGAGAACAACCGAATGTCTGACGCATCCTTCGCCGATCTCGGCGTGAGCGAGGCTGTTTGCGCAGTGCTCGAAGGCAAGGGCTTCACCGCGCCCTTCCCAGTACAAGAGATGGTGATCCCCGAGGCCCTCGAGGGGCGCGACCTCACGGTGCGCGCACCGACCGGATCGGGCAAGACCCTCGCCTTCACCATCCCCACGGTCGAATTTCTGAATGAGCCGCATGGATACCCCGGCGCCCTTGTGCTGGCACCCACCCGCGAGCTGGCAGCGCAGATCGCCTCCGAGGTGGAGCC
>JBMOGE010000134.1:0-2972 GCA_049318525.1 Miltoncostaeaceae bacterium
GCGGACCGCCCCATCGAGGTGCGCCTCCACGACCGCACGCTGACAGTGCGCGATCACGGTCCGGGCTTTGCCACCGACGACCTGCCCCATGTATTCGACCGCTTCTACCGGTCGCCCGCCGCCCGCGGAATGCCCGGCTCAGGGCTCGGGCTCTCGATCGTGCGCCAAGTCGCCGACATCCACGGCGCAGCGGTCTCCGCTGGCAATGCCGACGGGGGTGGCGCGGTGATGACCGTCGTCTTCCCACCCCTCCCGGAGTTCGACGACAACTAGGTTGCGAGGACGGCGTCGAGCCAGTCGAAGATGAACTCCTGGGAGGCCTGCGGCCCCAGGGGCTGGTCGTGGAACTGCGTCCCTGTCTGCACCGTGAGCGAGCGCAGGAACTTCTGGTTGGCGTTCAGTCCGGTGAGCATGCCCGGGATCCTGCGCGCCTGCGGCCCGAAAAATTCATCGAGCTGGTTGTCGCAGATGTACATGGGAATCCGGATTCGGGGAAGATCCTCCTGATACTGAAACGCGAGAATGGCCTTGCCAAGCCCGTAGTAGTCGCTGGGAGGTACTCCCCTGCGACCGCATTGGAGGGCATTGGGCGTGTAGAGCTCACTCCGCTTGGACAGCGTGAACCGCTCCAGAGCGGTCATGCTCTTCCAGGCGTTGGCCATCCCCGCATTCACCTCTGCCGCCACCTTTCGCTGCACCGACGCCGGGGCATCGGCTGTCTCGCGGATGGCCGTGAGGGACTGTTGGTCGCCCCACACCTGCGGAAGCGAATATGCGCCCGGCTCCAGCACGCCTGCGGCGAGCCCGGTGGATCCGGCGGCGGCGCTCGACAACACCATCCCCAGCAGGCTGATGCCGACCGCGGCGATCCTCGAGGCGTCCACATCGGACCGAGGGCTCAGCCACGCGACAACTGCATCGATGATGCCGGTCCAGTCGGCTTGCATTGGCTGCTGCTGCACGAACAGCAACGACATCTGACCAGGTGCCTCGAACGTGATCGCGTTGTATCCGCGGTCGAGCGCTGCCGTGATGCCCTCGGCCAGCAGATCGACATTCTGCCCGTCGCTCCCGTTGCAGATAATGACCGTCGGACGGGCGCGCCCGTCATCCGCAGGTCGGAACAGATAGGCCGGCATGGTGACGCCTTGATAGGGAATGCCCACCTGCACAACCGGGACGTCCCACAGCGCGATGCCGTTCAGCCAGTCCTGTTCGCATGACCGGAAGATGGCTGCTTCGCGGCTCGGCCTTGACGTGCCCAGCACGAAGAAGAGCGCCTGCGCCTGATAGGTGGAGGCGCGTAGCCACTGCTGCCGGGCACTCACCAGATTGCCGGCAGCCTGGGCCTCAGCCGCGCGCCGCTCCAGGCGCGCCGCAAGGCGCTGCCACTCGTGCACGAGAACGGTGAAGTCGTCCCGGGTGGGGTTCACCGGGTCGCCGGTGCGCTCACGCACCACGCGCACCAACTGCATCACCTCACCGATCTCGGCGGCCCCCGACGCGGCGCTGCCGAAGGTGAAGAGCGTGGAGTCGTTCCACGATGCGCACCTGAACATCTGCCACGGGTCGGGAAGGTCCGGCACGCTTCCGCCCGCTGCGGCTCCCAGGGCGGCACCGGAAGTTCCCATGGCCGCCGTAGCGCCGGCAGCGATGGCAGCCCTCCCCAACAACTGGCGCCGGGTGAAATGGGTCATAAAGCAAAGTTTCGCACCCATGCCCCTATTACGCAACGACTCGGTCAGGAACTGAATCCATTCCACCATCCCACCTGGTTTCTCCGGCGGGCGGGGCTCGTCGACAACCTCAGCCGGGATGCCTGCGTGCGTCGCGACCTTCGCGTCGCTCTCCGATTTGCCGCCCGGGGCGTGACCTCAATCGTCGATTCCGGCTGCCCCAGCCCGTGTAGGATTTCTCCCGGAAACGCGTGCGGAACCGACGTGGGCTGCCTGCACACCGCATGCCCCATCAGTAGACGAACGCCTCCTCCAATCTGCTGCGCCCGATCATGTTGAACGCACACTGCCGACTCCAAGGACGGCCTCACTGTGATTGACGTCGCGCTTCGCGTGATGATCGCGGTGGTGCTGGCGTGGGCGGCAACCACGAAGATCCAGCCCGGTGCCGCCCCAGTGCTTGACGCGCCGCGCACGCCACGATGGCTTGTACGGGCGTCATCACCGGCGCTGGCACTCATCGAAATCGCAATCGCCACACTCGTGCTGGTGCCTGCCACCGCAGCGATCGGGGGGGTCTGTGCCGCGGTTCTCGGCGGCATCTTCACCGTCGTACTGGCGGCCCGCTGGGCGCGAGGCGCGAACCGGATGCGCTGCAACTGTTTCGGGGGCGACGCCGAGCGGCCCGCCTGGTTGCTGTGCCTGCGGGCGATGGCTATCGCGGGAGCGGGCGTTCTGGTGGCGCTTGAGGTGGACCCCGCCGTGTCCCGTGACGTCGCGGTGTCTGTGGCGCTCGGGGCCCTCGCGATCTGCGTGGGCGGTCTGCTGCTGCTCGTGCTTGCCCTGTACCGCCAGGTGGGCGTGCTTGAGCGCCGGCTCGGCCCACGCAGTGCGCTTGAGATCGCGGAGGAAGGGCCACCCTTCGGAGAGCGCGCGCCCGCGATCGACGGGGTCCTGGGCATCGGCTCAGAGGTCATCGCCTTCGGGTCGGACCGCTGCCGGCTGTGCCGGGAACTGGAGCCCGGCCTCCGCGCGCTCGGGCGCGATGGACAGGCCATCAGGGGCGTGAACGAGGACACCGAACCCGACGTGTTCAACCGCTTCGGCGTGCCCGGCACTCCGTACATCGTCCATACCGTCGACGGCGTGGTCGTCGCCAAGGGCCTCGTCAACACCCTCGAGCAGGTTGAAGAGCTCATCGGCGTCGGATTGGAGCGCGCGCAGTATGTCCCGTGACCCCCTGTCCGACATCGGGGAGGGCCTTTCCCACACGATGGCATCGTCAACCACGCGGCG
>JBMOGE010000135.1:0-2898 GCA_049318525.1 Miltoncostaeaceae bacterium
ACGTGCGGCAATCGCCCGTGCTGTGGCTTTGAGGTCGGGGGCGCTGGCCATGAGGCCAACTCTCGCACAGCAACGGGTGAGCTGCCGCACAGAAAGTGGCGGGTGACGTGTGCAACCGCCCAGCCCGGGGAGTCGCTGCTAGGTGTGGCGCCCCAGGGTGATGATGCGGGACCACACGCTTGATGGGCCGCCATCCGGGATGAAGGTAATGGCCATACGCAGGGAGAGGCGCCGGTGACGCAGGCCCGCCCGTGATGCCGGCCCGAGAGTGCACCGCAATGTGTAGGTGCCGGCCGAATCGATGTGCGAGACCGTGTTACAGCGAGTGGCCCTGCGCGTGCCGCTTCGCGTAGTGCCGCGGGCCACGACGGTGCCTGGTCCCGGGAGCGCCACCTGCGAGGCGATGATCACCGAGCGTCGTGTGTACGAGGAGTGCATGGAGCCAAGCTTCAAGGCCCCGCTGATCGCGGTCGGAACTGCCGCTGGAGCATCAGGGCGGGACGCCACGACGATCTGATGGGTCGCGGTGCTGGTCAGGCCAATTCCATCAGTCACCGTGAGGGACACCGCGTACGTCCCCGGTGCGCTGAACCGGTGCGACGCCGAGACGCCCGCACCATCGGCGGATCCGTCGCCCCATGCCCAGCGGTAGTCAGTGATTGCATCATTGGGCGTTGTGGAACTGGACGCGTCAAAGGTGGCGTCGTCTCCTACGAGCAGATCGGCGGGCGCGGCGAATGCGGCGGTCGGAGCTGTGCCGAGGGTGACCTCGCTCGCCGCGCCCCTGCTCATGCCATCCGACCGCATCACTGTGAGCGCGACGTCGAATGTTCCCGTGAAGGGGAACTCGTGAGAGACGGTGGGTGAGTCGGTCTCGATCGTGTCGGAGCCGTCATCGATGATCCACACGAATTTCGCTCCCGGACCGGCATCGGTGATGGCCGTGAGGGTCGCTGTTGTGCCTGAGATGCGCGTGGTCGTGAACGACGCCGTAAGCGGCAGGGGAACGAGCGGCAGCCGGTAGAGGCACTGCCCGGCGAAGTTGCTCCACTCCGGCTGATACCAGTAGTTGCGCCCGTTGATCACCTGGAGCCCGTTCTCCTGGCCGCACTTGTCTCCGTTTTCGAGGCCAGTCGCGGAGTCGGCCCATCCCGTATGTATGTTGACAAGCGGGTCGGTGATGGCCTCGTTGTGCTCGTGGCTCAGGCCCCCCGAGATGAGGCCGTCCCAGCCACCGTTGGGGTGGTAGCCGCCGTCGCAACCGCGAACCCCAGTGACGTAGTTGTCAACGGAGTAGATGAGCGAGGCATCATCCTCCGACCCGATGGAGCCATGGAATGCGCAGTAGTTGCTCCGGCTCGTGCCCGCCGAGCAGTCGGAATCAGACGCGCCGGTGAAGCAGCTCTCAACGCCGGGTGGGGTGATCAGGAAGTATTGGTGTGTGAGGTCCGTGGGCAGATGACCGCTGGCAACGACACGGCTGAGCTCAGCTTCCATCTGCGCGGTCGTCAGGCAAGTGGCGGCGGCGGTACAGCCTCGTACTGGATACGGCTGGGTATCAACGATGCGCCCACCGAAGTGCGAGTCGTAGGCGGCCACGTTGCCACGTGAGTCGTTGTACTGCGTCGCGACCGACTCCACGTTCTGCCGCCCGGCCCCACCGCTCGCCTGCGACAGGGTGCTGTCGTGCGCCAAGTCCACGAAGTACTGGTCAACCCCGTTGGCGTAACCGGCGGGAAAGTCGGAGAGGCCACCGGGGCTCCAATAGATGGTGTAGTTGGTGTTGGACGGCATGACCGGGCCGCCGTTGTAGTCGAGGTTGTGGAAGGCGAGGTCGAAGGCGGACATCTCCGGTGGCTGGTCGGACCGCACGGGTGTGTATCTGAGGACCTTGCCGCCGGGAAGCCTCACGGTCGCGGCGCTTGCCGGGCCAGCAGCGAGACCCACCAACGCGAGGGCGGTGACGGCGAGGGGGATGAGCGCGCGCCCGAAGGCAGAGCGCACCGAGTGGGAGACCGTCGGCATTACGAAATCAATCTACCTACAACCCATTCTGGGCCGCGCCATCTATGGCCGGGAGGTGCTGAGAGAACTCCATCACCCGGCCCTTGGGTTTGCAGGAGCGGGCGGGTGCACACCCGGCTGACCACCTGTCCCCTCGTAGGCGCCATCACGTCGACGATCGGAATACGCCGTCAAGACGGGGTGGGCGCACAGTCAGTGAGTCGTCGCATCTGCGCATGCGCGCGGATGCCACCCCGGGATTGTGCGGTGGTAGAGTTTATTTCCACATTGCGGACTAGAGTAATAGTGGAGTCCGCAGGGCAGCCAATCGAGAGCGTGGTGGTCCATCGGCACTGAGGCGCAGGACGTGATCGACCACCGGAGCCAGCACGTGGCGACACGGCTGGACGTTCCGGCCGCTGTCAGACGGATGCCTCCACCCTCGCAGCCGTCGCTCCGACCAGAGGCCGATCCAATGCCCGACCCCCCAGTGTGGGCACCCGAGATCATTCAGGGCGGGATGGGTGCGGGCGTGTCGGGATGGAAACTCGCCCGTGCGGTGAGTCTCACCGGGCATCTCGGCGTGGTGTCGGGCCTCGGCCTCGACGTCATGGTGACCCGCCAGCTTCAGCGAGGTGATCCCACGGGGGATTACCGCCGTGCACTCGCGCACTTTCCCATCCCGCGCATCGCCCAACAGGTAATCGATCGCTACTTCGTGGAGGGAGGGATCGGCGAAGGGGCACCGTTTCGGGCCGTACCCCAGCTGGTGGTTCATCCCAGCCGTGAGAGCGCTCAGCTTGCCGTTGTCACCAACTTCGCAGAGATCTTCCTGGCCAAGGAGGGGCACGACGGTTCCATTGGGGTGAACTACCTCGAGAAGACGCAGATGGC
>JBMOGE010000136.1:0-2894 GCA_049318525.1 Miltoncostaeaceae bacterium
ATCGAGGGCCTCCACATCGTCGAGCGACTCCAGCCGCACGCCCGTGCGCATGAAGGTCCATGCACCCACGCGGTGGGCCTCCACCTGCACCTCAGCGCCGTGAATGCGCACCACGAGTGCCTGCCCGGGGTCCACCTCGCCGTAATCAGTGGCCACCGGCGTGCCCGGGTAGCGCACGCGCGGGTCGCCGCCAACCTCCGTGGCTGAGTGGCGGTCGCCGAGTGCGACATAGGCCAGGAGCCCGCCATCAAGCGCCTCCCGCAGGCCGGCCATGGAGATGACCGACGCATCGTGCGCATCGGGCGAGAGCACGTCGACCACCCCGTGCGCCAGGAGCACACGGGTGGGGCCCGCAACGAGATCCGCGATCGCCCGTGCAGCGGGGTCATGGCCCGGGTTCTTCGCATGCCATGGGGCGCCCACCAGTTCAATCGCGCCGATGGACACTGGGTCGGCGGACTCAACGACATGGATAGTCGGGGGAAGTCGGTCGGTGAAGGCCGACGACCGGTACACCGACGATGCATCGAGGGGATCGTGATTGCCCGGCAGGATGAAGACCGGCACCGTGAATGCCCCGAGCGCATCGACGGCGCGGGCAACCACCTGACGATCCACGTGATTCGAGTCGAAGAGGTCACCGCAGGCCACCACGAACTCGGCGCCCTCCGAATCGGCGAGGCGGGCGATCTCGCGCACGGACTCGATCCGGGCCTCGGAATAGCGCGCCTGGGCATCCGGCGAGAGATATCGCCGGGTCATTCCCAGGTGCCAGTCGGCGGTGTGGATGAAGGTGGTCATGGTGTCGCCCCGCGTCGCGAAGGACACGTCACGCTAGGCCCCCACCCGGACGGCTTAGCGCGACCGAAGCCCCGCCCGCATGGCGTCGAGCGGCGGCTCCACGCCGGTCCATTGGCGAAATGCCGCGGCGCCCTGATGAAGCAGCATCCCCGCCCCGTCAACAACCCGTGCACCCTGCCCAGCCGCGGCAACAAGCCACGGAGTGGGCTCCCGCCGGTACACGAGGTCGTACGCCACCGTGGACGGCCCAAGTGAGTCGAGTGGCAGATCGGCAGGAATCACATCGCTGCCCATGCCGAGGCTCGTGGTGTTGACGACCAGCACTGCCGATGCCGCGGCGTCCTCCATGGCCTGCCGCGTAAACGGAACGACCTCGCCGAGCGCGGCGGCCTTCTCTTCCGTGCGATTGGCCACCCGCAGGCGGGCCCCGCGCCCCCGCAGTGCGAACGCGACAGCCCTGGCGGCGCCACCCGCACCGATCATGAGCACCTCGGCGCGGTCAAGGTCGAGTGGCGCGGCTTCGTCGAGCGCCCGCAGAAATCCCTCGGCGTCGGTGTTGTCGCCGGTCATACCGCCGTCGCCATCTGGGATGAGCGTGTTGGCCGCGCCGATGGCCTCCACGGCCAGACTGACCGATGAGCAGCAGTCGATCACTGCCTGCTTGTGCGGGATGGTCACGTTGAGGCCCGAGCAGCCCGCCGCAAAGAGCCCGCGCACGGCATCCGCAACCCGATCCGGATGGATGGGAAATGCCAGGTAGGCCCAATCGAGATCCAGCGCACGAAACGCGGCGTTGTGCATGGAGGGCGACAGCGAGTGGTCCACCGGCCAGCCGATCACACCCGCGAACCGCGTGCTCGACGTTGGCCAGGGCGATTGCATGCTCACCCGTTCGCCTTCGCCTTCGCGATGGCCTGCTGGAACTCCACGTCGGTCTTCGCGTAGAAGACCTTTCCGCTCGTGCTGGCCACGAAGTACAGGTACGGCGTACGCACCGGATTGGCGGCGGCATTGATGGCGCCGAGCCCCGGATTGCAGATGGGGCCAGGAGGCAACCCGTGGTAGCGACGCGTGTTGTAGGGAGAGGCCATGTTCAGGTCGGCCCTCGTCAACTCCTTCGACCACGACCCGAGCGCGTAATGCACCGTGACGTCGCTATCGATGCGCATGCCCAGTTTGAGCCGGTTGTAGAACACGCCCGCGATGATGCGCCGGTCGCGTTGGTTACTGGCCTCGCGCTCGACGATGGACGCCATGATGAGCACGTCGTACTTGGTGAGGTTGTGCTTCTTCGCGTAGGCGTAGTTGATGCCGGCGGTGCGCTGGGAATAGGTGCGCAACTGGTAGTTGACGAGATCGCTGACGGGCTTCTTCGGATCCACCGGGTATGTGGCCGGAAAGAGAAAGCCCTCGAGCGACGTGGGCTTCTTGGTGCCCGCGAGGGTCTGCCCCACCTTCGACGGGTCGGTGGCCGCGATGTACTGCGCGGCCGGGATCCCAGTCTTCGCCTGCACCACGTCTGCCATCTCGGTGCGCCTGAGCCCTTCAACGAGCAGCACGTCGGTCGTCGTGGGAGCGGCGGCCACCGGTGCATCCCCGCCGCCCCGGGTGAGGGCAACCACCGCGATGACAGCGATGATGATCGCCAGGATGGGAATGAGCACCACCAGTACCCGGCGGCCCGCGGGTGTGGCGCGCTGGGGCCGTGGGCGGCGACCCGCTGGCGGCCTGGTACTCACGAGGCCGTCCCATGGGCGCGGAGCCACGACTCGAGAATGACGCATGCCGCCACGCTGTCCAGATCGGCCGTGGCCGCTCCCTCACGGCGCAGCCGCTCGGCTTCGGCGGTGGACAGCCGCTCGTCGGTGAGCACAACACGCGCATCAACACGCGCGCGCAGACGACCGGCGAACGATGACGAGTGGTGCGCCTGCTCCCCGCGTTCGCCTGACATCAGGAGCGGCTCCCCGATGACGATGACCTCGGGCACCTCTTGGGCGATAACCGCGTCGAGCGCGGCGGCCCCTTCGGCGCCATCGATGCGCCGGATCACCGGAAGCGGCCGCACGAGCGTGCCCGTGGGATCGCTCACC
>JBMOGE010000137.1:0-2847 GCA_049318525.1 Miltoncostaeaceae bacterium
GACATGCAGGCCGCCGTCGGCGTGGCGCAGCTCGCCAAGCTTGATGGATTCATCGAGGCCCGCACCCGCAACTTCGATCACCTGTACGAGGGGCTGTCTGACCTGCAGGATTGCCTGGTGCTGCCAGAGGCCACGCCCAACAGCGAACCCAGCTGGTTTGGATTTCCGGTTGCGATGCGGCCCGATGCGCCGATCAGCCGCAACGATCTGGTGCGTGCGCTGAACGACCGGGGAATCGGCACGCGTCTTGTGTTCGCGGGCAACCTGCTTCGCCAGCCCGCATACCTCGACATCACGCATCGCGTGGTGGGCGACCTCACCAATGCCGACTTCGTGATGGAGAACGCGCTGTGGCTCGGGGTATTCCCCGGCCTCACGCCCGACCACATCGATCACGTGATCGACGTGGTGCATACCCTCATTAAGGGCTAGCGCCGGGCGTTGTCCTCGTCGTTGTCGAACCCGACCTCGGTTCGCACCACGAAGTTCGGGCGCTGCTTCACCTCTTCGTAGATGAGACCGATGTATTCGGCCATGAGGCCGAGCAGCGTGAAGAGGATCCCGAAGAGCAGCACGATGACCGACACGATCGTGCCGAAGCCTGCAAATGGCACACCGAAGGCGATGAACCACACCGCCATCACCAGCAGGGCGATGAACGAGAGCCCCGACATGACCAGCCCGAAGGCGAAGATGAACTTCAGGGGCAGGTACGAGTGCGCGAAGATGCCCTTCATCGCAAGATCGAGCACCTTGAGGGTGTGGGCCCCGGACACCCCGGCCTCGCGCGGCGCCCGCGGCGCTTCAACGCCAATCGACTTGAACCCCACCCATGCGAAGAGCCCACGCACAAAGCGGTTGCGCTCCTCCATGGTGTTGACCGTCTCATAGACCTTGCGGTCCACCAGGCGGAAGTCGCTCACGTTCTTGGGGATAGTTCCTGCCGTGAGCTTGTCGGCGAAGATGTAGAACAACTGTGAGTTCATGCGCCTGATCGGCCCGGTGCCCTGGCGCTCGGTGACGATCTGGTACACGACCTCGTAGCCCTCCTCCCACTTGCGGATGAACTGTGGGATCACCTCGGGAGGGTCCTGCAGGTCGCCCGCCATCACCACGGCGGCATCGCCAGTCGCATGATTGAGGCCTGCAGTCAGCCCACCGTCCATGCGGAAGTTGCGCGAGAGCTGCACGACCTTGAACCGCGGGTCGCGGTCGTGAAGCGCCATTGCCATCTCGAACGTGTCGTCACCCGACCCGTTCTCGACCAGGATGGCCTCGAAGTCATATGCGGACTCCGCGTCGAACACGAGGCCCAGGCGGCGTCCCAACTCGTCAATGTTGTCCCGCTCGTTATATGCGGGGATGACGACTGAGATCAGTGGCTTGCTCACGGTGCACAGGGTTCGCCGCGGCTGCGGCAAACCCTGTCCACCCGGAGCGGACTAGTTCGAAGTGCCCTTCAGCACGCCCCAGCGGGCGTCGAGCATCTGAATGCGCTTGTCATCCTCGGTGTGGATGGCGCCGTAGTAATCGCGCTTGTTCTTCAGCCACAGCAACTCGAAGTGCACGGCGTTCAGCAGGCCGTCCGCAACGTCAGACTGGTCGAGGGCATCTGCGCCAAACAGCACCTTGCGGGTCTCAAACCGCGTGAGATGGACGGCGCGGATCTCCTTGAGACAGGCCAGTGAGTCGGCTGATACCCCGCCGCCCACGACGATGTCGAGGCCCTTCGCCTTGCACAGCTCGGCGGTCTTCAGCACGTAGTCGGTGATGTCAGCATCGTTGATGCTGTCGCGGTCCTTGCCCAGCGAACCGACGAAGTCGACCCGGCCGAACACGATTCCGGCGATACCGCCCCGTGCGGACTCATCGGCGATGGCCTCACGGTTCTCGAACCCGGTGATCGTCTCCATGTTGAAGAGGAACTCCGTGTCCGCGGCCTCATCGGCGTTGTACGACTTGTCCTTGGCCAGGACGTACTTGGAGAGCGAGTACTCGGTCTCGACCATGGGAGCGATGATGTACTGCACACCCACCTGCTTGGACTCCAGCAGGTCGCGCACGGCCTCGCAGCCACCGATCTTCACGGCCAGCTTCATGTCTGCGCGATGGGCGATCTCAACCAGACGCAGCAACTCATCCATGCGAGTGCCTTCGGCCTCAAACTCGGCCTTGACGCCCACGTATCCGTAGTCGTTGCGGCCCCGCTTGAAGATCTCGATCATCTCGCGCTCAGTCTTGTTCAAGCCTGCTCTCCCTCAGGGCGGTCCGCGCCCGCTAGATGAATGAAGACCATTTCCGCGATCTCGGGCGGGAGATCGGGGTTCATCACGTGCAACGGATTCGACTCCATGCCGCCATCCGCGCGAACGCGACTGCTGATCTTCGGGAAGTACGTCTGCTCAGGGTCCACTGGCACGATGAACGCGGCAGGGCCCTTACTATTCCACAACTCCTGAAACCGTGGGTTGTCCTCCCACCCCTCTGCCACCTCAAGGCATGGGATACCGAAGGCAGGGAAGAGCAGCGGCCATTCAGGCTGGCCGAGCCCCGTGGTGGGATCGCAGCCCAGGTAGCCGCCGTCGAAATAGTTTCGCTGGGTCATGCGGATTGACGCGTACCCGTCGTTGGCGAAGATGAAGATCTTCAGTGGAAGGTTGTTCACCCGCACGGTCGCGAGCTCCTGAAGGTTCTGGGCAAATCCGCCATCCCCTTCCACGAGGATGGTTCGGCAGCCGGGGTTCGCCAGCGCAGCACCAATGGAGCCGGACAGGCCATATCCCATGCTGGCCAGCGCCTTGTCGGTGACCACGACCTGGCCCTCCTTCTGCGGGAACACCTGCATCA
>JBMOGE010000138.1:0-2805 GCA_049318525.1 Miltoncostaeaceae bacterium
TGGTTCTCACCGCCATCAAGGGAATGCTGGAGAACGGCTGGTACCTGGCCAACCCCGCGCTCGGCGCCCCGCATGGACAGGACACCAGTGACTTCGGTGGGGTAAATGGCGACAGCATCAACTGGATCATCATCCGGGTGCTCGGATTCGCCATTCACGACCCTGCGCTGCTGCTGAACATCTTCTATCTGCTCGGATTCGGCCTCATCGGGGCGGCGGCATACCTGGTGCTGCGTGACGTCGGAGTAAGCCGTCTCACCGGGCTTGCACTCTCTGTGTTCTACGCCAACCTCTCGTTCCACTTCACGCATGGCGAGGGGCACCTCATGCTGTCCGCGTACTTTGCGGTGCCGGCCGGGGCCTGGCTGATTCTGAGAGTGCTTACCGGTCGACCACTCGTCCGGCGGCGCGAGGGGACCGGCCTGAAGAGGTGGCTCACGCCACTGAACGCGGGCACGTTGGTCGCCGTCATCGTCGCCGGCGGATCAACCCTGTACTTCGCCGTGTTCACCCTGCTGCTCCTGATATTCGCCACCCCGATCCGGGCGATCGCGGTGCGATCCTGGCGTGCCCTGCTCACTGGTGTGGGCGCATTTGTCGCCCTGAGCGCGGTGCTCGTGCTCAATCTCGCACCGGGTATCGCCTATCGCATCGCAAATGGCCCAAACCCCGCAGTTGCGGTGCGATCTGCGTACGAGTCGGAGCTCTACTCGTTCTCGCTCACCCGCCTGGTGGCGATGGTGGCCGGCCACCGCGTGAAGTACTTCTCCGATCTCGGAAATGGCGTGGCCAGCAACAGCCTCACCACGGGAGAGGGAGAGACCCTCGGGATCGTGCTCGGAATCACCCTGCTCACGATGCTGGGAGTGCTCTTCGTCTGGGTGATCCGCAGCGAGGGAGCCCGGGGGCCACGGGGGCCGATGATCAACGCGACCATCCTCAGTGCCCTCGTCGTGCTGCTGCTGGGAACCACGGGTGGCGTGGGTGCCCTGATCGCCAACGTCATCTCACCGCAGATCCGCGCGTGGGGTCGCCTCACCCCATTCCTCGCACTCTTCTGCGTGATCATCCTCGCGTTCGCCGTGGACTGGGCTCGGAGGCGAATCGCTCCGGTCGGACCCCGCAAGGTGCTGAGCATCGCCCTTCCCATCATCGTCGCCGGCATCGCGATCATTGATCAGACCTCCCCCTCCAACATCCCCGACTACGTCGGTGGCGCGGCACGCTGGAATACGGAGGCGCAGTTCGTGCAGCGCATCGAGGCGCAGGTACCCGCGGGCTCCGACATCCTCCAGTTGCCGCTCCACGGGTTTCCCGAGGCCGGTGGCGTGAAGGGCATGGGCGACTACGACCACCTCACGGGCTACGCGCACTCCACGAATCTCCGCTGGAGCTACGGGTCTGTGAAGGGACGCGCTGGCGACTGGTCCACGGAGGCAAAGGGGATGCCCCTCAACACCCTTCTGCCCGCCGCCGCCACATCGGGGTTCGCGGGCGTGTGGATCGACAACGCTGCCTACACGAACGAGGGCAAGGCCATGGACGCCCGCGTTCAGGCCATCGTGGGCTCGTCGGTTCGCCCCATCACCTCAGGTGACGGGCGTCGCGCGTTCTACGACCTGCGTCCGCTGGCGGCACGTGTGGCGAGCGCCACCACGCCCGCCGAGCGGCGCACCATCTCCAATGCGCTGGTGGACCCCACGACGATGGACTTCGGCCAGGGCTTCTACCTGCTGGAGCAGGATGGTGCGCGTACATGGCACTGGGCCGACAACGACGCCACGATGACCATCTCCAATAACGCCGGGCAAACCCAGCAGGTGGACTGGTCGGCGACGCTCATCGGTGCCAGTGGATCCCACACCGACATCGTGGCGGGTGGGCGGGCGCTGGGCACCGTTGCCCTCAACACCACGGGTCGCCGAGTGCACTTCCGTCTGGCCATCCCGGTGGGTGGGCTCGCGGTGCGGTTCGTTACCACGGGCACGGATCTCGGTCCCCAGAACAACGATCCGCGATCCCTCTATGTCCAGGTATCGAACGCACGCATCAGCAACGACGCGTTCGCCATCCTGAGGAACGCCCTCCGCTCATCCTGACGGCGGCACGATGTCCGGTCCGGTTGGGCCGGGCACATATTGGGCTGCGTCAATGATGTTGGACGCCGCAGTCCGGGCGCACACAACGAGGGCGATGAGGAAGAGCGCAGCGAATACCCACTGGGCCCAGGGCGATCTCAGTCGCTGACGCAGCAGGCATGCCGCACCTGTGACGACGAACGCCACCCCGACGAACTCATAGGGCAGGTACACGTAGCCGTGACCCCAGATGAGTTCATCCTGCCAGCGGTGCGTGATCGCGGCGAGCAGCGACGGAATGGCCCACACCCAGATGCCGACGGCCATCATCACGATGGCCACGCGCGCGCCCACGGCGGGTACGGCTGTCGCCCAAGGCCGCCACACGAGGAATGCCGGTATTGCGATGACCAGCGAAAGGAGAAGCCACATCCGCCCATTCGCAGGAGCGTCGCCGAGCAGCTGCTGAGAGAACGGAATCGCCGCCACGAACTGCTTGGCAAATGTTGTGCCCACCGGCCCGCCGGGATTGATCTGGTACGCAGGCGCAAGGGGGAGGTCCGGCGAGCGCAGGTAGAGCACCATCGCGAACTGGGCGGCCCCGAGCACCACGATCGGGCCAACGGCCCATAGCCATCGTGCGCGCTCGCGAAATGATGGGCCAGTGACCCAGAGAATGGCGAGAAGCGCGGGGAGCATGAGCAGGCTCACCTCGTATGCCGTGATG
>JBMOGE010000139.1:0-2763 GCA_049318525.1 Miltoncostaeaceae bacterium
CAACGCGACGCCGATAATGCCGTGGTTCGGGCTGTGTACGACAGCCAGGCGCGCCTCACGCGCAAGGTGGGCAGGGGCATGCTGGTGTTCGCAATCGTGTGGATCCCCGCGCTGGTCATCGTGCCCGGGGTGTTCAAGCAGGGTGCCATCGCATCACTCCTCCTCGCCACTCTGGCCGCCACGACAGTGATGATCATCATGGAGCGCACGTGGCTGGGGCCGCGCGACCGCGAACGCGAACGCCGCGCCCGGTTGCCGCCGGCGCCAGGGCAGCACCCACCTGATCCGGCTGGCGGCATCGAGGGTCTGATCGAACGGATCTCGGGTCGCGTTCGCAGGTAACCGCGATACGCTCTTAGCGTGCAGATGTACGCTCACAGCGAACAGCAGGTGGGAAACCTCGTCGGGGAGACGCTTCGTGCCCGTCGCGAGGAGTCCGGCCTGTCGCTCCGCGCGGCCGCCGAACGTGCCGGAATGAGCCCGGCGCACCTCTCAGAGGTTGAGCGGGGGCTCAAGGAGCCGTCGCTCGGGGCACTTCAGCGCATCGCCGACGCAGTCGGTGGCGGGGCGGGCGAGGTGTTCCTCGATCTGGCCATCGCGCTGGGCGCTGCACCTCCGCGCCCGGTCCGCCACCCGCTCGGGTTCGCACCCGATCCCCGGGCGGAGATCGGCTGGGCCGTCGAACGCCTGCACCAGGAGGACCTCCGTGCGGTCGCCGCCTTTGGCGCATTCCTCGCATCGCAGAACCAGAACCGATCAACCACAGAAGGAGTCACCACCGCATGAGCCCACTTATTCCGATGGTCATCGAGCAGACCGCCCGCGGCGAGCGTTCGTTCGACATCTACTCGCGCCTGCTCAACGAGCGCATTGTCTTCCTGGGCACCCCCGTGGATGACCAGATCGCCAACCTCATCGTGGCCCAGCTGCTGCACCTGGAGAGCGAGGATCCCGACAAGGACATCTCGATCTACATCAACTCGCCGGGTGGCTCGGTATATGCCGGCCTCGCCATCTACGACACCATGAACTTCATCAAGCCGGATGTGCAGACCATCTGCTGCGGTATCGCCATGAGCATGGGTGCACTGCTGCTGGCCGGAGGCGCACCGGGTAAGCGCATGGCGCTTCCCAACAGCCGCATCCTCATCCACCAGGTGCTGTCGGGCTTCAGCGGCCAGGCCACTGACATCGAGATCCACGCACGCGAGACCCTCAACCTGCGTGCCCGCCTCGACCAGATCCTTGCCCAGCACACCGGCAAGACCGAGGAGCAGATCCACCAGGACTCCGAGCGCGACCGCTTCTTCACCGCGCAGGAGGCTGCCGACTACGGCCTCGTGGACCGCGTGATCGAGTCGCACTAGGCAGACCCCACTCAGGAGTGCGGCCAGACGGCCCCGCTCCTCGCGCATTCACATCGAGGGGGCTCAGCGTGCTGAGCCCCCTCTGCGTTGCCCCATCGGTCGGCCCGGTAACTACCGCACGACGAACTTCTGGACCCGATTGCCCACCTTGCTGGGCTTCATCACCAGATCGGGCTTCGTGATGCTCACGCCGACGAGCCGTGCACCCTTCGGCACCGACGCAAGACAGAGGTCGTGCATGTTGTCATCGAGGGCCGGATTGGGTACCCCGTTGGTGGCGTGATCGAGCAGGTCGCCAAGTGCGATCGGGGTGATGGACTGGCGGCGCCCTGATGGCAGGCGGAAGATGGCGCGGTACGCCAACGTCGTGCTGCGCCCCACCTCGCCTGGCGGGGAGTCGGGGTTGCTGGAGTAGGCGTTGATGCCGTTGGACCACATCACGCGCACAAACGCGGAGCCGACGGTGCAGCGGTTGGGATCGGCCGCGTAGAGGTCGGCGAGGAGCGGCGTGAGCATCCACGCATCCACGATGGCCGGCGGCAGGGACACGTCGGTGATGGTGAGCGGTGCGAGCCCGGTCACCGGGCGCCATCGCGTCGCGCCGATGGGCTGCCCCTGAAGTGCACCCACGATGCGCAGTTGCATGGGACGCACCTTGACGGCCGGGTCGGCGGCGCCCTCGTCGAAGTTCCCGATGAGGTTGATCGTCTGGCGCTCATCCGGCTCATTGGGGGGGTACATCAGGGCGCACACCGGAGTGGCCACCGAGCCATCCTCGCGCACGATCTCAAAGTCAGTGGGCCTCACCGACGCCGGGCGGATGAACCAGTTGAACGTGACGGGGAGGTTGTCGTAGATCGGGTCGGTGTTCGGGCACGACAGCATGTCGATGCTGCCCATCTCGGTGCTCAGCACCTTGAGCCCCGCCGGTGCCGCGAGCGCAGGGCCCGACAGAGCGACGGCGCCGCCGATTGCCACGATGGCGATGGCTCCGCGCGCTGACCACATCTGGACGGCTCGTGCGTTCATGGGGGCTCCTTGGTGTCTCACAGCAAGATCAAGTGAATACGGTATCCCACCGGGCCTCGCCGCTCCGAGGCGCCGGTCTGCGCTCCCCGCGTGTGGATCTCGGCCCATGGGCGGCACTCGTCCGCACTGCCGGGCGCGTGATGATGGGGCCGGCCCCTCGTGCCCGTCACCAGCCGCAAGGAAGGGACGGATGACCACCGGCGTGGCCGCGTGACATACCTACCCTATTGGGAGTGATCAGCACCGCCGCCATCCATGCCCAAGGACTCGGGAAGTCGTACGGGTCGGATGTGATGGCGCTGGAAGGTATTGACCTTGAGGTGGCTCACGGCGAGCGCCTCGGTTTTCTGGGCCCCAACGGCGCGGG
>JBMOGE010000140.1:0-2741 GCA_049318525.1 Miltoncostaeaceae bacterium
CAATGAGGGGCTGGCTGGTGGCGCGCACCAGTGTGGCCTTCGCCTTGCCCACGATGCCGCCGATGCCCCGGCGCGTCGACCCGATGGAGTGCAGGTTGGGCGATATCTCGGCGAGGCCCGCCACGGCCGCCAGTTGCTCGGCCAGAAATGGCTCCCGCTCAGTGGCCAGTGGCTGCTGCAGGTCGTCAACCGCGTACAGACCGGCTGCCCGCTTGGTGGCCACCCGCTCATGCAACTGGGCCATCAGCGCCGCCACCTCGGGGTTCATCGCATCTATGCGTGCGTCGGTGATCGGGTGCTCCTTCCGTGGTTCGCCACGTACATCTTGCCTGCTGCTCGTGGTGGGTGCGCCAACGACGTGTTCCGGTGAGTAGCCTCCCCTGCCGTGCGCGCCTTCATCACGGGAATGACGGGATTCGTCGGGGGCCACCTCGTGGCCTCCCTCCTCGCCGACGGCGCGGAGGTTGACGGCACCCTGCTACCGGGTGCGCACGAGACAGCACCCGCAGGCACGACAGGCCACGAGGTGGACATCACCGATGCCGACGCCATGGCCACGGTTGTGGCCGCGGCGGCTCCCGACGCCATCATCCATCTGGCCGCAGCAGCGTCGGTTGGGCAGTCGTTTGGCGATCCGGATGGCACGTGGCACGTGAATGTCGAGGGCACCCGCGGCGTGCTCGAGGGCATGCTCCGATCTGCCCCCGCCGCCCGCATGGTCATGGCGCTCTCGGGCGAGGAGTACGGCCGGGTGGCGCTCGAGGACCTGCCTGTGACCGAGGACACGCCGCTCAATCCGCTGTCGCCGTATGCCGAGAGCAAGGTGGCCGCCGACCATCTGTGCGCGCAGTACCAGCACGATCATGGCCTCGCCATCATGCGTCTGCGCGCGTTCAACCAGGTGGGCCCGGGGCAGGACCCGCGTTTTGTGGTGCCCTCCATCTGCAAGCAGATCGCCGATGCCGAGATGGCCGGTGATGGGGTGTGCCGCCTGCAGCTGGGCAACATCGATACACGCCGCGACTTCCTCGACGTACGCGACGTTGTGGCGGCGTATCGCCTGCTGTTGGACCGTGGCGACCCCTCGCGCACGTATCTGGCCGGCGCCGGGCGATCCGAGAGCATTCGTGAGCTCGTGGATATCGCCGTGTCGCTCGCCCGCACCCCGGTCGAGGTACGCAGCGATCCCTCGCGAATCCGAGAGGGTGAGCAGCCCGATCTCTATGCTTCCCCGCGCGCCCTGAAGGAACTCGGCTGGGCGCCCCGTATCCCGCTGCAGCAGTCCATCTCGGACACGCTCGACTACTGGCGCGACCGCGCCCATATGGAGGTGGACTGACTCCCGTGGCAAAGCGCGCGCTCATCACCGGTGTGTCCGGGCAGGACGGCAGTTATCTCGCGGAGCTCCTGCTCTCGAAGGGGTACGAGGTGTGGGGCATCGTGCGCCGCCTTTCGGCTGAGAACTACGAGCGCATCGAGCACATCCGCGACCAGATCCATCTGGTGCAGGGTGACCTGCTCGATCAGTCATCGCTCGCCGCGGCACTCACCGAGTCGGAGCCCGATGAGGTCTACAACCTCGCCGCGCAGTCGTTCGTGCCCACCTCATGGACCCAGCCTGTGCTGACCGCTGAGTTCACCTCGGTGGGTGTCACGCGCCTGCTCGAGGCCATCCGGCAGGTGAATCCACGTGTGCGCTTCTACCAGGCCTCATCCAGCGAGATGTACGGCAAGGTGCGTGAGGTGCCACAGGGTGAGGACACCCCGTTCTACCCGCGCAGCCCGTATGGCGTGGCCAAGGTGTACGGCCACTTCATCACGGTGAACTACCGCGAGAGCTACGACATGCACTGCACCTCGGGGATCCTCTTCAATCACGAGAGTCCGCGCCGTGGTCTGGAATTCGTCACCCGAAAGGTGAGTAACGGCGTGGCCCGCATCAAGTTGGGCCTGCAGACGGAACTTCCGATGGGCAACCTGGAGGCGCAGCGCGACTGGGGCTTTGCAGGCGACTACGTAGAGGCCATGTGGCTCATGCTCCAGCAGGATGAGCCCGACGACTACGTGATCGCCACCGGCGAGACCCACTCCGTAGAGCGTCTGGTGGAGGTCGCGTTTTCACACGCCGGGCTCGACTGGCACGACCACGTAAAGATGGATGAGCGGTTTGTGCGTCCTGCTGAGGTGGATCTGCTCATCGGTGATCGCTCGAAGGCAGAGAACGAGCTGGGATGGACCCCGACTGTGGGGTTTGAGCAGCTGGTGCAGATGATGGTCGATGCTGACCTGGAGCGGCTCGAGGGCGCTACTCGCTGATCAGCGGGTGTTGTGCCGGTTGGCCCGGTACCACGCAACAGTGCGCTGGATCCCCTCGTCAAACCCGGTGGGGGCATCGGTCACGAGTGAGTCGAGGCGCGATGTATCCACCGCGCGTCGTGGAATGCCGACGGGCATTGAGTCGTCCCACGTGACGCGTCCGGTGAACCCGCTTGCCCGGGTGATGGACTCCACCACATCACCCATCGTGCGCTCCTCGCCAGACGCCACGTTTACGAGCGACGGGGGCTCCGGGGAATCGAGAAGCGCCACCATGGCCCGGGCTGCGGCGTCGACATAGAGAAAGTCGCGCGTGGTGCTGGGCTGTCCCCATACGGCGATCTCGTCATCACCGTTGTCAACAGCCGCACTGCATCGCGCGATGAGCGCTGGCACTGCATGTGCGGCGGTACCGTGGAAGCGGT
>JBMOGE010000141.1:0-2733 GCA_049318525.1 Miltoncostaeaceae bacterium
TGCAGGCGGGTCCGGTGAACCAGCGCATCACCGCCAACGGAGTGGGCACCCACCGCGTGAGCGGAGACGTCGCCACCGAGTTCGGCGACCTGTGGCGTCAGTTCTACGTAATGCCCTGAGGGCACCGACGCCCGTCAGGGACCAACGAACATGTTGGCGAGGCCCGGGTCATCGATGACGAATGCATCATTCGCCCAACTCGCCTTACGGCTCCCCGACCCACTGCGCGCGAAACTGGAACGGAGCGAGCCCAGCGAATCCAGCTGTACTTCCTCAAACCCCGAGAAATCAAGGTTGGCAAGCCGCTCGTCGTGAACGGCCTTGGTGATGACATTTTTGTCCAGGCCCAGTTGGTTCAGGTTGTCGACGTTGTGCGCCACGAACTGGTCGATGTCGTCCGCCTTGTTCACGATGTTGAGGCCGGCGCCACTGATGAGGTCGTCAGTGGCCGAGAGGCCGGACATGGCCTCGTCCATCGCATCGTCCACCATCTTCGAGAGCCCCCCTGCCGGACGGGTTGCATGCGCCGCCAGTGCGCCGGCGCCCGCTTCAGCGCCCGCGCCCGCCGCAGCCGCAATTCCCACGTCTCCCCAACTCCACTCGTTGTGCTCCTCGATCTCGCCGTCAATCAATGCGTCCACACCGATGGCCGATCCCTGCGCCGCCGCCTCACCTGTGGCCCCGGCAAACGCCCCCGCAACAATGTTCTGGAAGATGACCTTCGCGCAGACCGCGCCCGTGCCAGCCGTCTTGGCCATGATGACGCCGGCCACGACCGTTGCCACCGCCACCTTGATGACGGTGGAGGCCCACTCCGGCAGCGCGCCGCTGGAGTCAGTCGCATTGATCGGGTCGGGGACGTATGCGTAGGGCGTTGCCGCACCGCCCGGCACCGGGTCTGGCTGCAGGAACGACGCGAGTGCGGGGATGTATGTGCGGGTTCCCATCTGCACGGCGGCGACTGACAGCGGGGCTGTCACGAGCCCACCTGCCCCGGCCCAGCCGAGGTCGGGTCGTGCGGGGTCGAGCGAAGGCTGGCTGGCCGTGCCCAGGCGATTGCCGTCAGGATCGAAGATGGCCGTCGTTGCGGGCGCAGCGCTGCCCTGAGCCTGCCAGGCGATATTCCCCCTGCCGTCGGCATACCTCCATGTGCTCGGGCCAGTGATCGGCCGCTGCACCGTGACACCCCCGGGGAGCGGAACAATGCGCGAGTCGACCGATCCGTCACCACGGAGCAACAGCCCCTGAGCGGAGTAGTGAACCGTGCCACCTGCCCCGCCGGGTCCGGAGATGGTCTGGCCGATGACTCCCGATGCATCGAGAATGTTGCTGACCGTCACCCCGGAGGTGGTGTCCGATGTGGAGAGCACCTGACTGCCGTTGCCGTAGGTGAACTGCAGCGGGCCCACAACTGTCGCCCGCCCCCGGGCGTCGTATTCGAAGTCCCCCGGGAAACGCGGATCAGTGGTTGACGTCATGCGGCCCGTGACGTCGTCATAGGCGAATATGGCATCCCGGCCCGGCGACGTCACACGGGTCCGCCGCGACTGCTCGTCGAAGCTGTACGCGAATCCCCCGGCCGTGACGCCGTCCGGCATCAGCGAACCCGACAATGCGGCACCGGTCAGACGGCTGTCGCGGTCGTATCGGTACTGCCATGACGCCTGGGCTCCGGGGGCGGAGAGCACGCGATCAAGCGCGCGACCCGACGGGGCGGTACGGAAGGTCTCACGCATTGTCGTTGCACCCACCGTGAACAGCCGTTCAGTCGGATCAAGATTGGTGCCAATCGACTTCCTGAAGTGGGCGCCATTCGCATAGGTGGCACCGACGAGATCGCCGGTTGATGCGGCGTACTCCACCGTCGCCAGCAACGTGCCGTCCACCGTGACCGTATTGATCTGTGAGTCGTCGGTGAACGTGACACGGGTGTCGGTTGCCTCGCCCCGCGATGTGATGGACCGCTTGTACACCGCGCGGTCAAGCGCATCGTACGAGGTCACCGTGGTGGTCCCCCAGGCATCGGTGACCGACACCAGCCGACCAAGTAGATCAATGATTGCCGTGCTGGATCGGGTGACGTCGCCCGTCGTATTCGTGGTGGTGGTCACGAGCGGGTTGCCGCTCACGTTCAGGGCATATGTCTGCACCACGTCATCACTGGTGGTCGCCCCGGGCACAATGCTGCGTGCCACATTCCCAGCGGCGTCGTACTCGTTGCAGACGGTGGTAGTGCTGATGCCTCCCACTGACTGCTCCTGCGACACGAGGCGGCCGCTGCCATCGCCAACCACCGTTGTGGAAAATCCGCCGGTGACTGTCGTCGTGCGACCGTTCCCGCCCTGAATCATCTCGCGGTCACCGATCCCGCGGTCACGACAGGCATCGGAGGCGGCGGCCGTCTCCGTGCCGCCGTAGTAGGCCACCGCACGACTGCGGCCGGGCGCCAGCTGTGCAGCGGTCGCACGGCCGAAAGAGCCGGAGCCAGGGTCGAACGGCTCATACGACCGGGTCTGCACATTCCCCGATGGGCTGACGCTCTCGACGACCTGCTCCGGATTGGCACCATCAAATACGTACAGGCTCTCGAGCTCGCCGAGGCCAGAGCCGAGATCATCCAGTACGCCGACCCGCGTGGGGGTGGGGTACCCTGGGCGGAGCACCGACGTGGGAACCGCTCCGGTGCCCCCCGGTCCACGCGGAAACCAATCCCACGAGTCGAGAACACACCGA
>JBMOGE010000142.1:0-2720 GCA_049318525.1 Miltoncostaeaceae bacterium
TGTTGATGGAGATGTAGTTGCCGCACGGACTCGGGGTCGCGATCTGGGGTGCCATCACCTGCAGGGTGATGTCCTTGGCGAACCACTGGTCGCTTGCACCAGCCACCCACGTGCGGCATGCCACCGTGCACGGCGTCTTGTAGTCGGCACTGTCGAGCCACCGCGAGTACCACCCGCTCAGCTGGCTGAAGCCGGGCGGCAGGTCCGAGAAGGCCGGGGTGGCATCGGCGCTCGCGTTCGGGAACCGCCAGGTCTCGTACGGCGCTGACGGCAGGTCGCCTCGGTCTCCCCCGACCTGCGCATTGCGGTAGCTCAGCAGCTTTGCCGGGGTCAGCGGCAGGCGCCCGTTGACCTGATGAATTGCGCCCCTCATCCAGCTACCGGTGAACGAGTTCGCCTGCGTCGCCATCTGCGTTGCGCACGCCATTCGCTGGGCGGCCGTCGCGGAGGCATCACACGGGGCGTATGCAGCCGTCTGGGCGAAGAACGCGGGGTAGGCCGAGATGGCCCGGCCGGTGACGCCGTTCACGCCGCGGGACGACGACGGGAAGGCGAGTTCGTCGGTGTAGAGGTCTCCCGGATACACGTGACCGATGTTCTGCATCCAACCGCAGTACGTATCTGCGCCGGGATCGACGTTCGCGGGCCCGGCATCACGCCCGCAGACGGCCCTGCCAATGCCCAGGAACCGCTTCTGGTACACGTCCCAGTCGGTCCGGCCGAGGACGTTGATCTGGAATCCGTACCAATCGTTGACCATCACGCCCTGCTGCCATTCGAGCGTGGCGAAATAGTTCAGCAGGCCACGCTGAATCTGCACGTCGACCAGGTCAAGTCCGCCGGCCGTTGAGCTGCTGATCTGGTTGTTCAGCAGCTGTCGCCAGGCGCCGGTCTGGCTTGCAGTGTTGTCGAACAACGTTCGGTCGAGGCTGTTCCCGCAAACGGTCTTCATGCCATCGATGACATCCATTACTGCCGACATCGTGTAGTTGTCCTTCGTGAAGCCCTTCGTCGGACTTCCCGGATTCGCGTAGGCCTCCTCGATGGCGAGTTCGTAGTCGGGCCACACTCCCTGAATCGCCGTCTTGCACGCATCGGCCCTTGCGATCGTGCTCTGGAGCGCCAGTCCGTTCACGCTCTGCTGCAGGGCGACGATCTGTGCGCTGATGCAGGTCAGTTGCGCCTGAATGGCCTTCAGCCGTGCCTCAAGATCCTCGGTCGTCGTGCCACTCCGGGACCCTGGCACGCTCATGCCCGGCACCATCCCGACGATCTTGGCCGGGTCTCCGTAACCGGCGAAGTACAGCGTTGCGGCGGTGTAGAGACCTGCCGCAAGGTTTGTCGCAATCTCCTGACGGTCCACGGGGTGCGTGAACTCCTCGGGCGGCATGCTGGCCTGACAGGGTGCCTCCGACGCGGGCGTCGAAAGCCCCTCCAGCCCCCCGGCCACGGCCACCCCCATCTCGGAGGCCCGCGCGGCGGGCGTGGTGCCCGTCTGGGGCATCGTGACCCGCCGGGCGCCGAGGTTCGGGAACTTCCTGCCCATCTCCACATCGGCAGCGAGCTGCCTGACGGCGCGGTCCCATCCCCCGGATCGCGCGATGAACCTCTGCAACCGCGCCGCGCCGACACCATGGTTTGGCACCTCGAGCGCCGCGCCGTCTGCCCACGACGGCAGACCAAAGCGCTTCATGATGAGGGCGATGTCGCCCTTGTACGTCCCGTAGTGGTGGCCAACCAGTGTGGCAGCTACCGTCGTGGCAAGGTTCATGTTGACCAACCCATGCCGAACCCCGACGTGCCCGACGACGGCCCTCAGGTGGCCGCGAAACGGCGCTCCTGACACCGCGCCGCCGATCGTCGTGACCACGTACGGGTGCTGCGGCGATGCACCAGGGCGGACGCGGAACAACGCAGCACCCAAGTTGTCGGTGCGTCCGGTGCCCACAATCGCGTTCGTGGCCGCGTCGCGTGCCACCACCTTGGCACCCGCGAGGTATTCAGAATTCGCCGGGATCGCCTGCACCCATATCTGGTGGCCGGCCCGCGCGGGCAGAGGGGTGGCCCCGCTTGCAGTGGAAGCAAGGAAAGTGACACCGAAGACAAAGGCTGCCGCAAGAGATCGGGGGGAGCGGGTACGCATCCGGAACTTTCAGTAGGAAGCCAAGCGCGCAAGAATTTATCGACGATGGGACCTAACCGCAAGCGTTCCCTTCATGTTTGCGGGAGCTCAGCGCAGGAGGTGCGGGAGTGGCCTCCGCCAGGCGGGGGGACAGATGCAAACGGTGCCCACTCTTACGGCGTGTACACGCTCGACTGATCGGTGACGAGGTTATAGAGCGAGATGTCGTTGTCCTGTGGACAGTCACCCTGCCTCGCCTCGTGGCTGACACATCCGGTGTCAGAAACGCATTCGTGTGGCGAACATTCGCTCGAGCGGTGGTCGATCAGCCTTGCCGTTCTCACGTAATCGTGCACGGTCCCCGGCATCGGCGATCGTCCGGCCTAATTCGGGGGTACGAAGAGCGGCCTTACAGGTGCACGACGATCGGGGCAGCGCAGAGACCCCCGTGGGCACCATTCGTTTACCGCCGATGCGCCACCGTGCACGATCCCCGGACAGTGTCGCCCTTATCGATGAACACGACGGCCTTTGATCCCCGATCGCAGATCACAGTGTCGCCGGGTGACCCGTCCTGGGAATTGATCGTGGTACGTCC
>JBMOGE010000143.1:0-2667 GCA_049318525.1 Miltoncostaeaceae bacterium
GATGGTCCGCGACGCGCACTTCTCGCGATTGAGAAGAAGCCGGCGGAGGCGAACGCTCTTGCGATCGCAGTGGCACAAGCGCTGAGATAAACCGGTCCACACGAGTGGATGCCCAGATGAGGCACCGCTCGGGTTAGATCAGGCCGCGTTCCTTGGCAGCCGAGAGGGCCTGAACCCGATTGTGTGCATCGAACTTCGTAAACAGCGACCGGGTATGGCTCTTCACGGTATTTGGTGAGAGGCCCATCTGCTCTGCGATTTCCTGAGTGGTGAGGCCGCGTCCGAGAAACCCGAGAACCTCGAACTCGCGGTCTGTCAGGCTGCCGCGATCTGAGGTGTCATGGCCGCGGATGACCGCGCCTGCCACCCTGGGATCCATGACGGTGCGGCCATGTACGACTTGCATGAGGGCCGCAAGGAGGGTCTGTTCACTCACATCCTTGAAGAGGCAGCCCGATGCGCCGGCTTTCATGCATCCGCGCAGGGCCATTTCCTCCGGATGCGCCGTGAGAATCACAATCGCCGTCTCCGGGTAAAGCTCCTTCACGCGCTGGCAGGTGGTCGCGGCCGGAAGATCTGGCAGACGAAGGTCGAGAAGAAGGACATCCGGTCGCAACTGTTCGCACCGGAGGATCGCCTCCTGGCCAGTACGGGCTTCGCCGGCGAATTGGAAGAACCGACTCCCGCTCAGCAGCAATTTGATCCCGCTGATCACAATGGGGTGGTCGTCAACGACGACCACAGAACGAAGTTGGGTCGTCACCGGCTGGGGAGCCATACCCGCAACGTGCTTCCACCATCGTCATTGGATGTGAGACGGATCTCCCCGCCCCGCAGCGCGACGTCCTGCGTGAGTCGCTCGAGGCCGAGGTGGCCCTCGTCAAGGCGCCCATGCACCCCGACGCCATCGTCCTGAACGGTCAACTCGACGGTTTCGTCCGTCGCCCGGAGACTTACCACGACCTCCGCGGCCTGTGCATGCCGCTCGACATTGCGAAGGCCTTCGCTGGCAACGCGAGCGAGGAGCGACGCCACGGCGGGCTCAACGGGGGCAAGATTATTCAGCACCAGCAGATGAGCGGACGCACCCGTCCGGCGCTCGAAGCCCACCACGTCCTCATGAAGTGCAGCCTCAAGCGAGCCCTCGGAGGGCTGCACGGGCACGAGGTCCGTCATCGTCCGCCGAAGTGCGGCGGACGTCCGGACGACTTGGCTCTCGAGGTCGTACAGATGGCCGAGGAGGTCGGGGTCGCCACGGCTGGCGCTCTCCCGTGATCGGCGGGTCTGAATTCCCAGCGTGAACATGTGCTGACCCAGATCGTCATGAAGGGCCCGTACGAGCCGCCGTCGCTCACGCATGCGTGCGGCTTCTTCAACGCGAACGCGATCGCTGGCAACCGCAAACGCCGCGCCCGCGTAGGTGGCGACGCGTGAAAGCGCTTCGGCAACGCCGTGGTCCACGGGTGAGGAATGCCGCCAGCCAACATGAAGCATTGCCCGCACGACGCCCGCGAATCGGATGGGAACCGCAAGCAACGACACGATGCCCTCGTCGTCGGCAGCGACCGAAACGAGGTCTTGGTCAATCGCCGAACTCGCATACTCCGGCGTGTACATGGTCCGGCCCGAGCGGAGCGCGTGGCCACCGACTCCCGCGCCCGACGAAAGGATGAGCCCGGGGAGGCGCGGGCTTCGGTTGCCAAGGACCGCCTTCATCTCGAGGGAGTTGAGACAGTGCTCGATCGCGCACGGCTGGGGGTGGTGGCAACCGGGAGCCAGGACAGAGACAGCGACGACATCAACTGCGATCAGGCGCCGGACCTCTGTCGCTGTGGCCCAGGGGATGTGGGTCGTCAGCAGTTCCCGGAACAGGCGCTGACCAGCAGCATCTGCGCGCCTGAGGAGGTTGTGGTTTGCGGCGCTCAGTGGAGCATGAGCGACGCCGGTGTTCACTTCGTCGAGCATCGTGACCGGCATAGGTGCACTTTCGGGAGATACCGACAGTCTAGTGGTGCGGGGGGTGCGCTGTGTCCTCGCGCCTGCCGCGCGCGTGCGGCAGGCGTTCGGAGGCAATAGTGTTCGCGGGGATTACTGCCAGAGAGGGGGTCCACATGCCGACATACGACCTTGCGTGCGTTTCGTGCGAAGCCGGGTTCGAGGTCTTCCTCACTCGCTTCCTGCGCGACTCCGACCGCGTGTGCCCGGACTGCGGCGCCTCTGGGGCGACGACGCTGGTCACAGGATTCATTACCAAGCGTCCTCCGCGCACCTCGCCTGAGCCACGGATCACCGGGTTCGCCGGCAGGGGATGCTGCGGCGGGGCCTGCAACCACTGACTTCGCGGACGTCGTGACGAGTTCCCGGCGCAGCAGGGGTTCGACGCTCTGACGAGCACCCGGGTACCCGCGGCGGTCTAGCCGCGCCGGATGAAGGTGGTCTGCATCGGGTTGTCCAGGCCATTGATGAGATGAATCGTCTGACGGGGCCCGGGCGCGGTGTACCGGGTACCCAGTGCCGGTGTGGCACCGGGGCCGCCGTCGTTGTACAACGGGTGGTAGCCATTTCCCGCGGCAGGTACGCGCACCGTCACAAGCTTGCGCATGGCCGCCTCGCTGCCCTTCAGCACGATGTCGATCTGGTTCTCGCTGTCGTCCTGAAGACACTGGT
>JBMOGE010000144.1:0-2621 GCA_049318525.1 Miltoncostaeaceae bacterium
AGCCTGTGCGTCGAGTCGAGGGCGATCCCGCCCGTGGCACCCGGTAGCCACAGGGTCTGGCACACCCGGCCACGCTGCGTATCCACGATCCGTACGTCGTTGGTGTTGAGGCCCGCATCGACGGCCCACAAGTAGCGCCCGTCAGCGGTAAGCGCGCCACCCATGGGCAGGTTGCCGAGCATCACCTGCTTCCCCTCGGGGTGAAGCTGACGACCACTGGGAAGGAGTCCGGTCGCGGGGCTCGGTATCGAGGCCGCGGTGACTGACGTCGTACCTGCCCCCAGCCCGGCGGTTGGGGCGAGGAGCGCAGTGGCGAGTGCCAGAGGCGCCAGCGCGCCCACCATGCCTCGGAAGGAGCGCTTGTTCATGTGATGCCAAGCTGCGGGCCGACCGGGGGTCTCGTCCCCGCGGCAAAGGCTGCGAGGGTGGTGGCTGTTCACTGCTTGGACCCTATCGCAACTCAGGAATGGCGACTGGTGCGCGCATGCGGGGGGTGGACGGCAACACGAATCGAGTGATGATTGATCCGGTGGAGCGCCGCGACATGCCCAGAGGTGGAGATCGGCCCCGCCGCGGCTGGGGGGAGGTCGACAAGGTTCTGGTGCGCGGCCGACGGAGACGACGCCCTTCATAATGAAGGTCGCGACACACCCCGATCTCGTATGGAGTCCTGATAAACCGCCGCATTGCAACCACACTCGCCATTGTTGCCGCCGCAGGGGCCATCACTTTTGCCGCGGGTTGCGGATCGTCGTCGTCCGCCGACGTGCCGACAGCCGCCGAAATGAAGGGCACCTGGACCTTTTCTGCACGTGGGTTTGAGGGCGGACAACCCGTGAGCCATACAGGCACGATCACTGTCAACAAGGTCGAGGGGTCTGGTTTCGGGGGCTACGAGGTGTGGAAGTCCGCCGCCGGCGAGTCAGGGAGACTGCCCATCAATGGTGTGATCTCACCGAATGGTGACGTGCTCATCACCGATACCTATGCCGAGATCACCGGCACGCTCTCAGGCGGCACGTTCTCCGGTCAGTACGCCGAGACCGGCGTCGACGGAGCCGCTCTCAACGTGACGGGCACCAAGAAGTAGCCGCACCCCATTTCGCCTGCGCGCCGCTCCGTGTCGGGGCGTGCGCCGCTACGGGCTGACCGCCAGCGTGGGTGCGGCACGCCCGCTCCACTCCACGGGGGAGCCGTCGACAACTGCAAACACGGTGTAGGTCCCGGCGGCACTCGGGCGGACGCGCGCCGTCCAGATGCCGTCACGGGCCGTGGCGCGTGCGCGTACCTGATGCACTCCTGTGCGACCGCTCGACACCATGAGCACCTCGACCGACGTGGGCGCCCGCCCGCTCACCGTCAGGGCGATGGGCATCCTCGTTCCGCGTTGAATCGTGCCGGGCACAGACGCCACCGTCGCGGTGTGTACCGAGGGCGCGCGGCGCCCGGGAATGACCGCAGTGAACGATCCAGTCGTTGACGTCACGGTCACCCGGTGGGCCCCATCGTCACGAAGCACCACGGTGCGGCGGTACTCCTGCGGGCCGGATCGCCTGAGTCCGCCGGGGAATGCCACGACATCGTCGGGCGCGAACGTGCCGGGGATCACGCCCATGACCATTGGCCGTCCCATCATCGGGTGCACGTCGAGCACCTGACGCGCCGCGGGGTCGGTGAACAACAGGCGGGACCCACCCTCGGTCAGGGTCATTGATGATGCGGCGTGATCGCCCAGCGGCAGGTCGGCCGCCCGGGCGGGCGTGCGCACGTCAACCCACGTGGCCGTGCCCTCGGTGCGGCTACGTGTGACCGCGAAACGTCGCTGCAGCAGCACAAGGCCCTTCGGATCCGCCCCTGTGCCGACGGTGGCGAGCAGGCGGTGGTGGGTCAGGTCGAGCACGGCGATACGTCGCGAACTCGGCAGCAGCAGTGCCGCGCGTGTGCCGTCGGGGGTGACGACCGCAGTGGTCTCCGCGCCGCCAGGTATGCCGGTGTGAGTGCGGAATGGATCGCCGGCGGCGCGATTGAGTGGGGCCACGCTCATGCTTCCGTCGGCGTGGCTCACCACAATCGAGGGCGGCGAACTGATGAATGCCGCCGACGTCGCCGGCGCGGGCAGATCGAGCGTGGCGGTGCGCGCATGGTCCGCGGTGCGCATGACGACGGCCTCGTTGGTGCCGTCGCCGGCGATCAGGGCGAGCCCGCGATCTGGTGAGAACGCCACGACGTTTCGGCCGGGTGCTCCCCCGATGACACCCGAGGCACGTCCTGCAGCGTCCAACACACGCACGCCGGCATCGGCATCGTTCACCCAGACGTCCTCCCCAGAGGGCGCGAACCATGCGGCGGTGGGTCGGCCGAGCCCCTGCAATCGCCTCGGTCGGGTGCCGCGGACCAGGTCAATCATCTCCACCGCGCCGGCTTCTGGATAGGTGGCCGCAAGCCGGGTCCCCTGCGAGTCGACGGCCACCGTGCTTGAGCCGGACGAGACATCTTCGCCGCGAACACTCCGGTGGCCCCTAGAACTGCGCCAATGCCCTGACCCTGAGAATGCGCGTGTCCATGGGTGGTGGCCGTGGGGGCGTCGATGTCTCCGGTGGAATGTGAGATGAGGAGCGCGC
>JBMOGE010000145.1:0-2611 GCA_049318525.1 Miltoncostaeaceae bacterium
TCGCCGATAACGGCATGGGCCTCGGGATCGCCACCCACCTCGGCCACCAGTTCGTACAGCTCATCCGGGCCGAGATCGAATGGCTCGGCGTCGGGTCGGGCCGCATGGAGGAGCTCTGCGAGCGCCTCCGCATCGAGCGTCATGGCAGCAGGTTGACCGCTGCGGCCAGCGCGAGAATGAGCACCATCACGCCATACCCGGTGTAGGCCTCACCCAGCAGAAAGATGGAGAGCGCCACCAGCACTACCGAGAGGCCCACCCAGAAGCCCTTGGGAATGCCGGACGCACCAAAGCCCCAGCCCCCCACGGGTGGCCCCGAGGGCATCCTGCGACGACCGCTGTCGGGGTTTGGAGCCATACGTGAACCTTAGCCGCGGGCTAGGTGGCTGCCTGCATCCCGGCAATACCGACGATCGTGAGCAGTACGCCAAAGCTCCCTGCAGAGACTGAGGCCACCCACTCATGACGTGCGCCGCGCGACGCCAGGATGAGTTTGAACCCCGTGACGGCCACCATGTAGAAGCCGAACACCAGGAACGTTGCCGAATACACCGCGAGCCCCCAATTGAAGATGACCGCGATGGTGGCAAGCACGCCCCACGCCAGGTTCGCAAGGCCCACCTCTATCTGAAACGGGTTGGTCGCCCCGGTGTCCCATCCCATGCGTGCCGCATCGCCCCGATGGAGCAATGAGTGCCGCACGAACGAGAGGATGCCCGTCAGACCGACGGCCAGGAGCGCGGCCCACCGCAGATCGGGCTGCGGGTCGAACAACGTCGAGAATGCAAGGCCGATGCCACCCACGCCCACGGCGTATGTGAGTGCCATCGTGAAGCCGGCCGCGTGCTTCTGGTCAAACGTAGCCATGAATCCCCCGTCGGTCCCGAATTCGCGGCCCCATAGTACCGATGGCAACGGGCACCTGAGCGCTACCCTCCTCGAGGTCGTTCACCCCTATTGCAGGAGAAGGCGCATGCCCCTTGAGATTGGATCCGAGGCCCCGGACTTCACGCTCGTCGACTCGAACGGCGAAGAGGTCACGTTGTCGAAGTTGCGCGGCACGCCCGTGCACCTCAATTTCTACCCACTCGCATTCTCGCCGGTCTGCACCGACTGGTTCACCACCATCGCCGGTGAAGAAGGCCCCTACGCCGGCGCAGTGGTCATTGGCGTGAGCGTTGACAGCAAGTGGTCACTGGCAGCGTTCAAGGATCAGATGCAGGCGACGAACGTGCACTTCCTCGCCGACTTCCACCCCAAGGGCGCAGTGGCGCAGGCTTACGACGTGTACATGGAGCAGGCCGGGATCTCCGGGCGTGCCACCTACGTGATCGACGCCAACGGCATCATCGTGGACGTGGACCATGTGACCCCGCCTGAGTCCCCGGATGCCGACCGGCTCATCGCTGCACTCCACACCTGCAAGGGATAGGGGCAACCATGTTTCTGCTGCTGGGGCGGTACCTCAAGCCGGCCGACGAGGTTGAGGCGCACCTCGACGCGCATCGTGCGTGGGTGCGCGATCACGTCACGGCAGGCGTCTTCATCGCGGCCGGGCGCGAGATACCGCTCCAGGGCGGCCTGATCGTGGCCACCGGCGTCACCCGTGACGAAGTGGGCGCGATCATCGCGAAGGACCCGTACTTCATCGAGAAGGTCGCCGAGTACGACGTGCGCGAGTACGACGTGGTGCTGGCCACCCCGGGCACCGAGGCACTGCAGGGCTGAAGAAGCCCCGGCCCCCACGAGGCCACCCCCGCAACGCAGAGGGCACCTCAGGTACCGGGGGAGCGTTTTCGAGCGCTTTCCCACACGACGGGGAAGGGGTGGGTGGGTGCGGTGATCAGCGCGGGTGCCCGGGCCACAACTCGGGCACTGCCTTCCTGGGCGCGCCGCTCCAGGGCACGCTCGGCACCCTCAGCGTGTGTTGTGGCAGAGTGATCACGCACCCCCGATATTGGGGCTCCCGGCGATGGACTCCAGAGAAGAGCGCTCCCCCATGAACCTGCGTACCGCGATCGTTTGTGTGTGCAGTGCCCTTGTACTTCTTGTCGGGGTTCAGGTTGCAAGCGCGTCGCCCCCACCGGGGATGAGCTGGGCCACCCAGGCCGGTGGCACGGGGGATGACGTTGGCCAGAGTGTCTCTGCCCTGCCTGATGGTTCATCCATTGTGACCGGGCGCTTCGATGGCACCGCCACCTTTGGAAGCACCACCCTCACCAGTGCGGGGAGCTATGACGTGTTCACCGCAAAGATGAATGCAGATGGCACCTGGGCCTGGGTCACCCAGGCCGGTGGCACGGGGGATGACTATGGCTACGGCGTCTCCGCCCTGCCTGATGGCTCATCCATTGTGACCGGGTTCTTCGATGGCACCGCAACATTTGGAAGCACCACCCTCACCAGTGCGGGGAACAATGACGTGTTCACCGCAAAGATGAACGCAGATGGCACCTGGGCCTGGGCCACCAAGGCCGGTGGCACGGGGTATGACCAAGGCGTGGGCATCTCCGCCCAACCTGATGGCTCATCCATTGTGACCGGGCAGTTCACTGACACCGCAACATTTGGAAGCACCACCCTCACCAGCAGTGCGGGGGGCTATGACGTG
>JBMOGE010000146.1:0-2513 GCA_049318525.1 Miltoncostaeaceae bacterium
ACCGCACCCGATGGCACCACCTCATCGTTCCCGGTCGTCGGGCGCTCCTCAATCAGACTTCGTGCCGCGCTCCCCCAGGGGGCAAGCACATTCCATCTGGTTGCATCGGGCACCAAGGCCATGCGACTCAGCGCCGCTGACACGACGCCGGTGGCAGTGCGGGTGTCACAGTGGGTGATCTCGTGACGCGCGCACTCATCACCGGGCATCGCGGATTCGTGGGTGTGCCTGCGGGGTCGAAGTCCCTCGTGCCGGGGATAGAGTTCCGGTACACATTCACCATCATTTCCCACTTCCCTGAAATGCCGGTCACTCGTGGGAGCCACCACCGATGAACGATGCGTCGGTGACGACAGGGCCCGTGTGGGTGTGTATTCCCACGTACAACGAACGCGAGAATGTCCACGGACTCGTCGCCGCCGTTCGGTCGTCCCTCGACTCTGCTGGCATTGATGGGCACGTTCTCGTGATCGACGACGGCTCCCCCGACGGCACCGGGGCGATCGCCGACCTCATGGCCGAATCAGATGCCCGCGTGCACGTGCTTCACCGTGCAGAGAAGTGCGGCATCGGCCCGGCCTACATCGACGGGTTCCGATACGCATTGGCGCAGGGCGCCGAGCTCATCCTTGAGATGGACTGCGACTTCTCCCACGATCCCGCCAGCGTTCCGCGCCTCATTGAGGCTGCGCGCGGTGCCGATCTGGTGATCGGATCGCGCTACACCCCGGGCGGGGGCGTGACCGATTGGGGGCTGGTCCGCCGGGGTATCAGTCGCGGCGGATGCCTGTACGCGCAGGCGATCCTCGGCACGTCGGTGCGAGATCTGACCGGCGGCTTCAAGTGCTTTCGCCGACGGGTGCTTGAGGCGATTCCCCTCGACGAGGTATCGGGCCAGGGCTATGGGTTTCAGGTTGAGATGACCTACCGCACGCTGCTCGCCGGCTTCCGCGTTGTCGAAGTGCCCATCACCTTCACGGATCGCACCGTGGGCCAAAGCAAGATGAGCCGCGACATCGTGGTGGAAGCAGCCACTCTCATTCCGCGGCTTCGCAGGCGGCTCGGGCCGATCCCAGGGCGCTGAACCCGCCAACAAGGCCCTCCCCTCCCGGTATGCTCGCCCACGTGCCGAACGAAATATCCCCGCAGGACGACGCCGCAGGCGCGATCCGAGCCCAGATCCTTGACCTCGTGCGTGAGTACCACGCGGTCGCCTTCCCCGATGCGCCCTTCGTCGCCGGGTCGTCGCCCATCCCCGTATCGGGTCGGGTATTCGACGACGACGACATCGTAAAGCTGGTGGATAGCTCGCTCGACTTCTGGCTCACGACTGGACGTTTTGCCGCCGAGTTCGAGCGTAAGTTCGCCAAGCGCATGGGGCTCCGCCACTGCCTGCTGGTGAACTCAGGATCATCCGCCAACCTGGTTGCATTCTCGGCCCTCACCTCGCCCAAGCTCGGCGACCGCCAGATCCTCCCCGGCGACGAGGTCATCACCACTGCCACCGGATTCCCCACCACCGTGAACCCGGCGATTCAGTACGGCGCCGTTCCCGTTTTCCTCGATGTCGACGTGCCCACGTACAACATTGATGTGTCGCTCCTCGAGGAGGCACTGTCGCCCAAGACCAAGGCCGTAATGGTGGCCCACACCTTGGGCAACCCCTTCGACCTGGCAACGATCACGGATTTCTGCCGGCGCAACGGGCTGTGGCTCATCGAGGATTGCTGTGACGCCGTGGGCGCCAGATACGACGGCAAGCCTGTCGGCACCTTCGGCGATCTCGCCACCGTGAGCTTCTACCCAGCCCATCACATCACCATGGGCGAGGGTGGCGCGGTGCTGTGCAACCAGGGCGCCATCAAGGTGCTTGCCGAGAGCTTTCGCGACTGGGGTCGCGACTGCTGGTGTGAGCCGGGTAAAGACAACACCTGCGGCAAGCGGTTTGACCAGCAGTTCGGCACCCTGCCGGCCGGCTACGACCACAAGTACGTGTACTCACACATCGGGTACAACCTGAAGGTGACCGACATGCAGGCGGCGGTCGGTGTGGCGCAGCTGGCCAAGCTCGATGGCTTCATCGCGGCCCGTCAGCGCAACTTCGCGCTGCTCAACGAGGGCCTGGCCGACCTGCAGGAGCACCTCATCCTGCCCGAGGCGACGCCCAACTCCGATCCCAGCTGGTTCGGCTATCCAGTGGCGGTGCGGCCAGGCGGCCCCATCAGCCGCAACGACTTGGTGCGTGGGCTCAACCAGCGGGGCATCGGCACGCGCTTGGTGTTCGCCGGCAACCTCATTCGGCAGCCTGCCTATGCCGACACCAACTACCGGGTGATCGGCGACGTGCCGAACGCGGACTTCGTGATGGAGAACGCCCTGTGGCTCGGCGTGTTCCCGGGCATTGACGCACCCAGGGTGGACTACGTGGTGGATCAGGTACGCGCGCTGCTCGGTCAACCCGCGTGAGCATCGGGCTCCGCGTACGGCGTGGGGGCATCAACTTCCTCAAGCGG
>JBMOGE010000147.1:0-2423 GCA_049318525.1 Miltoncostaeaceae bacterium
GCGACCTTCGTGGCCATCTTTCTGTTCCTCGCGGCGCTTGATCATCTGATCTGCGCGCTGCCGGGCACCAACGCCCGGTACATCCGCAACCTCGAGCGGGGCACCAATCCGTTCCGGTGGTGGGAGTACTCGGTGAGCGCCTCGCTGATGATGGTCCTCATCGCGATGATCACCGGGGTGGCCGACCTCGCGGCGCTCATCGCCATCTTTGGCGCCAACGCCGCGATGATCCTGTTCGGCCTCGCCATGGAGCAGCGCAACCCGGTGGGTACCGAGCGCGTGGACTGGCGCCCCTTCATCTATGGCTGCGTCGTCGGCGCCTTCCCGTGGATCGCCGTCGGGGTTGTTCTCGTGCGAACCCAGATGGAGAACGGTGTGCCGGGCTTCGTCTACGGCATCTACTTCTCGCTGCTCGTTCTCTTCTTCTCATTCGCCCTCAACATGTGGGCGCACTACGCCCGCAAGGGGCGCTTTGCATCGGTGGTGTCCAGCGAGCGGGCCTATCTGGTGCTGTCGCTCGTGGCGAAGTCGCTGTTGGCATGGCAGGTGTTCGCCTCCGCCCTGTCGGGCTGAACCCGCCCGGGGAGGAACGCCACCGCCACCTTCCTGGCCGTCGCCCTGCAGAGGGGGGCGGATTGTCGCCCGCGGGGTACGGTGATGGACATGATTTCCCCCAACCGCACGTGGCCTCTGGCGCGGCAGCTCTGGGCGTCTGCCGACCGCCTCATGGCGCGCGCGTAGGTGTCCCGGATGTCCCGTTGGCGCGGATTTGGAGGAGCACGGGCCCCACTGGGTGAGTGGCTGCGCACGCTGGTGCGACTGGTGCTTGCGGCCGCAGTGGCGGCACTCGTTGTGACAGCGCTCGGATTCCCCGACGAACCCGCTGCGTGGGCCATGGTCGCGGTGGCCGTGGTGGTGGGGGATACCACCGGCCAGTCAGTTGCCGCATCGTGGAATCGCATGCAGGGGTCGGTGGTCGGTTGCCTCTCCGGTGCCGTTGTGCAGATCAGTATCCCCATGGTGGCGTTGCCCATCCGGGTGGCCATCGCCATGGCGCTCTGCCTGTCGGTGTGCCGCCTTCTGCGGGTGGGCAGCGGCTGGCGCCTTGGGGTGGCGCTCGCCGGGTTCTTCATTTTCGTGCCCGGAGTGCAGGAGTGGCAGATGGTGGGCTGGCGGCTGGCCGCCACCCTGCTCGGGATCACCATCGCCCTGCTCGCGGTCATGTTCGTTGCCCCCGACACCGCTGCCACACGGTTGCGCGACGGCATCCGGGCAGCGCTCGCGGCCATCGCATCGTCGGTTGGTGCAGACGTTGAGTCGTGGATCAGCGGTGGGGGAGGAGAGGCGGCAGCGGCGGTGCCAGACGTGTCCGGCCTGCGCCCTCTGGTGGTTGACCGGCGACACGAGATCTCACGTCGCGCCCCGATGCCCGATGCGGTCTCGGCCATGCTCGATGGAGTCGACGTCGCCGCCGCCGGCGTGGAGCGTCTCAACCGATATGGGCACGAGACATCAGATGTCGGGCTTCACGCGCATATCGCCGATGATCTGCGGGCTGCTGCCGCCCGGATCGCCCTGGCATGCGAGGCGGCCTCGCAGGCACTCACCGACCCATCCGCCCATCGCGATGCACTTGCCGATGCCAGGGCCGGACTCGAGACAGTGGAGACGGACCTCGAAGACGCCATCGAGCGGCTGCGGGCATTGGGCGTGACCCCCACGGCCCGCGCCGCCGAACTGACACGGCTGTTTGGCGTCATCAACGCCCTGGGCCTTGTGGCGATGGGCCTGATGCGCGCAATCGACGCGTTCGGCTAGTCGCTACCGTGCGCGCATGACAGGTATTCGCCTTGGCGCCCGGTGGCTTCTTGCGTCTGACGGCGACGACGACGGCGAGCGCTGGGATCGCATCCCGGCCCTGGTGGCCGCTGCACTTGTAATAGTCCCCGCCACTGCGGTTCCGGTGATGGGTGTCGCCACGATCATCCGCACCGATCACGGAATCGGCTGGCAGGTGATCGCAGGCGTCGTTGCGGCGATCGGTGTGCTCGGCCTGGCCACCATCATCGGAGGCGCGCTGGCCGCCCTGCGCCGCGTGCGCTCACCGGTACCCATGGTGCTGGTGGCATCGGGAACAACCATCGCAGTGGTGGCCGGCATGCTGCTGGCCCCGGTGATGATGGCCAGTTTGGGGCTGGGATAGGTCAAGCGCCAGAGGGCGGCCCCCGGGATCAGCCGCCCTCGCCACCACCGGGTGGCGCTGGAGGCAGGGTGTCCCACGTCTTCTGCCATGCGGCGGTCGCGCCACTGTGCCCAGCCAGGATCACCCAGGTGGTGGATGCGGCGGAGATGCCGATGATCGCCACCGACAGCACCACGGCCACCCAGCCGCGTGAGAGAAACCGGCCGACGGCTGTGCCCGG
>JBMOGE010000148.1:0-2371 GCA_049318525.1 Miltoncostaeaceae bacterium
CGTGAGCTGCTGGCCAACGCCCGCAGTGCCCGAGATTGCGGGCAGCGCGGTGTTGGCGGGCTGACCGATGACCACCGTGGTGGCATCGCTCGCCTGGTCGGTTGTGTGCTGGCGGTTGTGGGCAGTCACCACAACGCGCAGGTACTTACCGGCATCTGCGTCAGCCACGGTGTACGCGTCGGTGGTTGCACCGCTGCCCGAGGCGCTCGTCCAGTTGCCGGAGCCATCGTCGGAGACCTGCCACTGGTACGTGGGGCTGTCGGTTGCGAAGGCGTTCCACGTACCGGCTGTTGCGGTGAGCACTGCACCCGTACCGACGGTGCCTGAGATCGCCGGTGCGCCGGTGTTCACAGGTGCCGGGATGTTGACGGCACCCGTGGGGGTGCTGTAGGCGCTGGTCGAGGCAGCGTCGTTGGTGGCAGTCACCTTCACGCGCAGGTACTTGTTGTCGTCGGCGAGCGCCACGGTGTAGCTGTTGGTGGCGGCGCCGCTTCCGGTGGCGGCGACCCATGGCGCGTTGCCATCGTCAGACACCTGCCACTCATATGCGTAGCCACTGGCATCGGCCGGCGGATACGTCCACGTGCCCGAATTGGCCGACAGCGCGTCGCCCACCTGGACCGTGCCCGTGACCGCAGGCACCACCGTGTTCACGGGCGGCGCCGGAACCAGGACCGCCGTTGTGTATGCCGCCTCCGACCACGTCGAGCCGTTGTGCGCGATCACACGCGCCTGCAGATACTTCCCGGCATAGCCGCCGGGGATCACGTAGCTCGACGTCGTGCCCGTCACGCCCGATGCCACCGACCAGCCCGTCGAACCATTGTTCGACACCAGCCAGCGGTACGTGTAGCTCGCCGGCGTGTTCGTCCACGAGCCCGCAGACACGGCAAGTGTGTTCCCTGTCAGCGGCGTACCCGAGATCGCCGGAGCATCGGCACCACCGGAATTGACCGGCAGTGGGCCCGCTGCTCCAGACGCCTGCGCCACCGAGATCGGGGTCGCGTCGCCGCTGGTGCCGTTCAGACGCATGAGCCCGGTGCCGTCAAGGTTCACCCGCACAAGCCCCTTGTCGTTGTTGTACCCGGGGCCGTCGTACGGCCAGAAGAAGAAGTAGAGCGCGTTCTGATCGATGCCCATGCCTCGAACCGGTTGGTTGCGGTTGGGGAAGGCGGACGACAAATTGACCCAGCAACTCTCTCTTGCCGTACCCGTGATGTCTGCACGCCCGATGCAGTTGCCGCTCGCCCAGTAGATGTAGTCGCTGCCCACTGCGATACCCGAGTTCTCGTTCATGCCGGCCAGCATGAAGTCGTTCTCCGACACACCTCCGGTGATCGGCGCGCGACCCATCATCGTGCCGTCGGTACCCGCGCGGTAGTACAGGTAGTTCTTGCCACGAGCCAGGATCTTGCGATCTCGGACGTTGAGGCCCGTGACGAAGTTGGGCCGGTAGTCCGACCCGTCGATGTTCGACCGCGCAATGGTGGCGTCACTGTTGTTGCGATAGAGGTACTGGTCATCAATGAGCGCGCTTCTCGACCAGGCACTGTTCGGAACGGAGACCCCGGTGCCCCCAACTGCCGGGGCCGTGTACCACCCCGACCAGTAGTTCGTGGTGCCGTTCGACGAGAAGCCGTTCCAATCCTGATTGGGATTCCAGTACGAGACGCGAGATGTCGCATCACTCAAGACCGACCAGCCCGACTGCGTGAAGATGCGGGTCGGATACGGCTCGTTTTCGATGACGACACCCGTGGTGCATGCCGTGGCCGTGTCGCCGTCTGACGCCGTGACGCACACGCGCAGATACTGCGTCGCGTCGGCAAGCAGGATCAGGTAGGTCTCCGTCGCATTGCCGAGGTTCGTCGAGTTGGTCCACGACCCCTCGGCTCCGGTCGGCGACGTCTGCCACTGATACGTGTACGTCAGGCTGGTCTCACCCGGGGTCGTCCAGGTGCCCGTCGACGCCGTCACAACCTGCCCGCCCTTGACCAACCCTGAGACCACCGGCGGGGCGGTGCTCGTCGGTGCTGCCGACGCCTCTGTCGCCGGGATCGCAAGCAGGCCCGCCAGCACGAGCGTGACGGGCCACCACGACGGGCGGCGTCGAGTGGCGGGAGGCAGATCAAGCGGCGGGGCAGCGGGTGTCATGACGGCACTCCTGAGGATGGGGCGAACGGGGATCACCCCCACCATCGCCCTCTCTCAGAAACCCCACAAGCGCCCGTAGGGTGCCACCCCCCTGTGCACCCCTCACGTAGGGGGCTACCCCCCTATGCGAACTCCCGGAGCACGGCCCGCACCACCGACCCCCCGCCATCTGCGGCGGTACGCGTCCACTCCCCGCGGGTGGCGTGGGTGATGATGG
>JBMOGE010000149.1:0-2348 GCA_049318525.1 Miltoncostaeaceae bacterium
TCATCGTGTTCGCCCTCATCATCCTGGCCCCACTGGGCGAGGAGATCCTGTTCCGCGCACTCGAGCTTCGCGGCCTGGTGCGCCTCATTCCCTTCGCCGTCGCCGCGCCCATCTCGGGCCTGCTGTTCACCGCCGCCCACTACGACGCCTGGGTGGCGTGGCCCCGCACCCTCGCACTGGTGGCCACCGGCTGGGCCCTTGCGTGGCTCTACCGCTGGCGTGGCATCCCGGCCACGATCACCGCACACGCCACTGTGAACACCGTGGCTGCAGTCGCCCTGATAATTCAGAGTTAGCGGGAATTCTGGCGTCAACCGCTAAAGTAAAAGACCATGACGAATCTGCCGCCCGCAAACTCCGGTCGCAAGGCAAAGGCCGTGGCGCGAAACCGCGCCCGGCACCTGCGATCAGCCCAGGAACTCATCATCACGGTTGGCCCCCAGGCCACCATTGATGAGTTCGCCGACCACGCCGAGGTGGCAGTCGCCACGCTCTACAAACACTTCGGCTCGAAAGAGGGCATGGTGCTTGCAGCGGTGGAGGACGCCCTGCAGCGCTGGGAGCAGTGGATGCTGCAGGTGGTCGCGCCCATCAGTGACCCGCTTGAGCAGTTGGTGGCGTCGTTGCGGGTGCTGCTTCGCACGCGCGACACACGCCCCATTGAGGGAGCGATCATGGCGCGCGCGCACCAGGCAAACATGGCTCCGCTTGATCACCTGAGCGCCAACTTTCAGCAGGCCGTCGCCCTTCTGGTGCAGCACGGCCTGCTGCCCGCCGATCACATTGAGGCCCGCGCACGAGCGCTGCTGTCCGTTGTGAGCAACGAAGGCGTGCGCCAGATGAGCACGCCAACCGCAACGCCCGAGGAAGCCGACATGGCCCTCGAGTGGGCCCTGCCGATGCTGGGCATCAGCCCCGCCAAGGCGAAGCGCCTGGCGCATGCCCCGCTACCTCCCCTCGAGGTTCCACAGCTCTAGAAACGCGGAAGGGCGGCCACGTGGCCGCCCTTCCTGTTTCCAGTCCTTTCCAGTCCTGCCGTGACGCTGGCGGCTACATCTGCATCGCCTTCGGCAACTGCGCCGGCGTGCCGCGGAAGCACCCGATGGCGTACGGGTACTGGTTGTTGGTGACGTAGTGGTAGATGCTCTGCATCTTCCCCTCCCACATGACCTTGCTGGTCATGCCGTGGCACTCGTCAAGCTGGCTGTTCTTGATGGGCTTGCCGTTGGCCCCAAGCGGGCCGTACACGCCAAAGCCATCAAGCGCGTAGCCGTAGAGCGGCGACTGCTGCCCGGCCTTGCCCTTGTTGGGGAAGCACTTCCACGAGTATCCGTGGTTGTGGTACATGCCCATGTAGGGGTGTCCCCAGCACTTGTCGGTGGGCAGTGCGGCGCTCGGGTCGACCACCGCGGTGTTGGTGGCCGCCACCTCGGCGTGCCAGGCGGCGCCGGTCTGCGTGATGATGCCGCTGGTGAGCCACTTGATGCAGGTCGGCTTCTTGTTCACCTTCGGCGTACGCGTCACGGTGACGTCGAGGCTGTACGGAACCACCGGAATGGCTGCGGCGCTGGAGTAGCCCTGTGCCGGCAGCTGCGAGTAGATGTCGTACGCAGTACTGCCCGGCGCGATGGGGAACGTGCCCATGGGATGGTTGGGAATGCCGTTGCCCTTGAAGTGACGCTTGGTCGCCGTGTCGGTCTGCTTGAACACGCTCTTCATGCGAACTGAGCCGGGAACCGTGGGGATCGCCGCAATGTTGAGCGTGTTGCCGGTGGCCCAGGACATGCCCGGGTTGGTGAACGGCGGAAATGCCATGTCCATCACGGTGCCGTCGGGCATCGGCAGGGGGTGCGGGCAGAGGAACGACTTGTTCTTGCCCGGCGGGCCGAAGCTCGCCGATCCCCCCGCACGCGTGGCGGCCTTTATGAAGGTGTTCCCGCCGTTGAGCTCCTGCCACACGGTGGTCGCCGCCCCGTCCGGGCTGATCGCGACCTGTGGGTAGTACGCACTCCCTCCACCGGTCGACACGTCCCCCGGGCCCGCGAAGCTCGCAGACCCCGCCGCCCGTGTGGCAGCCTGAATCATGTTGTTGCTGCCGTTGGAGCGCTGCCATACGACGGTCGCGCTGCCATCCGGTGCGAGTGCGATCTGCGGCTCAGACGGGCTGCCTCCAGTGGCCGACAGGTCCACCGGCGTGCTGAAGGTGCCAAGCGCAGATGATGCCCCGGCCATCAGCACCACGGCCGCAAGCGATGCAATCGGCTTCCAGTGGGGGCGTCTCGGCATCGGGGCTCCAGGGGCGAAAGGGCGGGCTGGTCGTCACCGGCGCCGACTGTTTCGACATCTGC
>JBMOGE010000150.1:0-2332 GCA_049318525.1 Miltoncostaeaceae bacterium
CCGCATGGGAAGTGTGGTGATACTGCCGTCTACAACCAGGGAGGAGGCGTTTGGCGTAGTGCTGGCCGAGGGCATGGCATCGGGCTGCCCATGCATCGCGAGCGACTTCCCCGGTGTTGACGCGGTGGTGAAGAGCGGCGACGGCATTCTGGTGCCACCGGGTGATGTGCCGGCGCTGGCTGACGCCATCGCCTCAGTCATCGGTGATCCAACGCGTCAGGCGCAGATGTCGAAGGCCGCACTTGCTGGTGTGGTCCGCTACTCCCCGGAGGCGGAGCGGGAGCGACTCGCGGCCGCCTTCGCAGGAATCCCAGCGAGGTCGCACCGCTGATGTCCACCACCATGCCGCCACCGCCACCCGCGACACACCGTGGGCGACGCATCAGCATCGAGGTGCTGGTGGTACTGGCCGTGGCCGGCCTCATCGCCGTCATCCTCACGTGGCCGCTCGCGGCCAACTTCGACACGATCATCGCCGGTGGTGGCAGCGCAGGCGACAACACCGGCTACATCTGGGATCTGTGGAGCAACTCGCACTACGGGATAGACCTGTGGGGTGCTGGGCTGCAGGATCACGTGGGGCTCCCGTTTGGTCGCACCGTCATCGGCGGCGCCAACCTGCTCCTCTTCTTCTACAACGTGCCTGGGGCAATCCTCGGCACGTTCCTGCCCACCATCGCCGCCTACAACGTGATGGTGCTGGCGGGCATGGCACTTACCGGGGCAAGCATGTACCTGCTGGTGAGGTGGCTGGGCCTCGGTATTGGGCCCGCAGCATGGGCGGGGATGGCGTTCGAGATCTTCCCGTACGAGGCCCTGCGCGTCGCCGCGCATCCGCCGCTTGCATGGCTCATGTTTGCCCCACTGCTCCTGATGGCGTGCATCTGGTGGCTGCAAAAGCCCTCATGGCGGCGGGCCACCGTCATGGCGGCGGCCACGCTTTTCGCGTGGCTCAGCGATCCGTACTTCGGCGCCATGGCCCTGGTGGCCGTTGGTGTCACGCTGCTGGTGGCCATCCCGCTCTTCGCACACTGCTTCGGTGGCAGGGCCGTTCTCGCCCGCGTGGGGGAGGCCATCGGCGCGCTGGTTGTGATCGTAATCGTGCCGCTGGTGGTCATCATCGCGTCCACGCGTGGGGTGGCAGACCAGATCGTCACGCGACAGCGCGTCGAGCTCGAGCTGTACGGCGCGCATATCGGGGACTACCTCAAACCGGTGTCCGGTCAGTACCTGTGGACCGGAATATTCGGCACGGACGCCGCCCAGTGGCCCCTATCGAGCCCGGGCGGTGAACGCATGGCATTCCTGGGGTGGACCGTGATGGCGCTCGCGATCATCGGCCTGGCCCTTGGCTGGCGCCATCGGGGCAACATTGGGCTGCGCCTGCGCGCGGCCCTGTTCCTCACCATTCCCATCGCCATCGCGATGGGCATCTTCAGCCTGGCGAGCCCGTACTCGATCTTCGGTCACAGGATCCCCATGGCGTCGTCCCTCGTATTTGACTACCTGCCATTTCTTCGCGTGTACGCACGCTTCTCGCTCTTTGTCATGGCATGTGTGCTGGTCATGGGTGCGGTGGGGCTGGCCCTGCTCATGCGTGGACGAAACACCACCTGGCGCACCAGCATCATGGGGATCGCCATCATCCTCACCGCGATGGAGTTGCCCATCTCGGTGCCCATCGGAACGGGCGTGCCGATCCTCCTGAACGGGACGGCACCGGAGAACGTGCCGACCTGGCGCTGGCTGGCGAACCACGACCCCGGTGCGGTGGTATTCGAGACCCCGGCCTTTCCCAACGAGACCATGGACCGCGAGTTCCTCTACGGCCAGCTCGTACATGGACACCCACTGGCCAATGGAGGGCTCACCGAGCCGGGAGCCGTCAGCGACTTCGGACGCGAATACGGCAACCCACTCTTTCCGGCGTCACCTGCCACCTACGCGGCGGCGGGGATCAGGTATGTGGTGATCAACCCGTGGGCATGGCAACAGGCGGGGCTCACGACGCCAGATGTGACGGCGCCGCCGGCCGGGTATTCGGTGGCCGCAACCTTCCCTGACGGCAGCGGTATCTGGCGGGTTACCGCTGCCCCCGACGTGGCATTCGCGTTCCCCGCCGCCGGATGGACCAACCCCCAGACAATCCGGGGAGTGCGCTGGCGATACATGGGCGGTGCCGCCACCTACACCGCATGGGCGCCGCGCGCGGCCACCGTGACCATCCGGTTTCGGGCAGCGGGCTTCGTCGCCGGCAGCACGTACAAGCTCACAGTGACCGCACCCGATGGCACCACCTCATCGTTCCCGGTCGTCGGGCGCTCCTCAATCA
>JBMOGE010000151.1:0-2297 GCA_049318525.1 Miltoncostaeaceae bacterium
GGTGGGTTGACGGTGCCGAGGTTGACATCTCCACGGTCATGTCGCAGCTCACCTTCCTGATCGCGGGCCGCACGCTGTTTGGCAGCGACCTGCGTGGTGACGCGAAGGAGTTTGGCGAAAGCCTGGATGCCGTGATGAAGGGCCTCGGCTCGCGGCTTCTCATGAGCCCGCGCATGGTCGCACTCGATGTGCGAATCCCGACCCCCGGTCGTCGCCAGAGCCTGCGTGATCTCGCCACCCTCGACGCCACCATCCTGCGGATGATTGACGAGCACCGCGCAGCTGGGGACACCGGCGATGTGCTCAGCATGCTCATCGCAGCGCAGGAAGATGGCGAGAGCATGACCGTCGAGCAGTTGCGCGACGAGGCCATGACCATGGTGCTCGCCGCACACGAGACCACCTCTGTGACGCTGTCGTGGACGTGGATGCTTCTCGCCTGGAACCCCGAGTGGGCCACGTGGCTGCACGAGGAGCTGGACTCGGTGCTCGGTGGGCGGGATCCGGGGATGGACGACCTGCCGAACCTTCCTCGCACCCGGGCGATTCTGATGGAGGCGATGCGCCTCTACCCGGCTGCATGGGCGCAGGGGCGTCGCCTTCTGGTCGATATGGAGGTGGGCGGATGGACGATCCCCGCGGGGGCCATGGTGTTCGCGTCCCCGTTTACCCTGCATCGCAGCCCCAGGTGGTGGACCGATCCACTGGTCTACCGACCCGACCGCTGGATCAATGAGGACGGTGCGTTCGACGAGGCCGCCCCGGGAATCCCCAAGGGTGTGTGGTTTGAGTTCGGTTGGGGCAATCGCAAGTGCATCGGCGAGGCCTTCGCATGGACCGAGGCACTCCTCGCCGTCGCGACACTCGCCCAGCGATGGGCCCCGGAGGCCGTGCGGGGGCCCGGGGACGTTCTCCCCGCGGCAGGAATCACCCTTCAGGCCCCAGACGGCATGCCGATGGTGCTCCGGCGGCGAGTACTGACCGAGTAGTTCACCATCCTCATCGGCACTCCCGGCCAGCGCCCAAATCGCCCGCTCCCCGACAAGGACCTCATGAACCCCGCGCACTGCCGACCTGCGCGCTGGGCCACAGCCGTGACGGTCGTTCGTAATCCATGCGGTCACCGCCAGCACCATTCGGCGACAACGGGTCTGGCGGTCAGCGGGGAGCGAGCACGAAGCGTCCGCCATCGTCAACGGTGAGCACGGTGGCCGCCACCTTGCGACGATCACCGCTCACCGGATCGATGGTGATGGTGCCGGTGGAGCCGCGGAAGCCGGTGGTGTGGCGCAGGCGCGCCATCACTGCCGCGTAGTTCACGGTGCCCGCCTCGCGCATGGCCTTAAACAGCACGCGGGCGGAGTCGTACGTGAACACGCCCCACGTGGCGGGCTCAATGCCGAAGGCGCGCCGGTATTCACGTACGTAGGCCTTGGCAGTGGGCATTTGGGTGGGTGCGGCCACGCCGCTGAACACACATCGCTGGCTCACGGGCACCCCGGCCTTCTCGACGAAGCTCGGGTCCTGATTTGCGAAGCCCATGAAGCACTTCGCCTCGCTCCCGGATCCGGCCAGGAGAGTGGCGATCTTCACACCCTCAGCCACCTTGGTGCTGACGTAGAGCGCGTTCGCCCCGGATGCCAGCGCCTCGCCCACCTCAGCCGAATAATCGTCCTGACCCGCTGTGATGGGAATGCGGGTGACCCCCACTCCTGCTTTGGTGAGCGCGGCTTCCATGAGGTCGGCCTGCCCGGCAAGAAATGTGGACTGCCCGGCAAGGATCGCCACATGCCGGGGGGCCCACTGCCGTGTGATCCAGTCGATTTCCACTGGGGCGATCTGGCGGGTTTTGGGCTGCACGTTGATGCCGATGCCGCTTGTGGCGTCGGTGGATGCCATCTGCACTGGGATGATGCGAGCCTTCACATACGACGGAAGGTTGATGACGGCGACCGACGAGTTGTACGGGCCAATGAGCGCGTCGGCATTCATCCGGGCCACGTGGCGGAACGTCGACATGGCCTTCCCGGGGTCGCCGACGTCGTCGGCGCGCACTACCTTGATGAATCGCCCGAGCACCCCTCCCTGCGCATTGACCTGACGGGCTGCCAATTCGACGCCGCGCAACTGGTCGAGGCCATCTTGCGCACCCTCACCGCTCATGGGTGCCTCGACGGCCACGAGGATTGCATCGTGGTGGGGGTACACCGCCAGGGAGCTCGAAGCGGTGACGCCCAGCGCCGCGAGGGACGCTGCCACGATGCGCAAAGAGCGGGTCATGCCGGCTTCCGTGCGAT
>JBMOGE010000152.1:0-2200 GCA_049318525.1 Miltoncostaeaceae bacterium
TCGGTGCGGCAGACGACCACGCTGGTACGCCGCTGATCAGGCACACCGCGCGGCTCGGTGGGGGTGACCTGCCGAGCCGCGCGGTGCTGCTCAGCAACTGCCATGCGGGTGACCGCGCGGCGGACGGTCGCGGGGGCCTGGACGATGACGATCGAGGCCCGCGACGCGCAGGGCCGCGTGGCCCAACGGCTCATCCCCATCAGGGTCAGGATCTGATGCAGGGGCGCTCTCTCTGCATCATGGTGCATCATGCATTTTTCGAAACCCCCTTCCCTCGGGAGCACTCATGAATGGTCAGCCACGCCGTGGGGCGATAATCGCCGCGATCGTCGCCTCCGCCGCCATCGCGGCACCAGTTGCGGCAATGGCCGCTGCACCTGTGCAGTCGATCGGTCCGGTGGAGCATGGCTTTGATGATCCCCTACCCATCTCCATTAGCCCCGTATCTGTGTCCGGGGAAGCGGTCGTGGATTCACTGCTCGCCACTCCCGCGGATATCCATCCGGTGGTGGACCGCGTGCTGGTGAAGTTCAAGGCCGGGACACCATCGCGGACCAGTGCCGCTGCCCGGAACCGGGCCCTTGATGCGGTGGGCGCGCAGCCGCAGGATGCACGCAGGGTGGCCGGGCTTCCGGGTGTCTGGAGCGTGCCGGTGGATGGAGGCAAATGGCTCCGCGCCGTTGAGCGCAGACTCGACAAGCGCGCGGACGTGCGATGGGCTGCGCCCGACGGGATGGTCAATGGTGATGACGTCCCGAACGACCCGCTCTTCCCCAATCTCTGGGGTCTCAGCAACACCGGCCAGCAGGTGCAGGCTCCGAGCCCCTTCTCAGGGGTTGCCGGTATGGATCTCGGCGTGATGGGCGCGTGGGGTGCCACGCAGGGATCGGCAACTGTCTCAGTCGCGGTGGTTGACAGTGGCGTTGCCCTTGACCACCCCGACCTCATGGCCAATCTGCGCACCCAGGCCGCCCGCAACTTCGTGCCCGATGCCCAGGACGTGGTTGATCCACTCGCCGTTGACGACCAGCACTCCCACGGCACCCACGTCGCCGGCACCATCGGTGCAGTTGGCAACAACGGGCTTGGTGTGGCCGGGGTCAACTGGAACGTGGGCATGATTCCCGTACGCGCGCTCAATTTCGCCAACCAGGGCACCGCCGCGTCGACTGCCGGGGGGATGGCATATGCCGGCGGCGTGGCGCGCGTCGTGAACGCGAGCATCAGCGGCGCATCCGGTGGGGAGGTCGTGGCCGAGGCAATCCAGCAGAACCCGAACACGTTGTATGTCGTGAGTTCCGGAAATGACGGGTTTGACAACGACGTGAGGCCGGCCTATCCGTGCAACGTGCCGCTGCCCAATGTGCTGTGTGTGGCCGCCATCGATGCAAGCGGCAATCTGGCGAGTTTCTCCAACTGGGGTGCGACATCAGTTGACGTCGCCGCTCCGGGCGTCGATATTCAGAGCACCGTCCCGACGTTCGCCACTGAGTTCGCACCCTCGATTCAATCGAATGGCGCGACTCCGCCGCGGCCGGTCGGGTGGAACCAGGACTCGCCCGCGCGATGGGAGTTCGACACCGCCGGCGGCGTTCCGTATGTCTCCATCGATGCGACTCCCTCGGCCGGCTCGAGCTACGACCAATGGTTTATCCAGGCGCCGGGTACGTTTAACCCGGTCGGCCGGTCATGCCGCATGAACGCAGCGGCGGCGATGGACCTTGACCCGGGGCAGGCGCTTGCGGTTCTCTACACGACGACCGAGCACCCGGTCCCGGTGCTGGTCGGCTCGTCGGCCACGGCCGGCGACACACGGGGCAGGTTCATGCCGTGGACCATTGACCTTTCGGGCATCGATGGTCAGACGGGGGTCGAGTTCTTGTTCCTCGTGCAGAGCCCGCAGGGCGAAACGCACCCCGCGTTCGCCGCCATCATGAATCCGGTGGTCACGTGCATCGTCGATCAGCCGGCAGGCGGCAGCTATGGCTTCATGTCAGGCACCTCCATGGCGGCCCCGCACGTCGCTGGCGCCGCGGCGCTGTTGCTCTCGAAGAACCCCGAACTCACGGCGGCGCAGTTGAAGCGTGCGCTCCTGTCCACTGCCGTGCCGATGCCATCACTTGCCGGCAAGGTGGCGACCGGCGCCCGGGTTGACGTGGCTGCCGCGCTCGCATCGGTGTCGCCCGCCCCCGGGAGCGCG
>JBMOGE010000153.1:0-2156 GCA_049318525.1 Miltoncostaeaceae bacterium
GGCCCCTGTACTTCTGCGTGGCCTCCGCAGCACCAGACCAGGATTACGGCGAGCCAAGCTGCGCCCGCATCGTGCTTCGCCCCGCAGCCGCCCGATAACGTCGCCCCGTCAAACCGCCGGAGGACCCATGAGCAGTGACCAATCGAGCATCGTCGCCGAGGGCTTTACCGACACCGCAAGTGACTACGACGATGCGGTGCGGTTCAACATCGGTGGCGCACAGCGCCTGATCATGTCGATCCCCGCCGGGCAGTACGACGACGTCATTGACATCGGCTGCGGCACCGGCTGGGCCACACAGGCGCTGGTTGACCGGTTCCACCCGGCGCGCATCACGGGCGTTGACCCGTCAGAGGGCATGCTTGAGCAGTTTCAGGCGAAGCTCGGCGGCATCGATGGGGTGAAGATCACACTCGCCCAGGGCGACGTGGAGCACATGCCCGTCGCCGGCGGCACCTTCGATCTGGCCATCTGCTCCATGGCGTACCACTGGTTCCCGCAGAAGTGGGCGGCCGCCGAGGCCATGGCGCGCACCCTCAAGCCCGGCGGGCTATTGGCCATCCTGTGCTCCGGACGCGGCGGCGAGCGGGCATACCGCGACATCCTGGCCAACCTCGAGCCGATGAACTACACGTGGCTGGGGGCGTTTGACGCAGTGCAGCGGGATATCCCTGAGATGGAGGACTACCTGCTGAAGGCCGGCCTCGAGGTTGAGGATGTGTGGATGGAGCGCCGCATCCGCCACACCACCGTGGAGGCCTACCTCGAGCGCATGCGCGTGGTGGCGGGCCACCTGATCGGCGACCAGTCCGAAGGTGACGTGGCTGAATACATGGCGAAGGTGGAGCAGAAGATGCGTGAGGCCTCCGGCCCGCGCGGCTGGACCTACGACTTCACCAAGCTCTACGCCATCGCCCGCAAGCCCGGCTGATATGGCCCCCACGAGAACCCCCGGCGCTCGTGTGGAGCCGGGCGCGGCTAGGGTCGCCATCATGCCCGTCGGTGCCCGCTCCCACCGCATCCTGTTGAGCCTCGCTGTCATGGTGTCACTGGTAGGCGCCGCGGCCGCGCATGGGTCCACCTACTCCTATGACGGCACCACGCAGGTGCTGACGGTGGACGCGGCCACCAATGAGGTACTGCACCTCGGAACCGACGGGGCCGCAGGCAGGTACATGATCTCGACCTCAGGCGCATGGCGGTGGTCCGGCGAACGAAGCACCCCGGGGGGAATCCTGATTGCGGGCCAAAGCATGGGGTTGCAGACCAGTGGGCACGACCTCGGTGGTGCCACGCTGGCAGTGACCCGCCTCGACATCACCGACTCCGGACCCAATGCCAGGCTGGTGATTGAAGGGGGTGATGATGGCTCCGGAAACACCGTGCCCTATGCGGACCCCATCAACGTCGTGCTCGACGAGACCTCGTCGCACGCGCAGATCCATGACGTCTCCGGCCTCAGCGCACGCCCGATCTCGTTCGGAACCACGAGCGTGTCGGTTCAGGCTCCGGCCATTTCGCTGGACGATGACATCGTGGCGGCGCAGAGCATCAGTCTGAGCACGACCAGTGGTTCCATCTCCCTCGGCGGCAGCGCCGGCACCACGCGCGCTCTCGTGGCATCGGGCGTGGTGCGTACCGACCCGATCGTGGGGGCGGGCCACAGCCTGCAGGTGGAGGGCATCTGGTATTCGCACGGTGCGTCGGGTTCACCCAACATCACCGAGTTCGGCACCACCCGACTGACCGGCGACCTCCAGGCATCAACACGCATCCAGCTCGCCGGGGTCGAGGTAGGTGGAACGATCACGCGCGTCCTGACCGCACCCGACGTCACGGTCCTCGGCGACGGTCGCGGCGGCTTCAACTCGTGTGGCAGCATTGACGTGACTGCCTGTGACGTGGGTACGCGCGGGACTCCCTTCGCCGACGTGAAGGTTGTCGGCAATCTCACCGCGATCGGACAGTGGAGCGACGTCCCTGGGATCTGGGTGACCGGCACCACCGCCATGTCGGCGGATATGGCCAGCACGGGAGTTGTCCGGTTCGATGGCGCCGTGGACATGAACGGCGGCTCCACCCGCACCATCGATCTCACCCCGGCGGCCCGCCCGCCTGCCAGCGAGACCCGCGGCCAGCTACTCATCCCTGCGGAT
>JBMOGE010000154.1:0-2151 GCA_049318525.1 Miltoncostaeaceae bacterium
GGGTTCACACAGGCGGTGGCGCGCGCAGCGGCCGACGGCGGGCGCCTGTGCCTGTGGTGCGTGCGCACCGGCGATATCGAGGCCGAGGCAGCGCCCCGGGGGCTGCATGTGACCCCGGGCGAGCGCGACAACCCCGACGGCTCCATCATCACATGGCAGGTGGCCGGCATGGCCGAGGCCTGCGCCGACCCTGCCGTGCCGTTCATCATCCAGTGGGACGACGACACCACGATGCCCGGGTCAATCGCCGTGCATCACCCGGCGGGCCCAGCGCGCATCGTTGACCTCGACGTGCAGCCGGACGGGCCGAGGTCGCTTCGCATCTCATGCCCCGACGGGGACATCGTCCTCCCCTGACGAGCGCGACCCGGGGCGACGACTACCCGGTCACCGGCGTCCGCGGCTGCGGCATCCGCTTGATCCACACGGATGTCGTTCGCGTCACCCGTTGACCATCGGCGGCGACGAAGGTCGTGGTCAGGCGTACCCGCAGCGACCGCGTTTCAAGCGACGCGCGGGACCTGGCTCCAAGCGAGCAGATCAAGCGGTACGTGCCCGCTGCTGCGGCCACCCGGCGGACACCGCAGAGGACATCACCCTGCGCGCCCGCGGTGGCCCCGGAGCGCCCGGTCTGCACGATGCGGCCAGGGCCGTTCACCCGCACCCGCGTCGTGAGCGCCACGGACCGATTACCCACGGCGACCGCGGTGCGGGTGACGATGCGCATGGTGGGCACCTCGGCGGGGGTCACCGGAGCGGCGGTCGGGGCAGCCGGGGCTGGGGCGCTCGCCGGCGTGACGGGGCTCGAGGCCGGCGACTTGCGGCTCGTCCCGATGGAATTCACCGCCACCACCGTGAACGTGTAGGCCGTTCCGTTGGTGAGTCCGGTGACCGTGCACGAGGTCGCGGGTGGCTGCGCCGTGCACGTGGCACCCCCGGGTGCCGCCGTCACGATGTACGACGTGATGGGCTGACCGCCGTCGAAGCCCGGCGCTGCCCATGACACCTCGACGCGGGCATCACCCGCCGTTGCCGTGGGGCGACCAGGGGGCCAGGGCGCCACGTCCGGGGGTGTATAGGTGCTCGCGAGCAGATCCGCCGCCACCGGCGGCTCATTCCACGCAACCAGACCGCTGCCCCGTGGCGCCAGGGCGACCACCGGATACCGAGCGGAATTGCCCGACAACGGCGATGAGATCTCGGCGGGATCCGACCAGGCGCCGCTGGCCGCATCAAGACGCCGTCCCCAGATGCTCAGGTCGGGCGTCGCAGCGCGCTCCACCCACGCAACCAGGGCGCTGCCTGCGTCGTCGAATGCCACCTCCGGCGTGCCGGAACGCCCGCCGACTGCAGTCGGCAGCGTGGTGGCGGCAGCCCAGCCCCCGTCAGCGGTCCAGCGCCGGGATTGAACCTTCTGGATGGAATCAGCCTCGAAGGCGACGAGCACGTCACCCGTGGGCGACGCTGCTCCGCTGATGTCGTATGTCGGGTCGGACGGGAAGGGCGCCATGACCTCGGGGTGGTCCAGGTGGCCCCGGAGTCCCCCGACACGACCGCATGGCCATAGTCGTCGCTGCCATCCGTGAGGGTGTAAGTGACCACCGCTGTGCCCGACGATGCCATGCGCAGCGACGGAGTGCGCGTGATCTCGTTGAGCGTGGCGTCCGGTGGCGTCGCCTGCTGGGGAGCCGTCCACGTGCCGGACCCGGCAGGCAGCCGCGTCTGGTGAAGCACGTCCGGACCCGCCGCCGATGCCGAACCCGTCTTGTAGACCACCAGCACGTTCCCGGCGCCATCGCTCGCGATGGCGGGTTCGCCCGTGTCGGCCCCCAGCGACGACCCGCCGTCCGACACGACCTCGGCCGCTGTCCATGCCCCACTGACGAGCCGGGATGCCAGCACGCGGTAGTAGCCGGGGCTGGCTGCGTACTCACTCCATACGGCGACCGCACCGCCATCCGGCAGCATGGTCACGTTGGGGTGCAGCGGCTGATTCAACGCCGTGTGCACGAGCGAGGGCGATGCGCACCATGCCCCGCTCACGGCCGAGTATGCGCACGCGTGGATGTACGACGTGATGGGTGTTGTCGAATAGTCGACGTCGCTCCACGTCACCACGGCATCCCCGCTTGCCGCCGTGCGCTCCGGGAG
>JBMOGE010000155.1:0-2146 GCA_049318525.1 Miltoncostaeaceae bacterium
CCATGGGGGTCAGTCCCCGGGTGGGGTCAGTCCCCGGGTGGGGTCAGTCCCCGGGCGGGGTCAGTCGCTGACACAAATGTGCACAACATCCCCTGAGCACGGCATCTAGCCGCGCGGCAGGTCCACAACCACGCGCAGACCAGTGCCCGTGGGCGCAGCATCCAGCCGTACCTCGCCGCCCGCACCCACCACCAACCGGTGAACGATGGCCAGGCCGAGCCCTGATCCCTCGCCTCGCGTGGAGCGTGGTGACCGCCAGAAGCGATCGAACGCGTGCTGGCGCTCCTCGGGTGACATTCCCGGGCCCTTATCGGTGATGACGATCTGCACTGAGTCGCCCGTGAGGGATGCGCCCACGGTCACATGACCACCGTCAGATGATGCGGTAACCGCGTTGTCCACCAGGTTGTCGATCACCTGCTCCAGCACGCCATCTGCCAGGCGCACGCGGAGCCCGGGCGCCACATCCGAATCGACCGTGACGCCCGACTCCGCGGCCAGGTCGGTCCAGGCATCGGCGCGGTCTCGCACCATCTCCGAGACATCCACGATCGCCACCGTGGCCTCCCGGCGCTCGGCACGGGCAAGGGCCAGCAGGCTGTCGACCATGCGCGACAGGCGATCCACCTCGGCGATGGCCGCCTCGGCGTCGGTCTCGCCGGCCGGGCCGGCACCGGCCCCCAGATTCTCGATGCGTAGCCGCATGGCGGTGAGCGGAGTACGCAACTGGTGCGAGGCGTCGGCGACGAAGGCCTCCTGGGCCCCCACCAGTGCCTCAACCTGCGACACCATCACATTGAACCGGTGTGCCAGCGCGCGTACCTCCGGTGGCCCATCGTCCTCAGGTGCCCGGGCGCTGAGGTCGCCTTCTCCCACGGCTTCGGCCTTCTTCTCGAGCATCGCCAGGGGGCGGGCCACCCAGCGGGCGATGAGCCAGCCGATGATGGCGACCGCTGCGAGCGTGATGGCGCCCACGCCCAGCAGTAGCAGCCAGTAGTCGCGTGCCCGCTCCGAGATCTCAGACGTCGGATACGTCACGCGCACCGCCCCATACACCGTGCCGGATGCCGCCACGGGCACGGCGACATACAGCAGCTCGGTGTCGAGGGTTTGGGAATACCGGCTGCCAGTGGCCACCGTGCCACCAAGGGCGGTGCTGATCTCGGGCCGGCTTGCCAGCGAGCGCACCCCGGAGATGGCGGGGTCGGTGTCGTACACCACGACGCCCGTGGGCCCGGTGATGGCAACCCGTGCGCCCGACTCGCCTGCGTAGCCATCGGCCATCTGCGCGGCCTTGCGCTGGTTCGCCGCTGTGGGATCGCGCAAGTCGTCCTGTACCAGCGACGCAACCACGCCTGCGTCGCGTTCCATGCGAAGCAGTAGGTCCTGCTGCAGGTTGTGCTGATGGGTGATACCGAGCGGCACCATCAACACCACCAGAACCACGAGGGTGAGAATGATGTACCCGGCAACGAGCCGGCGGGTCACGCTGAGGGCGTCCCGAGCCGGAAGCCCACGCCACGTACCGTCTCGACCCACGCGGGGTCGCCCATCTTGCGACGAAGCGATGACACGTGAACGTCGATGGCCTTGGTCTGCACCGCCCAGGTAGTGCCCCACAGGCGCCGAAGCAGATCGTCGCGGCTCACCACCGCGCCGGGGTCGGCAATGAGCATGGCGAGGATGTCGAACTCACGAGGCGTGAGATGGAGCTCCTGCCCATCGATGGTGACCCGACGAGTGCGAAGACTGACCTCAAGCCCCCCTGAGGACATCTCGTCAGGCACCTCATCCACAGCCCCGGAATCCCCACTGCGGCGCATGACGGCATTGATTCTCGCAATCAATTCGCGCAAACCGAACGGCTTTACCACGTAGTCGTCAGCACCGATCTCGAGGCCCACGACACGGTCGACTTCCTCGCCCCGGGCGGTGACCATGATGATGGGCACGCGGCTACGGGTACGCCACTCCCGGGCCACGGAATAGCCGTCCATGTCGGGCAGGCGCAGGTCCAGCAGGATGAGGTCGGGCTCGGGTGCGGCGAGAGCCTCTGCCCCCGTCGCCACGCGCTCTACCTCGAAGCCTTCGCGGCGCAGGCCGTCGGCCAACGGGATGGCGATGGAGTCCTCATCCTCAACGATCA
>JBMOGE010000156.1:0-2108 GCA_049318525.1 Miltoncostaeaceae bacterium
GTCACGGGCGATACCGTCTACCTGCAGGACATCAACTCGAACGTCTTCGCGGTTGATCGCACGACAGGTAAGAAGAAGTGGACCCGCACGTTGGACGTTGCCACTACAGGCCCGAATGGCGTCGCAATCGGTGGCGGGCTCGTTGTCGCCCCGACGGCGACCGGCGTTGTCGCCCTCGATGCTGCCACTGGTGAGATCAAGTGGCAGAAGAAGTTGACCACGCAGAGCAGCGAGGGTGTGGACATGGCCCCCCTCATCTGGAATGACACCGTCATCATTAGTTCCGTTCCGGGCGCATCTCTCGCCAACTTCTACGGCGGCGGCGGCATGGGCATCGTGTACGCGCTCGACCTTGCCACCGGTAAGCAGAAGTGGTCGTTCAACACCACGACCGACAACCTCTGGGGCAACGCGAAGGTCAACACGGGCGGCGGTCTGTGGTCCACCCCGTCGGTCGATGACGAGGGCAACATCTATATCGGCGTTGCGAACCCTGGTCCGTGGCCGGGAACGACGGAGTACCCGAACGGCACCAGCCGCCCCGGCGACAACCTGTACACCAACAGCCTTGTGGTGCTCGACGGACGTACCGGCAAGCTGAAGTGGCACTGGCAGGCGATCAAGCACGACCTGCGCGACTGGGATCTGCACCTGGCTCCGATCCTTGCCGACTTTGACATCGACGGCACGTCAACTCCGGTCGTCGTGGTTGGCGGAAAGATGGGCACCGTGTACGTGGTCGATCGCACCACGCACAAGCGCATCTGGCAGACGGATGTGGGCAAGCACACGCCTGAGGCCGGAGCCAAGGATGGCAAGGGCACGGCGAATGACCCGGGTCCGAACAAGAATGCGCCGTTCACCAGCTTCCCGACCACGGTGTACCCAGGGTGGCTCGGCGGAGTTGAGACGAACATGGCCGTTTCGGATGGCGTCATTTACGTCCCGGTGAACAACCTGTGCTCGATCTATCTCAAGCAGGCGAACTTCACCGAGGGGTCTGGCCTCTGCGACTTCAAGACCGCAGGCGGCGAGCTCGTGGCCCTCGACGGCGCCACGGGCAAGGTTCTCTGGAACAAGGACGTTGGAAACATGAACTACGGTGGCGCGACCGTCGTGAACGACACGGTCGTGACCATTACGTTCGACGGAAAGATCCAGGCCTTTAACAAGGCCGACGGCACTGCGGTATGGACCAAGCAGATGCCTGCGTATGCAAACGCAACTCCGGCCATCGCCGACGACATGATCGTCGCCGGTGCCGGGTTCGCTGCCGGCGAGGGCCAGAAGCCAGCAGTGGTGGCCTACAAGCTGCCGTAGCGAGGAGTTGGTTGGACGACCCGCACGTGCGGGCCCCGGATTTCGGGGTCCGCACGTGCGTCGTCGTCATAGGGTTCGAACGCGTTCTCCCAAGGGGCTGGTCATGCGTGTAGCGCTCAGCATCGCCAGGGCATCCAGCGTCGCCATTGCCGCCATCGCGGTCATCGGCCTCTCAGGATGCGGGGATCCTGGTGGTCCGGCGTCGTCGGGTGCGACTGCAACCACGGCGTCATCACCATCGCCGTCCGGGACTGTCCCGCCGCTTCTCCCGCCGGTCAGGGTGAAGGCACCGGGATATCTGGTCGAGCCTCTTCGGCCCAACAGCTACCACATGTCACTCATCTTCCGGTTGAGAAACGCCATTCTCCAGGGGCTTTCGGACACCGGATCACATTACGTGATTTCGGGATCAAGCGTGGCGAAGGGCAAGAGCCACGGCCTTCTTTACGGAGTGACCGCCCGCGCGAATGCGACACCCCCGCCTATCACCGCGGACGTCATTGCCACTATGGGCGGAAAGAGTTCCTCAACGATGACCGTGTCCGGTCATACGATTACGACCTTCGACATCGGCACGTACTCGATGGCGGTTATCGACGACGGCCCGCGACGCGCACTTCTCGCGATTGAGAAGAATCCGGCGGAGGCGAACGCTCTTGCGATCGCAGTGGCAAAAGCGCTGACATAAACCGGCGTGCGTGAGCGGATGCCCGAATGGGGCACCGCTCGGGTTAGATCAGGCCGCGTTCCTTGGCAGCCGAGAGCGCCTGAACCCGATTGTGTGCATC
>JBMOGE010000157.1:0-2103 GCA_049318525.1 Miltoncostaeaceae bacterium
CGGCGAAGGTCACCACGAGTGACGCCGTGCCGTCGGGTGCTGTGGCCCGTACGGGGGCGCGAGAGCCAGCGGCAAGCGCTGGGGTGGCCACCGTCAGCCCGGCAACCACCACCAGCGCAAGGATGGATCGGCGCTTAACGCGTGCCGTAGCGATTGGTGATCGGCATGCGTCGATCGCGCCCGAACGCGCGTGGCGTGATCTTGATGCCAGGGGGTCCCTGGCGGCGCTTGTACTCGGCGCGGTCCACGAGCCCAACGATCCGGTGGACGACGTCCTCGGGAAACCCGCGCTCGACGAGCGCAGCGGGAGGAAGGTCCTCCTCCACATATCCCAGGAGAATCGGATCAAGCACCTCGTATTCCGGAAGCGAGTCCGAATCCTTCTGATCCGGACGAAGTTCCGCAGTGGGCGGACGCTCAATAGTGGCTTCCGGGATGACCTCCTTGCCTGTATCCATGTTCCGCCACGACGAAAGCCGGTACACCCAGGTCTTCGACACGTCGCGAAGCGGTGCAAATCCGCCCGCCATGTCCCCGTAAAGAGTGCAGTACCCGACCGACATCTCGCTCTTATTGCCGGTTGCCAGAACCATGTCGCCGTGCTTGTTGCTGATGGCCATGAGCAGCGTGCCGCGAACGCGGGCCTGCAGGTTCTCCTCGGCGACGTCACGGTCGCGCCCCTCGAACGCATCCACGAGTTCAGTCTCAAATGCATCGACAACTGCGGCGATCTCGATGACGTCCATCCGGATACCGAGCAGATCTGCGAGGAACTGTGCGTCCTCGGTGCTCCGGGACTCAGTAAACACCGACGGCATGGCAACGCCGCGGACGGAGTCGGGGCCGAGCGCATCGACCGCCAGCGCGGCGGTCAGGGCAGAGTCGATACCACCGGACAAGCCAATGATGACCCCCGGGAATCCGTTCTTCTGCACGTAGTCGCGCACGCCCGTGACCAGTGCATCCCAGAGCTCACGCTCGGGCGACGCGATAGGGGCGACCTCGCTCGGCGGTCCAACGGGCGCCCGCGCCGCTCCGGCGCTGACAAACACCGGGGCCGGGGAATCAAGGGGCTCGAGGCGCCGGAGCAGCGGTGCCCGCAGCCGGTGGCCGGCGGCGAGGTCCAACTCAAGATCCGCGATGAGCAATTCCTCGCCGAAGATCTTCGCGCGTGCCACGACCTCGCCGGATGAAGAGATGACCGCAGACCGTCCGTCGAACACCACTTCATCCTGGCCGCCAACCTGATTGCAGTAGACGAGCGCTGCCGCGCTGTCCGATGCCCGGGTCTGGAGCATGCGCTCGCGTGCATCGCCCTTGCCCGCGTGGAATGGCGACGACGAGATACAGGCGATCACGTCGAGGCGGGCGCGGGCCAGTTCCGCAGCCACAGGGGCTGGATACCAGATGTCCTCGCAGATGACGATGCCCATTCGGGCACCCTCGATGTCAAGAATGATCGGCTGATCGCCTGCGCGGAAATACCGGGCTTCATCAAATACCCCGTAGTTCGGGAGAAACCGCTTGTGGTACACGGCCTGCACCCGGCCGTCCGCAATAACCGCGGCAGCATTCCGGATGTCCTCGTCGTGGTCGACGAACCCGACAATGGCAACGCAGTCCGTGATCGACTCGGCAAGTGCCTCCAGGGCCTCGCGCGACGCATCGGCGAACGAGGGCCGTACGAGAAGATCTTCTGGCGGATACCCCGTAATCGCGAGTTCCGGGGTGAGGACGAGTACTGCGCCGGCATCCGCTGCGCCACGCACAGCCGTACGAATACGCTCGACGTTTCCATCGAGGTCACCCACGACCGTGTTGATCTGCGCACATGCGACGCGCATGAACCGCCCTCCGTTCGCGCCGAAGACATATGAGTGGCTGGCGCGGCGCGGTAGAGTCCAGCCCGGTCAGGAGGATAGCGATGCCGGCCCGTGCGACGGCATGGGCCGGACGAGGAGATGCTCATGGGTACCAGCGGACGCACAGAAGGCCCCGGCAAGACCGCGGCGCCGCAGAAGACCAACCTCACCCCGGCACAGGGGGCTCAGCAGTCAGAGAAGCGCTTGGGCAAGCCCTGTTACTTCACGGGGCAACGGCTCG
>JBMOGE010000158.1:0-2081 GCA_049318525.1 Miltoncostaeaceae bacterium
CGGCGAAGGTCACCACGAGTGACGCCGTGCCGTCGGGTGCTGTGGCCCGTACGGGTGTCGACGGCGCGGATGTCGCAATGGCAGGGACCGCCAGACCCAGCAGCGCGACGAGCGCCAGGAGGCCCGGGGCCCTGCCCCTAACCCGCCCCATACCGGTTAGTGATGGGCATCCGTCGATCACGCCCGAATGCGCGAGGTGTGGTCTTGATGCCCGGAGGCCCTTGCCGACGCTTGTACTCGGCGCGGTCAACCATGCCCACGATGCGCCTGACGACATCCTCGGGGAACCCGCGCTCAACCAGAGCGGCCGGCGGAAGGTCCTCTTCGACGTACGCCTCGAGAATCGGATCGAGTACCTCGTATTCGGGCAGGGAGTCCGAATCACGCTGGTCAGGGCGCAGTTCGGCGGTTGGCGGACGATCAATGGTGGCCTGCGGGATGACCTCCCGGCCCTCTCTCAGGTTCCGCCACGACGCCAGCCGGTAGACCCAGGTCTTCGAGACGTCGCGCAGTGGGGCGAATCCACCCGCCATGTCGCCGTAGATCGTGGAGTACCCCACCGACATCTCGCTCTTGTTACCGGTGGCCAGCACCATGTCGCCGTGTTTGTTGCTCATGGCCATGAGCAGTGTGCCGCGAACGCGGGCCTGCAGGTTCTCCTCAGACACATCGCGCGGACGGCCCTCGAAAACCTGCGCCAGCTGCAACTCGAATGCGTCCACCACCGGGGCGATCTCGATGACGTCCATCCGGATACCGAGCAGCCCGGCGAGGGCATCGGCATCTGTCGTGCTCTGCGATGACGTGAACACTGACGGCATGGCCACGCCGCGCACCCGGTCGGCACCCAACGCGTCAACTGCGATGGCCGCCGTGAGCGCGGAGTCGATGCCGCCTGAAAGACCCAGGATGACGCCGGGGAAGTCGTTCTTGCCGACGTAGTCGCGCACGCCCTGAACCAGGGCCCCCCACAGCTCCTCCTCGGGGCCGGCGACCGGTGCGATCAGCGATACCGGGGTGCCGGTACGCACCGGGAGTGCGCCGGTCACGACAACTGGCTCTGGGCCGTCGAGGGGCTCAAGGCGGCGCAGCAGCGGCTCGCGCAGACGGCGGCCGGCTGCCAGGTCGAGCTCGAGATCGGCGATGAGCAGGGCCTCGTCAAACACTGGTGCCCGGGCGATGACCTCGCCTGCGGCATCGATGATGACCGAGCGGCCGTCGAATACCAGCTCGTCCTGACCGCCCACCTGGTTGCAGTAGGCGAGTGCGGCAGCGCTATCCGACGCCCGGGTCTGCAGCATGCGCTCGCGGGCATCTCCCTTGGCCTGGTGGAACGGCGATGACGAAATGCAGGCGATCACGTCGAGGCGGGCACGCGCCAGTTCCGCAGCGACCGGCGCCGGGTACCAGATGTCTTCGCAGATGACGACGCCCACACGGGCACCATCGATGTCAAGGACGATGGGGTGGTCACCCGCACGGAAGTATCGCGCTTCGTCGAATACCCCGTAGTTGGGGAGGAATCGCTTGTGGTACACCGCCTGCACACGACCGTCGGCAATGACTGCAGCAGCGTTGCGGCAGTCCTCGTCGTGATCCACGAATCCGACGATGGCCACGCCCTCCGTAACCTGCTCGGCCAGTGCCTCCAACGCGTCACGCGACGCGTCGGCGAACGAAGGGCGCAGCAGCAGATCCTCCGGCGGGTATCCGGTGAGGGCCATCTCGGGAGTGAGGATCAGGGCCGCTCCGGCATCGACGCCCGAGCGGATTGCCGCGCACAGCCGCGCGAGATTGCCGTCAATGTCGCCGACCACCGTGTTGACCTGCGCGCATGCGATGCGCATGAACTGCCCTCCGCCCGCCTGATCTTCGTTGTCTGGCTGTCGTGTCGCGGTAGGATCCAGACCGTCCTCAGGATATACGCGACAAGGGAATTTCCACGATGGGTACCAGCGGACGCACAGAAGGCCCCGGCAAGACCGCGGCCCCGCAGAAGACCAACCTCACCCCGGCACAGGGGGCCCAGCAGTCAGAGAAGCGCTTGGGCAAGCCCTGTTACTTCACGGGGCAACGGCTCG
>JBMOGE010000159.1:0-1979 GCA_049318525.1 Miltoncostaeaceae bacterium
AGAACGGCGGCGGAATGATGCCGAGTGGGCTGGTAACAGGCGCAAAGCTGAAGAACGTCGTTGCGTATGTGGTGAGCATTCAGAAGAAGTAAGCCCGTCGGGGGCGCCAAGGCTTTTCTCCCTTTGGCGGCGGGGATCGACGGGAGCGTTTTCTGATGAGGTTCCCCACGTGGTGAAGCGCGTGGGGTTCGATGTGCCCGGCCCCCTCCCCGGTGGTGGCACGCGGTGTGCGGTCCCGTCGTACTCGCTCCTGAGCACGGCGGATATGGTCGCGGCGATTGCAACCCCCGGAGGGGTACTTCCCACCGGTGGGGGTGGCCGGCGCCAGTCCCCGCCTGGTGTCGGTCGACGTCCGCTACCTCACCCGTCTGGGTGATGCCCCTCACCCGTTTGGGTCCCATCTGGCGAGAGCCGTGTGGCGGAACGAATTCCGCTGTCGACGCAGCAATGCGTCGCGGTCGCCTTCAGTCTGCCCGCCGGACACGGGCCGCTGGTGCTCGTGACCCCTTTGCGAATTCGGCACACTGCATGTGTACGGGGCAGCATTCCGGCTGAGCCGTGCGTTCGAAATCCGAAGCGGGAGGCTCACGATGCCGGGCACCATGCGAGCAGCGGTATTCAAGGATGTGCGGGATATCCACCTTGAGCAGGTTCCCTATCCAACCTGTGGCCCAACGGATGCGATCGTGAAGGTGACCACGACCACGATCTGCGGCACCGACTCGCACATCTGGCGCGGGGAGTACCCGGTGGCACCCGGCCGCGTTGTTGGCCACGAGCCGGCCGGAGTCATCCACGAGCTCGGGGGAGCCGTTCAGGGCTACGAGATCGGCGATCGCGTGATTGTTGGGGCGATCACCCCATGCGGCTCGTGCTACTTCTGCCAGAACAGCGACTTCTCGCAGTGCGCGGGGTATGAGGACCAATGGGGCGTCATCGGCGGGTGGCGGCTCGGCAACTCAATCGACGGTGTGCAGGCCGAGTTCTTTCGAGTGCCCTACGCGCAGGCCAACCTCGCGCGGATCCCGGAGGGGCTCACCGACGAAGAAGTGCTGTTCGTCACCGACATCGCAACGACGGGAATCGCTGCGGTCGAGACGGCTGGGGTTCAGCTGGGAGATTCGGTTGCGATCTTTGCGCAGGGCCCAATCGGGCTGTGTGCGACCGCTGGCGCTCGGCTGCGTGGTGCGGGCCTCATCATCGGAATCGACTCGAACCCGCTTCGTCTTGAGATGGCGCGCAAGATGGGTGCGGATGTGGTGATCGACTACACGCAGGAGGACCCGGTCGCAAAGATCAAGGCCCTTACGGAGGGGCGCGGGGCAGATGTCACGATCGAGGCCCTTGGTATTCAAGAGACGTTCGAGAACTGCCTCAAGTCGGTGCGGCCGGCTGGGGTCGTCTCGTCCCTTGGGGTCTATGGCGACAAGATCAGCATTCCCGTTGAGCCGTTCATCTACGGAATCGGTGACATCGATATCCGCAGCACGCTGTGCCCTGGCGGAAAGACGCGGCTCGGCTCGCTGATGCGCTTGGTGGAGACCGGGCGCCTCAACCTTGCGCAGTTGATCACTCATCGATTCTCGCTCGACGAGATCGAAGATGCCTACGCGCTGTTCTCGAACCAGGAAGATGGCGTCATCAAGGTGACGGTTACTCCGTAGCACGAGGTCGGCGGACCCTGACGGCACCGTCCGGATTGGGGAATGGGTCACCCACTCACCCAAACGGGTGAGTGGGTCACCCATTCTGATGAGTGGGTCACCTACCCGCCCCATTCACACTAAAGACCTCATATGCGGGGAGTTTGTGATGAGCGGCCAGCGACTGGCGGGCAGATGAGGTAATCAGGGGTTCCATTGGAACCCTTCCGGGCGGAACCTTGTGCAACTTGGTTTCGACCCACGGAAGGACGTTGCTGTCATGAATGATTCCCCTGTTCGGTGGCGCTATGGGCGGCGCGTCCGCCTCATCGCCGG
>JBMOGE010000160.1:0-1971 GCA_049318525.1 Miltoncostaeaceae bacterium
GATGAGGATGCCCGCGCGGGGGTTATCAACCAGTGGAGCCGTGCCAGCAAGCCTCCGGCGCTTCGTGCCATTGAGGCGCAACGCGACCAGAACCTGGTGTTTCTCAGGGGTGTGACGGGCACGGCCGTGGCAGAGGCCGAAGCCACCGCGGCCGATGCCGTGCGCCGCCAGCAGCAGGCCGCCGCCGACGCCGAGGCTGCCGTCGCGACACGGGATGCCGCAGTGGATCAACTGTCCACGCTGCCCGAGGCCCGCCACGGCTGGCTCAAGCTTTCCGGGTGGATCATTGCCGTGGTGTCAGGCGCCATCCTGGGCGCCGACATCATCTTCACCCGCCTGGCCCTTGAGAACTCGCTGGGCTACCTCGTTCCTTGGGAGGCGTGGACGGTCGCCGTGCTCATCGGCGTGCTGCTGTTCATCGTTGGCGTGGGGGAGGCCTACATCGAGAACGCCTGCGAGGTGGCCATCGACGCCGGCGAGCGCCCGCCATTCAGCCCCACGGCGAAGCGACGGCTGGAGTTCTTTATATTCGTGCCCACAATCGGGATGCTGCTGGGGCTCGGAGTAGCACGCTGGTCGCTGGTTGACACCCGGCTCACCGGCCCCGAGTGGGTGGCGGCCATCGGATCGTTTGTGGCCATCGTCACCGCTGCGTTTCTGGTTGCGGTGGTGGCGTATCTCGGTGCGCGCATCCTGCTGGCGGCGCGCCCACGCTCTGCCGCCCACCGAGCGGTGAAGCAGGCCACCGCCCTCGTGCACACCCTCACGCAGGAGCACCTTAACGCCCAGCACGCCACCGATGACGCCAAGGCCCACGCAGAGGGCACCCGCCCCAACTACGAGAGCGCCGTTCGCGCAGCAGAGGAGGCCTGGATGGAGGTGATCTGCGCCTACTGGCGTGGCTTCTCCCTCGTGCGTCCGGATGAGCAGCCCGACATCGACGCCATCAACCGCCTCACCAACGCCCCGCGCCGCATCCAGCTGGACGAGGTGGTGGCATGACGGCCCAGTTGACGGAATCAATCAGGGAGTCGTGCCCCACGCCACATCAAGCTGCGCGAGGTGGTGGCATGAGCGAGCCCACCCACTACGCAAGCCAGGCGAAGGAGATCATCCGACGCTGGGAGTTCCGCATGGTGGCCTCGGCCAGGAGTGCCGATGGCATGCGCGCCCAGGGCCGCACCCCCGACCCAAAGGAACTGGACGGGATGGTGAAGCAGGCCCAGGGCGAGCTGACCATTGCCCGCGTGGCCGAGGAGGCCGAGCCCATGCTGCGTCGTGACGAGGCCACCGCACGTGTGAAGACGCTGGATGCGGAATTGAAAGCCCTCGGCATCGACCGCGAGACGATCACCTTCGGCCCCCGCACGGACGGCCTGCCACGAACCCGCGTCATCGTGGCCATCGCCCTCACGATCATCTCAGCGGTAATTGCCGCATTCGCCGTGGGCGCCTTCACCGGCAATCACCCCACCAACGCCATGGCGGCGCAGATCGCCACCGTGGCCATGGGCGCCCTTGTGGGCGGCTTCGGCGGCTACTCGCTTGCGAGCAACCGCACCCCGCTTGTGACGGGCGTGGCCGCCGCCGGCCTATTCCTCGGCACCGCAGCTGCATGGATGGTGGGGGGGGTGGCAGGGGTCGGGCAGCCCAACCGACTGCTGTTGGCACTGCTCTTTCTCGTGGTTGCAGTGCTTGCCGCCGCGGCGTGGGCGATGGCATTTCTCGGGCGCGAGCCCAGGGATCGCGATGCGCAGGAGATCGCCGTTGCCCGCCGGCTGTCGGAGCGGGGGGCGCTGCTTGAGCAGCAGGCGGCCGCAGAGTCGAGGCTTGCTGCCATTGGGGTGGCGTGGGACGCGGCGGCGGAGGAAGCTGAGGGGGTTCGGGGGCGTGCGGCGGAGACGTCGCCATAGAAACCGGCCCTCACACGGTGCATCAGCGTGTGAGGGCCGTGAGGCGGAGTAGGGTCGT
>JBMOGE010000161.1:0-1968 GCA_049318525.1 Miltoncostaeaceae bacterium
ACGAGCCTGACCTGACACTGCTCGGCCTGCGCATGGTGTTCGACCGCAACGCCTCCTGACCAATATGGGGATCAGCCAAGACTGTGAGATTGACGGGTAGTCACCACCGTCACCGCCGCCGTGTCGCCAACCACAGGACGACCGGAGCCCGCCGCGTAGGCGCGTGTGTCGTGACCTAGGGAAAACCCTATGCCTCATTTGCGCCCTCGCCCAGCGCGTGTTTCAGTACCGAATCGGACCCATGGGGGTGGGTGCAGGGCACTGGTTCTGAGGAGGGCTTCTACATGCGTATACGGAGAATTCTTGCCGCGACGGCGACGGCAGTGATGGTGGCCGGTGGGGTGAGCCTCGCGGTCGCGCCGACCGCGTCGGCGGTGGATTGCCCCACGGTGAAGCCCTCGGGAGAAGTGGTCCCGTTTCCCCCGCTCAATTCCACCTATGTGGACTGGTCTGGCTGCGACCTGACCGGCGCGGACCTGTACCGCGCGCCACTGAGATACGGGAAACTCGCAGGCGCGAACCTGTCCGGCGCGTACCTGGAGAATGCGAACCTGATCGGCGCGGACCTGACCGGCGCGAACCTGAACGGCGCGGACCTGACCGGCGCGAGCCTGTTCGGCGCGTTTGTGTACTGCAGTGACACGGGAGTCCTCGGCACTGGGATCAAGGGGGCGCCCTCGGGGTTGCTGCCCGACGACTGGCAACTGACGGGCGGGACTCTGTCGGTGCCCGTCAAGGCGTGTCCCAGGGGCGGTGAGAACCCCGTGTCGGCGGATGTTCCTTGCCCCACGATCAATCCGGAGACGGGGAAGTTCGATCCGCGGCCGGCTCCGAACCTGAACTGGTCGGCGTGTGACCTGACGCGTGGGGATTGGCGGGGGGCGAACGCGACCGGGATGACTCTCTACCGGACGCTCTGGGGATGGAGCGACGCGAAGGGTGCGCTGCTGCGGGGGGCGAACATGTCTGAGGTCACCTTCCTGGGGCCGGTGGACCTGACGGGCGCGGACCTGAACGGGGTCGACCTGACTAGGGCGGATCTGAGCCAGGCGTACGTGGTTTCCAGCGGGGACGCCGGGAACCTGGGTTGCGGCATCAAGGGTGACCCGCGTCTGCTTCCGCACGGCTGGGCGCTCACCGGGCCCGAGCGCTGCCTGAAGACCAAGGTCAATGCGGGTGGCTCCGGCGATACGGGGAGCGCGGCACCGCATGCGTGCGGGCGCATGATGATTCCGAAGCAGAGCTCGAGGCTGTTGAAGAGCGAGGCAGGTCAGGCATCGGTCTATGCCCGGGGGATGACCTGTGGCGAGGCGAATGCGTTAGTGGAGGAAGTCACGCAGGATGGGGCCGTCACCCCGGACGAACTGCAGAGGGCCTTTTCCCCGCTGCTCGCCGACCCGAGCCAGCAGCAGGAGGAGGAGCTGTGGATTTCCATGCCTGACGGCGACGACCATGCAGCCAAGGCCTTCAGGGTGCGGGTGATGCGGTTCGCCATCGGATGGCCGCGCATCACGATCAGCAGCGAGACGGTCGAGGTCCACGAGGACAGCCTCGAGAAGCGGTTGATGAAGGAGACGCTCCCGATTTGCGCCCCGGCGGACCGCCTCGGCTGGAGGACGGGAACGTGTCAGCCCGGTTAGACACCTGACTTAAGCAAGGGCCTCGTGGTCGATGACGACGGTCGCGGGCCGGGCGGCGGAGTCCCGGGGATCGGGACAGCGTTCCTGCAGCAGGCGAGCGCGGGCCAGTGGTCGCTCACGCCGCTGGCACGGGGCTCCCGACTCGAGGTGCTGGTGCCGGCCTAGTCCGTGACGACGAGGCGCACGACGGAATCGAGGCCGTGCACCCGCCCGCTCGTCCGCGGCAGGATGAGCGTCCGCAGCCCGAGGCTCGCACCGCCGCCGTCGTCGTTGGCGTTGTCGCCGACCATGAGCACGTTCGCCGCGTCGAGGTCGAGGGCACTGAGCG
>JBMOGE010000162.1:0-1878 GCA_049318525.1 Miltoncostaeaceae bacterium
CTTTGGTCGGGAAAGTGTGCGAGGGGGTTCACGAGGTGGACACCCAGGGGGTGCAGAGGGGGGTGCAAGAGTGACTGTTTGGGAGGGCATCTTGCGGTGCACGGAACCCAGGAATCGCAGCATTGCTTAGTCTCCCCGCTAACAACAGTTGAGCCATCAACTAAATGAACGTTCGCATGACGAAGGGTCCCTGAGGAATCAGGGGCCCTTCGTCGTTGCGGGCGCCGTGGCCCCGTCTTGTCGGGGTAGGTGGTTGACGGTCCACGTCAAAGTAGTCATAGTTATGACTATGTCGACGATGCCCCTCGCCGAAGTCAAGGCTCACCTGTCCGAGGTGGTCAGTCGTGTCAGCGGTCAGCATGAACGGGTGACGGTGACCGTGCACGGGCAGCCGTCGGCGGTAATCATGTCTCCCGATGACGTCGAACGCCTTGAGGAAACCATTGCGGTCCTCGCTGATGGAAGGCTCGTTCGTCAACTCATGGACTCTGAGGGGGATCTCGCCGAGGGGCGGGTGGGCGATCGTGACGCCCTCGACTCGGTCATGCGCGCCCGAGCGAGCAGTGCCTGACGTCTCGATGTATGAGCTCCTCATCACCGCCACCGCACGGCGCCAACTTGCTGAAGGACTTCCCGCGTCGATCGCTTTCGCCGCGTACGAGTTCATAGTCGGACCGCTGCTTGAGAATCCGCAGCGAGTCGGCAAGCAACTCATGCCACCGCTGGCGGATAGGCACAGTGCCCGACGCGGTACGTACCGAGTCGTCTACCGCATCGATGAGACTCAGCGGACAGTGACAGTCCTCGCGGTCAGTTCCAGAGCAGACGCATACCGAACGCCATGATCTCCTCGGACCTGTAGAGGAAGGTCGCCCTTGGGGCGGCTTAGCGACGCCTTCAGCCGGCATGTTGTTCCGGGCGCCGCGACCTCCGGGCTGACCATCGGGTGCACGGCCCTGAGAACTCGGCTTGGGTGGAAGCAGACGACCTCACGGCGGCTCCTTGTACCTCATGGGGGACAGCGTCACCATTCAGCGATTGGGGTGTGCGGTCGCGTCGTCGATGAAAGTTTTGAAGTCACCCGCGCCGGCTGATCGCGGGAGGTTGCCATCCGGAGCCGTCAAGGATGGCCGGGATGCTGGCAGGTCGCGGGGCGAACAAGCGCCAGGTCACCTCGAAGCCAATACCTGCGGAGACGGGCAGCCAGTTCGATAGCTGCGAGCTTTTCTTGGGTGCGGTGGACTGCAGGTAGATGTCGATGGAGTCGTCGGAGTTGCGGGATAGCTCGGACGTGTTGGTCAGCGCATACCGGTTCAGCGGGTTGGCCATGAGTCCGCCCTGCAGGTTGTAGACGGTGAGCGACCAGCCCTCCTTCGTGGGCGGTGGCGTCGACATGTGCAGGACATAGCGGTGGGAGCCATTCAGCGTCTTTCGCTTCTGGTCGCTCCATGCCATGGCGTAGATCGCCTGGTGCGGCGTGAACGCACCCAGGCCGACCTGCGAGATGACCGCACGCTCGGCATATCTGGTGCCGTAGCGGCCGAACCCGCCGAGGAGGTAGCCGTTGTGCCGGACGAAGTCGGTCGTATACAGGGCCGAGGTGTCCTTGCGAATCCGCGCTGGGCCTGCTGCGGCCGCCGCGGCCAGGCCGGCGAGGGTGTCGGCACTGAGGTGCGAGTCCTGGGATGGCGTCAGACCGGGTCCGATTCCGACCGATGCGAAGGCAGCGAGCGCCTTGGCGTCGCGGGCGGGGGGCGGGAACAGGGCCAGCTGTTCCCCCATCGCATCGAAGAACGCCAGGCCCGTCGGGGTGGGGTAGGGGGTGATGGTCGGGTTGGCGGGGCCGGGGGCCGGCGTCGTGGTCGATCCGGAGACGTA
>JBMOGE010000163.1:0-1822 GCA_049318525.1 Miltoncostaeaceae bacterium
CGCAACCGCCCGGGCAGCGACGAAGTCGGCCGCCATGAGGGGCCGGGGCTCAACAAGCTGCAGCTCCATACCCCTCCGGGAGCCGACTGGCTCCGCATCGCCGTCTGGACCGCCGCAGGCTACCCGAGAGCGGGCAGGTCCATCCCCGTGAGCGTGCCATCCGGATCCCGGAGGATGAGCCGCAAGGTGAGCCCCTGCTTGACAAGGCCTGGAGAAATGAATGCGGTCACCCTGAGCGCGCGCGATGTATCGGTGACGTGCACGACCGGAGCGCTCATTGGCCTGTGGATGGTGCGGCTGCCGATTGCCGTCTCGGAGTTCACCATCGCCCGCATGCCATTCGGCCTCACGTACATCAGCGTGTATCGCCCCGGAACCTTGATGTCGAACGAGTCACGAAGCGCCGCGATGAGCCTCGGACCGCGGTGCCGCTGGATCATCGTGACCCTGTTTCGGCGACTCGCTGGCCGAATGATGCCGAGGGATTCATCCGACCCGGTAATGACGCCCCCAACGACGGGTCCCACACCAAGGGGATCGCCGGAATTGCCGTCGCTCGTCGGAGGTGCCGGGGGGATCGGGGGCTCGTAGGAATTGATGAACACGCCAACGGCATTCGCCCCACCACCCGAGACGGTGGTGAGGAGGTCTGGCTGACCATCCCTATCCATGTCGGCAATGGTGAGTCCAGACGACCAAGCGCTGATCACCCCGTTGCTCAGGTCGATGCGTGGGGCGAACGTGCCATCTCCATTCCCCGGGAACACCGAGAGGCTGCCGTAGCTGCCGTAGCTGCCGACGAGGTCGAGCTTGCCGTCACCGTTGAGGTCCGCGTTCTGCACCCGCTCCGGATTGCTGTCCGGAATCGATGCGTAGCTGGTGGCATCCGCGCCAGCCCGAAGCGACCCAATGGCGCCGTTCACGCCGTTGGCACCGAGGAAGACCTCGAACTGGGTTGGCCCACCCTCAGTGGTGGACCCCGCGATGTCGGCAAATCCATCTGCGTTGAAGTCGCCGATCGTGACGCCCTGCGCGCCAAAGCTCACCGTGCCGACGTATGGAACACCGGTAGTGAACACGCCGGTGCATACACCGCCAGCCTTCGTCTGCATCATCACGCTGAAGGAGTCGTACGAACGGCGGTTGGCGGAGACGATGTCGGGGCAGCTGTCCCCGTTCATGTCGCCCGTCGTGAGGTTCTGTGATCCGCGCCCCGTGGGGTAGTCCGAGCCCGTGTCGATGTCCGCCCTACTGCCGAAGGTGCCGTTGCACGAGCCGCCCGTCTTGAGCCCGAGGAGCACGCTCACCTCCGACGGGAACGTCCAGTTCTGCCAGTTGCCCACGACCACGTCGAGACAGCCGTCAACGTCGAGATCACGGATGTCGATCCCCTTACCCGAGATTGTGGATCGGCCGGCCGCCGCCCCAAATGCGCCGGTGCAGACACCACCGGTTTTGACGTTGAGGAACCGGTAGAGGCTCAGGGTGGTGGACGCGACGATATCGAGACAGCCGTCCGTGTTGAGGTCACCCAGTTTGAGGTCCTGCGGGGCCGTCGCGATCGCCACCGCTGCCGGGACGCCCAGCGCACCCGTGCAGGCGCCATCCGTCCTGATTCCGGGCAGGACCGAGAGCGAATAGCCGCTGGCACCCGTAATTCCGTTGGTCACCACTGCGTCGGGGCAGGAATCTCCATTCACGTCACCGGCAGCGACGGAGGCAGGGCTTGTACCCCAGCCCGTGGCGACGGTCGGGTACGTCTGGGCCGAGCCAAAGGCGGGCACGGCGGCCACGGCAGCCCCGGATCCGCCCAGCAGAAGTG
>JBMOGE010000164.1:0-1810 GCA_049318525.1 Miltoncostaeaceae bacterium
TCGATGAGCCGGAGCGCCCTGACGGCACGGGCCTGCGCCTGGTGCACGGCGTTGGCCTTGATGCCCAGGTACTCGGCGATGTGCGCGGGGGGCATCTCGTCGAGGTACCGCATCTCCATTACCTGCCGATCGCGGGCCGGCAGATGGGCGAAGATCGACTCCATCCAGTCGATGGCCTCGAGCTCACGGAAGGCGTCGGGTGCTGGGAACTCAGCGATTCGATCAACCGACACGGTCGATTCGTGCTGCCGGTAACGCTTGATGGACACCCCGCGCGACTCCCACCGGGCAACCGTGTGAACGACCACCGCGACTGGGGCTCGGTATGCCTTGGCACGTGCCCACTCGCGAAGCAGGCGCTCGAACGTGATGCTGACGGCATCCTGGGCATCGGCGGAGGAGTAGGGCATCACCGAGTGGGCAATTCCGGTAATCACTTCGAAGTAGCGGGCACACACCAGATCGGTGCGACCGCCCCCCAGATCTTTGCGATCGCGCTTCTCTGCCACACGACGCGCGAGAGCCACCTCGGGCGTGACGGACTGCCGGCGACGCGCGGCCATTAGGCCAGCACCTCGCTGCGATCGAGCAGGGACAACTGCCCGGGGATCTGGGCAGGCAGGGGACGCGACACATCGGTGCCCGTGCCGGCGGGACCGATGCTCACCGCGCACGCAGTGAACACCGCCAGCACACGTGCGCCGGGTGCGGTGGTGCCGGGTGTCTCCGGCGTGGTCTTGGGTGGGGTCGCTGGCTCGGTGGTGATGGGCCGGACCGGGGTCTGAGTGTTCATATGAGTCTCCTTGACGATGGTTGATGTGCTGTTGGCCTGAGTTCCTTCCATACGCCGGCCCCCGGCAGGCGCGGGGTACCAGTGCCTGCGCAGGGGAACGCCCTGGAGGCCAGTGGTCATGGTGCGTTGCAAGCTCGTGCTGATAGACACGGCGAACGCCGAGTCCCTTTTATCGTTCACCCAATGGGTGCTCGATCGAATGCCCTTGCGGGAACCACCCTTGGGGATCTCAATAAGGGTTGGCGCCGTAAAGCAGGTGCCTCACGACTTCGAGCGGGGGTCACCCCGCCCCGCTCCGACCGTGTTAAACATGGTCGGAGCGACATTCATAGGTTTGGTTTGATTAGCTGTTTACTATAATGAAAGTATAGCGCATGTTGGTGCGTTTGTCAAGCCCTGAAGGCGTTTCCACCCCAATTGTAAGGTTTTTGGGTGCAGGTATCGCATGTGATCGCGAGTACACCTGCGAGGCAAGTCACATAGGTCATATTGGGTGCCCGATTTCCTTACACGGCCCTATTCCTCAACCCGCTCGCCCATCTCAAACCCGCCCTCCCTGAGGATGCTCTCGACCACCGCATAGGTCTCCAACCATGTGACGGGTGCCGCCATCTCGATCTCGTCGAGCAGGGCGTAGAGCGCCGGCGCCGCCTTTCGCGCATTGTCGGGGTGCGCCAGGCGCACGAAGCAGCACGTGGCCACCACCCAGGCCAGCATTGCCTGGTGGTCGTCGCCAAATCGCTCGCGCACATGGGTGGGCATCACTCCCCCAACCGAGAGCGACAACATCTGCTCGGTCTCGCTGAGAGGCGGGTCGTCCGCGCATTCGTGGATGTAGTCGGCAGCAGCACCGCGTACGGCCTCGAGTTGCTCGGTGGTGATCAGCGCGGAGGGGTCATCAGGTTGGGGCACGCATGTCTGTCGCATCGCGATGGGCCCGGTCTTACGGTCGCCACAGATGGTCACCACGCAGGCTGCTCATCTCTCGACAACGCCTTGCCGATCGCGGAGATTGCC
>JBMOGE010000165.1:0-1781 GCA_049318525.1 Miltoncostaeaceae bacterium
GGTAAAGCCAAAGGTGCGGGCCCGGGCGATGTCACGTGCGTAGGAGCCCACGCTCAGGTCAAACTCCACGCGCTGGCCGGTGGAGTCGACGGCTGGGTGGTTGAAGTCAATCTCAAAGCTCAGCTTAAAACCGTGAAAAGGCTCCAGCGTCGCCCATTTCTCGTTGCCCGGAGCGCCCTCGCGCACGGTGATCGGTGCCTTGAGGCGGATAAAACGGCGCGGCGCGTTTTGCATCTCAATGCCCGCGCTTTGCAGCAGAAAAACAAAGGAAGCGGCCGAGCCGTCCAGGATGGGCACCTCTTCTGCGGTGATGTCCACCACCATATTGTCCACGCCCAAGCCGGCGCAGGCCGACATCAGATGCTCCACCGTGTGCACCTTAGCGCCGCCCGCCGACAAGGTGGACGCCAGCCGGGTGTCGGACACCGCCTCGGTGCTCACCTTGATGTCCACCGGGTGGGGCAAATCAACGCGCCGAAACACGATGCCCGTGTTGGGCGCGGCCGGGCGCAAGGTGATCTCCACCCGCTGACCGCTGTGCAGCCCGACGCCGACAGCGCGGGTAATGGATTTGAGGGTTCTTTGTTGGAGCACGGGGGGATTGTAAAAGTAGCGTGGGCCCCGAAAGGGCCCGCGCTATGAACTAGATGACAAGCGTGGGGGCGGCAATTCCCCGCCGGGCCGCCCCAAGGGGAATTCACCCCCTAGGGGGGCAGCGCAGTACACGCAGTGACAAGCGTGGGGGCTATATCCCCAGCGCCGGGCCGCCCCAAGCTGGGGAGCGCCCCCTCGGGGGGCAGCGCAGTACACGCAGTGACAAGCGTGGGGGCACTACCCTCAATCGGCCTGCTTGCGCAAGAACGCCGGGATTTCGTAGTCGTCCATGCCGCCGCTCGACAGCGCGTCCACTTTTTGCGCAGCCGACGTGCGGCCACCGCGCCAGACGGCCGGGGTGGCCATGGTGCCGTAGTCGGTTTGGCCCGAACCTGATGCCATGCCCGTGCCACCCATGGAGGCGCTGGTGCCTGCGTTTGCCGAGGCGACGCCGTTGCGGTTGCCTAGGTTGGTGTTGAGTGGCGGGTAGTTGATGGGCATGTTGTCGGTACCCGTGCGCAGCACTTGCAGTGGAGGCGCAGTGCGACGGTGTATGGGGCGGCTCAGGCCGGTGGCCACAACCGTGACACGCACCTCGTCACCCAGCGAGTCGTCGTAGGCGGTGCCGTAAATAACGTGGGCTTCGGCCGAGGCATATTCCCGAATCGTGTTCATCGCCAACTTGGATTCGCTGAGTTTGAGCGAACCCTTGGCCGCGGTGATCAGTACCAGCACGCCCTTGGCACCCGAGAGGTCGATGCCTTCGAGCAGCGGGCAGGCCACCGCCTGTTCGGCGGCGATGCGCGCGCGGTCCGGGCCGCGTGCCAGCGCCGTGCCCATCATGGCTTTGCCGGGTTCACCCATGACGGTGCGAACGTCCTCAAAGTCGACGTTCACATGGCCAGGCACGTTGATGATTTCGGCAATGCCGCCCACAGCGTTTTTGAGCACGTCGTTGGCGTAGGCAAAGGCCTCGTCCTGGCTGATTTCGTCGCCCAGAACTTCGAGCAGCTTGTCGTTAAGTACGACGATGAGCGAGTCCACATTGGCTTCGAGTTCGGCCAAGCCTTCGTCGGCGTTTTTCATCCGCGGACCGCCCTCAAACTCGAAGGGCTTGGTCACCACGCCCACAGTCAAGATGCCCATTTCCTTGGCCACCCGCGCAATGATGGGAGCGGCGCCGGTGC
>JBMOGE010000166.1:0-1752 GCA_049318525.1 Miltoncostaeaceae bacterium
ACGACCTAGCGGGCCTTGCCGCCGACGTGCCGCAGGCGGCCATTGATATCCGCGACTACGACCGCGTGGTTGCAACGGTGCGCGATGCGCGTCCCGACATCGTCATCCACATGGCCGCACAGCCCATCGTGCGCGAATCATTCATCACTCCACGGGAGACCTACGAGGTCAACGTGATGGGCAGCGTCAACATCCTCGACGCCGTGCGCGTGGCGGGTGCATCGGTGCAGGCGGTGGTCAACGTGACCTCCGACAAGTGTTATGAGAACCGTGAGTGGGAGTGGGGCTACCGCGAGGACGAGCCCATGGGGGGCTACGACCCGTACTCAAACTCCAAGGGCTGCAGCGAGCTGGTTACCAGCGCGTACCGGCAGTCGTTCTTCGGCGACGCCGATACGACCCGCGTGGCATCCGTGCGTGCCGGCAACGTGATCGGCGGCGGCGACTGGGCGGCCGATCGCCTCATCCCCGACATCATGCGCGCCACCCTCGCCGGCGAGGTCGTGCCCATCAGGCGCCCCGGCGCCATCCGCCCGTGGCAGCACGTGCTCAATCCGCTCAGCGGTTACCTCGAAGTCGTCGAGCGCCTCTGCGGTGACCCGTCGATGGCTACGGCCTTCAACTTCGGGCCTGACGAATCGGACACTCGCCCCGTGCAGTGGCTGGTTGAGCAGATTGACCAACGATGGCCCGATCCGATCAATTGGGAGATCGACCCGGGTCCGCACCCGCACGAGGCCACGTATCTGAAGCTCGACTCCAGCCGCGCCAAGGCCCGTCTTGGCTGGACGCCGCACTGGGGCCTGGCCGAGGGCCTTGACGCAATCGTTGAGTGGTACCTCGCGCTGCGCGATGGCGCGTCGGTACGCGACACCACGCTCGCCCAGATCAGGCGCTTCTCGAGCACCTACGACAATCCACACCGGAGTGACGCATGAAGTACGCAGAGGTCGTCGTCGACTGGCTGAAGCAGATGGGCTACACCCACTGCTTCTTCGTTGCGGGCGGCAACTGCATGCATCTGCTCGACGCGGTGCGAAGCCGCATGACGTGCATCCCGGTGGTGCACGAGGTCGCCGGCGGCATCGCTGCCGAGTACTTCAACGAGGCACAGGACGACAAGAAGGCCTTCGTGGTCATCACTGCCGGCCCCGGCGTCACCAACATCGTCACGGCCATCGGCGGTGCCTACCTCGAAAGCCGCGAACTGCTCATTCTCGGGGGACAGGTGAAGAGCAGCGACCTCGCCACCGGCGGGCTTCGCCAGCGGGGGATCCAGGAGATTTGCGGCATCGACATCGTCGGGGCCATCTGCGAGACCACCGCGCAGGTGACAGCACCCATACCGCGTGCCGAGTTCGAGGCGCTGGTGGAAAGCGGGTGGACCGGCAAGCCAGGCCCGGTGTTCATCGAGATGTGCCTCGACGCACAGGGCGCACCGGTTGACCCTCAGGCCCTTGAGGGAGGCACGCCGCGGGTGCTCGATCCGCCGAGCCCCCGCACGGTGTCGGGGGAAGAGGCTGCTGCAGCGATTGCCGAGGCCATTGAGGGGTCTGAGCGTCCCATCGTGCTTATCGGCGGCGGAGTGTCGCGTGAAACCGCAGCCGCGGTGCGCCCCGCACTTCGCGAGATGGGCATTCCGCTTCAGACCACCTGGAACGGCGCCGACCGCCTGGGTGTGGATGAGCCGCTGTACGTGGGCCGGCCCAACACCTGGGGCCAGCGCGGCGCCAATCTGGTGCTCGCGCAATC
>JBMOGE010000167.1:0-1730 GCA_049318525.1 Miltoncostaeaceae bacterium
GCGCTGGCAATTGAGCACGGGGTGGAGCTGGTGTCCACCGATGGCGACTTCGCCCGGTTCACTGAAATACGCTGGAGAAACCCGCTGGCCCAGGAGGGGTAATGGGGTTTCGCATACGGAAGTCGATCATGGTGGCGCCGGGGTTGCGGCTGAACCTGTCGAAGACCGGCATCGGCACATCGCTTGGCGGCAACTACGGGCGGGTGTCTGTGCACTCGTCCGGGCGCGACACCTTCTCCACCCGCACGGGCATCCCCGGCATCACCTACATGCGCAGCATCAAGCGTCATCCCGAGCCCGCCGGCGCACGGCAGCAGGCCGGGACGTCGCCCCCACCTCCCCCACCGCTGCCCGAGGAGTTCAAGCGCAAGAAGCCCGGCATGTTCGCCAAAGCCGGGGAGAAGGCGCTGTACGAGGCGGTAATCAAACAGAACCGCACCATGGCGCGGGCGGCCGGTGATGAGTACCCCGACGTGCGGCTGGCCGGATACACGCTGGCAGGGCTGTGGATGATGGAGGACGATCCCGGGCAGGCAATCACGCTGCTGCAGTGGGTCATGGATTCTGACGACGACCCGGCCACCGATGCGTTTGTGCAGCAGTACCTGCGCACCAGCGTGGAGCTTGGGCTGGCGGAGGGCGTGAGTGTCGAGCTGCCCATCTGCACGGAGGCTGTGGGGTTGTCGCTGGCCGAGCTGATGCAGGAGGCCGGGCGAATCGACGATGCCATCCATCTGGTGGAGGGCATGGAGCCCACTGGGTCGACGGCCGTGTCGCTGGCCGAGCTGTACGTGCTTGAGGGCGAGTGGCAGCAGGTGATCGCGCTCACCGATGGGCTTGCAAACGGTGACGATGCCACTGCCCTGCTGCTCGCCTACCGGGGCGTGGCCTTTCGCGAGGCCGGCGTGCCCGACGCCGCGCTGGAGGCGTTCAAGATGGCGCTTCGGGCGCCGTCGCGAAGCGCGCAGGTGCGCCACCTGGCGTTGATTGAGCGGGCGCGAACGCTTGCCGCAATGGGGCGAAAAGCGGGGGCGCGCAGAGACGTTGGCAAGGTGCTGGCCGAGGACAGCACCAACGCGGTGGCTCAGGCGCTGAGCGAAGAACTCAGCGCCTGAGATTCACGTGGCTGAGGCGGCCACCGTGGTGTCGTCATCCACGCGTTCAAGATCCTCGGGCCCGGTGACGAGAATTGCCTCGTCGACATCCCGATCGGCGAACTCGACGATGGCGCGCGCATCGTCGCAATCCACCAGAACGCCGACTGCCCCTGCACGGGCGAAGCCGACATCGTCGATCAGGCGTACTTGGGTGTAGAGGTCATCTGGGCGAACCATGAAGTCGAGACTAGCGCCGCTGCCGCCGACCAAGCAATACCGTCACGTTGCGAGGTGCACACGATCCGTCACGCAGTTCCCACCCACTGATGAATGCCTCCACCGTCCGGCCGCTCGGCCCCGTGAGCGGCCCGGTGACGTTGTAGATCACCGCTCCCCGCCGACGGTCCCAGACCACCGCATCGTGCGTGCGGGCGTGCATGATGAGTGCCCACCTGAGGAGCGCCGGCCCGCTGAAACCCAGGACGTCACGGATGAGGGTGACCTTGTCGGTCGATGTGCCCCGGCGCCACTCGGCCAGGTAATAGCCCAGCAACTTGGCGTCCTCGACGTAGGCATTCTCGCGGTACGGGATCGGGCTCGGCATCGCCCGGCCCAACGTAGGCACCGCTGGCG
>JBMOGE010000168.1:0-1709 GCA_049318525.1 Miltoncostaeaceae bacterium
GGCGATCACCCACAGGCCAAGTTGGTGCGCTGTGCGCGCGGTGCCATCGTTGACGTCGCGGTTGATCTGCGCCGCGGTTCGCCCACGTTCGGCAATTGGGAGGCATGGCAGCTGGATGACGAGCGCGGTGTTCAGATGTACATCCCGGTCGGCTTCGCACACGGATTCGTGGTGCTCTCCGACGTCGCTGACGTTGTGTACCGCTGCTCCGACTACTACGACCCCGCCGGCGACAGCGGCATCAGGTTTGACGACCCCGACATCGGCGTGGAGTGGCCCGGCGCGCCGCATTCGGTGAGCGACCGCGACGCGACTGCGCCGCTTCTGGCTGACATCGCCGACCAGCTGCCGTTCACCTGGAGCGCATGAGCCAGCCCGAGCTCTCGGTCGTCATCGTCTCGTACCGCTGCGGGGCGCTGCTCGATGAATGCCTCACCAGCCTCGATGCCAACCGCGACTCCGTGGACATGGAGGTCGAGGTGGTGGACAACGCGTCGGGTGACGACACCGTGGAGGTGTCGCGCCGTCACACCTGGGTGACCACCACCGCGCTCGACCAGAACCTGGGCTTCGGTCGCGCCAACAACCTGGCGATGAACCGGGCCCGCGGACGGGCCGTACTCATACTGAACCCCGACACCATCGTGCCGCCCGGCGCACTTCGCGCCTGCCTCGACGAACTGTGGCGCGACCCGTCGGTGGGCCTTCTCAGCCCACGCCTCGTTGACGTGGAGGGCCGGCTCGACCGCCGGTGCCACCGCGGCTTTCCCACCCTGTGGTCGTCCTTCTGTTACTTCACCACCCTCGACCGGGTGTTCACGGGGCCACGCTCGCGGCGGTACACCATGGGGCATCTCCCCGAGACTGACGCGACGGACGTGGAAGCCGTGTCGGGCGCCTTCATGCTGATGCCGGCTGATGCCATGCGGCAGGTGGGGGGCTTTGACGAGCAGTTCTTCATGTACGCCGAGGACATCGACCTGTCGCTGAGATTTGTGGAGGGCGGTTACCGCGTGCGCTACTGGCCCGGGATTGACGTCGTACACGTGGGCACCGGATCGAACGCTCAGGGTCAGCGCCCGCCGGCGGCGAACGCCGCCTATTTCCGCACCATGGCGCCATTCATCCGAAAGCACCGCACGGGCCTGCACGGCCTGGCCCTGAGCACCACGGTGTGGGTGTTGGGAGAGTTGATGCTGGCGGGGACTGAGGCCAGACGCCGCGTGAAGAGATCGGCATGAAGATCGCTCTTGTCTCATGCGTATACCCGCCGTACAAGAGCGGCATCGGCAACGTGGCGGCGCGCCATGCGCGGCAACTCACCGACATGGGCAACCGGGTGACCGTGTACTGCCCCGTGCACGACGACGAGCCGGGTCGTGACATCGTTGACGGCATCGTCGTGGAGCGACTCAGATCGCTGGTGCGCCACGGGAACTCGGCGCTGGTGCCGCAACTCGCGCGGCACATGAAGGGCCATGACGCGGTGTACATCATGTGGCCATTCTTCGGCGGCGCTGAATCTGCCGCCATCGGTGCTCGCATGCACAAGATCCCCTACATCGTTTTCTTTCATATGGATGTGCTGTGGGATGGCTGGCGCGGAGCGCTTCTGAACGGCTACGAGCGCACTGCCGAGCCATGGATCATGCGCCATGCCCATGCCGTGCTGGCCAGCTCAACAGAGCTCGCGCAGGCCTCATCGCTTG
>JBMOGE010000169.1:0-1705 GCA_049318525.1 Miltoncostaeaceae bacterium
GACACCGAAGATCCCGTCGGTCTCGAACGGCGTGCCGCCGCCCTCACCGCTGCCGGTACCTCCACGGCCCGTGGCGGCGCATGGCTCCCGGCATCGGTCCGGTCGGTTGAGATCACCCGCCGCCGTGAGATCGCAGCGCAGGCAGGCGCGTGAAGCCGTAGGAGGCGATTCGCGGGCCTCCGGTGCCCGTGAGGATGCAGGGCATCCAAAGTTGGTGCCGAACGGTGCCGCATGACCCGAGATCAGATCACCGGCACCAACCTCGCCGCCTACGTCAGCGTCCCCGAGGCCGCGACGCTGGCCGACCTATCGGAGCGCACCATCCGCCGGGCGCTGGCCGAAGATCGTCTATCCGGCATAACCGTGGACGGTGGGCGCTGGATGGTGTCCCGCACCGACCTAGACAGATTCGCCCGGATCGCCCGGCGCAGGACGGCACCAAGCGGCACCAACGGTGGTGCCGATGGTGCTGGTACCGGCACAAAGAACACGGCACCAAGCGGCACTAGCCCTATTCCGGTGCCGGACGGTGCCGTAGTCCTGCTGGCGTCGCAGATAGACGCCCTCGCAGAGATCATGGGCGCCCTATCGTCACGCGTGGAGGTGCTGGAAGCCGCGCTCGCGGATGCAGAAATGCAGCTGCGGGAGGCCGCCCCGAAACGCCGATGGTGGCATCGGTTCACCGGCACTAGCCCGGTTCCTGGCATCACATCCGCGGCAATCATGCACGGCCCCGAATGACCCGCTAACGTTACGAAGCGTGGCAGCGGGTTGAGTCTGTCTCCCCAACGCCACCGCCGATAGCCGCGTGAAGTAGACGTCCCGGCACGGCAGTCAAAGTTTGCTCCGGATCGCTAGCCGGGGCGCTTTGGCGTGGGCGCATCCGGACCCCGGCGTAGCGTCAGCGCCGAGGGTGGTCCTTGCGTCTAGCGACGCTGGCCGACCGGGGACGTATAGCGATCCGGGCGGACAAGGGGAATGAGGGTCACCGAACAGCAGGGCTACCGCCCAACAGGGCAGTGAGACAGACGGTGACCACACAGATCGCAGTGAAGCCCCCGGCAAGCCCGGCGGCGAACCCGTATCCATCGGTGCAGCGCGAGCCGTACGCGGTGTCAGGCCACGCCGCCCGCGATGCCGTCAAGCGCCTACGAATCGCAGAGGCCCAGGTTCGTGCAGAGGGCGGCAAGCCCAAACCCTCATGGTCGGCGGTCCTGCTGGAAATCATCGCGGGAGCGCAGGGCATCACCACCTACAGCCGAACGTGCGACCGCATCCCCGTGAAGGCCATAGCCCGCTGGACGGGCCTCACCACCAACACCGTCCGCGCCGCCATGCGCGACCTCGAGGCGATGGGATGCATCATCACCGACACGCCCGCCACCATGATTGGTCAGGGCTACAGAACACCCGGCACGTTGGTTGCGCTCCCCATGTCCCCGGCCCGCCGTCAAGAGGTTGCGGCCATTGTGGATAACAGGGGGGAGGGTGCAACCCAGACTGCACCCATGAGGGTGCAACCCAGACTGCACCCCTCCGAGAAGTACGAGAAGAATCTAAATCGTAAATCTCTGCATGCGCGTGGACGAAGCGCCACACACTCCCCGGCCTACTCCGTGGCGACCGAACACCTGCCGACACCATCACGGGCAACACCACCGAAGGACATGACCCCCGAGAAGGTCAAGGCCCGAGAAGCGATACA
>JBMOGE010000170.1:0-1694 GCA_049318525.1 Miltoncostaeaceae bacterium
GGTGTTCTCACCGTTGCGGCAGCGCACCCTGCGCAACCGTGGCCTGATCCGCTAGGCCCTGCCGGTCAGATCGAGGAGTCGTCGGCCTTGGACGGCTTCCACCGGGTCATGCAGCGGGTCACGGTCGCCGGCGATGTGCCGGGCATCAGCACATATCCGATCACGCGCGAGTGACCGTCCCCCGGATGGGCCAAGACGCACCGCGGCCTGGTGAGCGGGCCGCAGGACCGCGAGGGGGGCCCGGTCCGCCCGGACGCGCCCCGAGCCTGCCCGACCCCTCCCGACGTCCACTCGAGGTGGTTGGGCGCGGCCAGGCGGCTGCCAGCGCGGTCGCCGACACCACCAAGCGCACTCTCAACCTGTGGTTGGGGGTAAGTGTGTGGGCCTGCACGATGGCCGGGGCGGTGCGATCCGGTGGGATTGCGACTGGCACGCGTGAACCCATGCGACCACGGGCGCCCCACCTGCCCACAGCGCCCGACCACCCATCGGTGCATCGGCCAGCCACGGAACAACCAAGGTACAACTGATGAATCGATCAATAGTTGAACGACTAGAAAGCCCTCACAGGTCGCACGAGGTAGAAGAGGGTCTTGAAGCCGGTGCCCTGCTGGGCGCCCCCACCGCCACGTCCGACGTCCTGCGACCGCGCAGTGGTTGCATCGGCCTGCGACGAGGACCAGTAGACCCTGAACGTCGTCAACCCGCCAACACGGCTCACATCCAGCGCGTTCAGCTCGGCCAGGGATGGCAGGAACCAGTCGTTCAGGCCGCCGCCGCCGTAGTTGCGGGCTGAGAATCCGGCACCGGACGTACAGGCGACGAACGGTGCGGCGCTGGTCAGCATCGAGGTGGTGTTCGCGGCGCCAGTGCCAATCGCCGTAGCGGTGGAGACCGAGCTCGTGGTGTCACTGCACCAGGCCATGATCGGATCGTCTGCGCCCCCACTCCAGGTGCTCGGCGCCGCCTCCAGGTACCGGCCCCACGACTGCACCGCACCGGCGTCGTAGAACACGGTGCCGCCACCGGGTCCGATGTCGCCGATGGAGTAGCTCGTGCTCGCGACCGGGTCTCGGGCCCAGGTGATGGCGCGCCCGCATGTCCAGCCCCCGCGCCCACCGTTCGCCCACATCTCCCACGACGGATGCCACGACGCTTCCGGACCCCATGACGCCTGCCACGGCGTCTCCCCCGGCTGCGCGGCACACACCTCTTCGGAACCGGACCGCTGATACGACTGGTACCAGACCTCATCAGCCTGCGCCGACCCGCCACCCGCCAGCACCCCCGCCGAGACAACGACGACCGCCACGACCCTCAGCACACTCGTCACCCGAAACGACACCGCGAGCCTCCGGCCCTCGTCAACTCCCGCGCTGCGATATCAGAACGGACCGAATCTCGCACAGCCTGCCACAGCCAGACACGGGATGGGCCGCCGAACACCGGACACGTCGGTGGAGTGCGTCACCTGCCCGCAGCGCCCGGTCGGCCCCTGAGGTGTGACAAGGCTGCCTTGACATCGGAGAGCGTAAAGGTGACCTTTACAAGTGGAGATTCATAAGTCGGCCCGCAAGCAGAGGATCACCACGGAAGAGATTCGCCACGCTCTCGACCACGCGCTTCGGCTGATCGAGTATGAGTACGACGGAGAGGATCGACTGCTCGTGATCGGAGACAACGGCCACGGGACG
>JBMOGE010000171.1:0-1667 GCA_049318525.1 Miltoncostaeaceae bacterium
TGCTGCAGCGCAGGGAGCAACGTCTCCGCTTCATCACGGGTGAGCGGCCCGCGACCTGTTGACGCATCTATTCCCATGTCGAGGATCACGACATCGGCACCGCGCGCAGCGTCGTCACCCAGTGTCAGCCCATCCGGGCAGCCGAGTTCGGCCGCCGCCGCTTCGAGCATCTGCGACGTCGAGTGGTTGATCCCGACATAGCCCACCGATGGCCGTGGGAACTCCCCGATCACCGGGTCGAGTGCAAAGGGCAGGATGTGCGCGGCGTCGTACTCGAGCACGGACATCTGTTCACGGGTGTCAGATGTGATGAGCGGCCCACCCTGGCCCGCTGCTCTCACCGCTGACGCCATCAGCAGGGGGAGGGGGTTGGCGCGCCCGAGGGGCACCTCGGTTACGTCAATGCCGGCAAAGCCCCAGGTGTCTGCTTGTGCCGGCAGTGAGGAGTGCTCCACCTCATACACGAAGTGCCCAAGGTCGTTCCCACTTGAATGCGCCTGCATCAGGCGGGTGAGCGTGCGGTTGTGGTTGGTGTGGTAGCCGGCAATCTCCGGGTAGAGGGTGCCGATGTGCCCGGTGCGGTTGTAGATGCGCTTCCACAGGTTGGAGTCGACGTGCCAGCCGTGGATCATTGCTTCGTCAAAGCCGTGCACCTCCTCCATCAACTCGCGGCGCACCAACTGGAAGTCGCCCGGGGCGTCATAGAGGATCCAGTCGTGACCGAGGGTCACCTCATCCAGGCCGACCCGCTCGCCCCACTCGCGTAGCAACTCGATCATGCGGCGCGGGTTATCTCTCGGCACGCTCTCCCACAGCCACTCGGGAATCTCAAAGCGCGGCAGGCAGTAGGCGTCACCATCGAGTTCCGCCACAAGGTCGGTGAGTGACTTCTCACCGCGCGGCACAAACACCAGGTCGGTGTTGGTGCAGAGGATCCAGTTGCCGGGCTTGGCGCGGCGGATGGCGGTGTTCCTCGCGTGCGCCTCGCTGATGGGGAGCCGCGAGCGATCCCCCACGGCCGCCATGTGCATCTCGGGTGTCACCCGAAGCACACGCATCAGATCGATGGCGCGGTCGGTGAGCGTGTCCTCAATGGCCTCCGGCAGCGTCGGCATGCCGTGGGGGGTGTGGTAGTCGACGAAGAGGATCTCGTCGTCTGCACCGGTGAGGACTTCGGCCATGGCGTTCAGCGATAGCGCCACGCGGCGGTGGGAGTTGTAGCCGTGCTGGTCGTTACGGCCGTAGACGAGAAGGGAGATCAGGGTGCTATCGCTTTCTGCTCAGGGTCGTGTCTACGGTATCCGGAGCGATCCGGAGTCGTCGACGCGCCCTGCTCGTGCGTGAGGACTGCGAGCAGCGACAGCCCTCCGGGGAATGGCACGAGGCCTCCAATCAGCCGCTCCGACGCCATGATGCCACGGAGGAGCCGATTGATCCACGGTGATGGATTCAGAAAATGGCGCTCACGGGCAAGGATTGCGGCCTCTGATTCGGCCGACCGCTTCTTTGACGGGACGATGCGGGTGGGGAGCGCCGCGATCGCGAGCAGCGCGAAGAAGTAGCGCTGCTGTAGGCAGCGCAGGCCCGCCGCCCGCGCCTCCGTTCCGATCTGCGCCTTGGTGTACCGCCGCTTATGGCCCACCACGGCGTCCGTGGTGCTCCAGAGT
>JBMOGE010000172.1:0-1658 GCA_049318525.1 Miltoncostaeaceae bacterium
CGGTCCGCTGCCCGGGGTTCGGGGGCCTGATGAGCTCCCTGGGCGGCGGACCGCGGCTTCGCTCGAGGCCCCTGGCCGGGAAGGGCGGTGCCTATGGAGCGTCAACGCCCCGCCACCATGCTGGATGTGGCGTCGCGAGCCGGGGTGTCCCGATCACTGGTCTCCACCGTGTTCCGCAATGTCCCGGGGGCCAGCCCCGCGACCCGCTCCCGGGTGCTAGCTGCCGCTGCCGAGCTTGGCTACACGCCCGATGACCGCGCCCGCAGACTGCGGAGCCATGGCAGTCGGGTCATCGGCGTCACCCTCACGGCAACCCAGCCCTTCCATGTGGCGTTGGTCGAGTCGCTGCATGACGAGGCCGACCTCATCGGGTACGAGCTGTCGCTGAGCCTCAGCACGGGCAGCCGCAACCTGACCCGCGCTGTCGGAACGCTGCTTGCCCAGCGCTGTGCCGCCGTCATCCTCATCGGCCCGACCGCACCCGATGACGAGATCGGTGCCTTGGCGGCGCACTCCCCCGATATGCCTGTCATCGTGGTCGACGGTCATGTCGACCTGACCACAATCGATGCCCTGCGTGTAGATGACGTTGCGGCACTGATGACCACCGTGGGGCATCTTGTGGACCTCGGCCACCGTCAGATCTGGTACGCCGACGGCGGCCACTTCGTCAGCGCGCAGCCACGCCGCCACGCCTTCCTTACCGCCATGGCGGCCTACGGACTCACCGAGCAGGTCCGCATCGTTGCGTCGGGCGGCACCGCCATGGATGGTGCCCAGACGGGGTTGGATCTGCTGTCCGCCGGAGAGTTGCCAACCGCGCTCATTGCCTACAACGATCGCGCCGCCTGCGGGATCATCGACGTGCTCTCCCGGGGTGGCACCAGATTCCCCCAGGACATGTCGATTGTCGGCTTCGACAACATCCCAGAGGCCGCGATGCCGCACATCTCACTGACCACCATCGAGCAGAGGAGTCAGACCCTCGTCAAGGCCACCGCCGAGACGCTGATGCGACGACTCGACGGCGCGCGCCCTGGTGGCCTGCGGCTGGTTCAGCCCGGGCCCCTCGTCGTTCGCACCAGCTCAGGACCACCGCGCGAGACCGAGCGCCACCGGGAGTCACTCGCCCAAAGCGAGAGCCTCCTGACCAAAGCAGCTACCTCCTGACTACCCGGTAGGGTCGCCTGGATGCCAAAGGGATCAAGAGTCGATCGCACCTTCTCGAAGGACACCCTTTCGCTGAGCCGAACGCAATTCGTGCTCGTTTGCGTGGCCTTCATCTCGAACCTGGTGTTCATCCCGTCGGTGTCGCACTACGTCAGGAACGGTACGTGGGGTGGCGGAGCCGCAGCAATGCAACTGCCGGATCCCGAGGTGTCCATTCTCGGGATGTCAGTGGAGTCCTACACGCTGATCACGTGGCACGCCGTGGCCGCATTCGTCCTCGCCGCGGCGCTCTTCAGTCAATTCGTCCTCGCTCGCCGTGGGGTGCGATCCGCGAAACTCGTTACGGTGCACAAGACCCTCGGGCCGATCATTCTGTGCACGTTGTTGCCGGCATTCGTCCTCCTTGCACTGTCGCTCAGCCTGTGGGTGATTCGCACGCCGTTCAACAGGGTCATGTTCACGCTGCTCCCCGTGATGATTGTCTTCGC
>JBMOGE010000173.1:0-1641 GCA_049318525.1 Miltoncostaeaceae bacterium
CGAAGTCGTCGATGGGCTCGGCCGGACAGCGGTAGCCAATGCGCCCCGACGCCGTTCGATATGGCGCCCTGAGATATCCGACGTCGCACACCCTGGGCCGCAGCGCGTAGACGGAATCGTCGGAAAGGGTGCCCGGAAGATGGGCCACCTTGAATGGGAATCCGGTGGGTGAGGCCCGTGGGTCTGCGTGCACCCGCAGCGTGCGGGCCGTGGCCGCCGTGCGCAGCGATCGACGGATTGCGGGCACGAGCCCCGACTCGGCGCAGAGGGCGAATGCGGAGCCCACCTGAACCCCGGCTGCGCCCATCTGCTTCGCCTCGTGCAGTCGCTCGGGGCTGGCGTAGCCGCCCGCCAGCCAATACGGCAAACCCAGCGCTCGCACCGTGGCCAGTTCCACAATGTCGCGTGGTCCATACGCGGGCTGTCCGTCGGCCTCGAGCCTGAGGCGCCCGCGCGGCGGGGCGCTGTGCCCGCCAGCAGTAATGCCCTCCACCACAAAGCCGTCGGGTCGGGTGCGGTCTTCGCGGGAGAGGTACGTGGCGAGCATGGTTGACGACACGATGGCGAGAAAGTGCGGCCGGGCCAGAGGCGGCGCATCGCCGAGGATGCTCTCGGGCGAGAACGACACCGAAGGAGCGGTCGCAGCGTCGCACCCCTGAACGGCAAGCGTCAGCTCCCCCTCGCTGCCACAGGCGAATGCATCAAGGAGTCGGGGGATCTCCGCAGGCACACCCGCGCCCATCAACACGTAGTCCACCCCGGCGAGCATGGCGCCGTACACCACGGCAGGTGTGGCCATCTGAGTCTTCTCGAGGTAGTTCACCCCGATGGAGCCGTCGTGCCCTTCCTTGGCCAGATAGATCTCGGCGAAGTTGGTGACCACGGCAAGCCGGGCGCTCTCGCGGCTCGGATGAACCACCAGTTGGGGAACCGCACGGAACGGGGCCCCGTCGCTGATCCCCCCCTCCACGAAGTAGCGGTCGATGACCTGCTGGGCGATGTGCGGGATTGGGAAGTGCGCGAGCGCACGGCGGTAATCGCCCGTGGGGTCACCTCGCTGAAGCTGGCGGGTCACCATGACGTCGAGACCGAGGCCGGATACCACGCCGAGGTGCCCGGTGAGGCTCACGGCCCGGGCGAGCTTCCATCCCGATACCCCGGCACCCATGCCGCCCTGAATGATCTCGTGGGCCCACGGCGGGGGGTCGACAACATCAGCTCCACCTGCCCGGAACGAGTCCTGCGGCGCGGGAGACGTCCCCTGAAGAACGGCTGATGCCTCGGGCAGCGGCACGATGCGCTGCCTGCTGTGGTCGTTTACGCCCTTCGCCTCAGTATCGATGAACCACCACGCTCTCGATCGGCCGCCCTGCGGGCTCATTATTTACTACAGCCCGCTATGTGGAAATCAATTCTACCACCGGCATGCTGCAGATCGGCATCGCGAATTGATTCGGCCGGCGTGGTCCAATTTCGGTGCGTCGTGAGGGCGGCCCACTCAGCAGCTGCTCGGCGTGGTGTGACGCCGTGCAGATGCCATCGCGGGGAGATGGGCGCCAACCCAGCGGCACCTATGCGAGAGTTGACCTCATGGCCAGCGCCCCCGACCTCAAAGCCACAGCACGGGCGATTGCCGCACGT
>JBMOGE010000174.1:0-1575 GCA_049318525.1 Miltoncostaeaceae bacterium
GCAGCTCGTTGACCTCGATCACCGAGGTGAGCAGTTGGAAGTGATAGCCGCTGTTGCCCGCCAGTTGCTTAAGGGCGCTGACGTCCTTGGGGAAACAGTTGTGCACCACGAGTCCACCGGTCGTCACGACCGTGTGCGGACCCGGGACCTCGAGCGAGTACACGTGCCCGCGCGAGGGACGCCTCGCCGTTCGAACAACCCGCACCCATGACGTCCCTGTGCCATCGCGCCGGTAGCCCGTCGGGCGAATACGCGAGGTGCGCCCGAGCGCCGCCTCGATCTCCCCGCGATCGGCGGGGTCCACCAGATCAAGGAGTTGCTCAATCTGGGCAGCCCCCGAAACCGTGAGCCAGTAGGTGTCAACCGTTGATAGCGCAGTACGCCCAACCTTCAGCCGCGCGACGATGCCCAACTCGCCGAGGATTCGGAGCAGGCCGTCGGCCATCTCCCGGCTGACGGTTCCGTACTCGAGAACAACAGATGGCCCGCCCGATACGTACGACCACGAGCCGTCCCCCTGCCACGCCATCGCAAGAAAGGCGCGGCGGTCCTCGGTGGGTGCCGTCCACAGCAGGTCTGGGATGCGCTGCGTGTACGAGTTGCGCCCGAATCCCAGCACACCCTCCCAGACGCCCCCAAGAAGGCGGGACGAGACGGTTACCTGATGTGTCGTCGGCGCCCGCCTGACATCGGCATCCACACCGCGTGAGTGCCAGTAGCCGAGCACCTCTGCGACTAGGTGCTCCTCGTCGGTCGGGTGGAAACTCCACGAGATGCGTGTGCGATCGCCGTCACGCGACACGTGCCCCTCGGCCACGTAGAGGCCAGCAACGCGCCAGAACGACCGGTCGAGCAATATGCCGCCGGGGATATACATGCCGTTCGTGGCGGTCCCGAGCGACGCATCGCGGGGGTCAAGCCCGACCGCCCGGAGCTCCGGCACGCGGAGGGCACCCGAGCGGACGATGTCGTACGAACGCACGCGCGCACCGCGCCCGTGACCCAGTGGCGCAATCGCCCGCCGAATTGCCGGGGCGCCGATGTTCGGCAGCACGTCGGTGTCGGGGCGTGCGATGACCTGACCCTCCCCGAGGCCGGCGTGCGCCATTCCCGCCAGCGCACTGATCTCCCGAAGAGCGTGGTGGTCACGCTCGGCGGCACCCAGCGCGATAGGAAGCCAATCGCCGTCGTCGATATCGCGGGCGTGCCGCACGTCGACCTCGCCCGAACCGGGGTCCCGCGTGGCCACCATCGGGTGGTCAGGCGTCACCATGATGCGGCGGCCCATCTTCGTGACGATCTCGACGAGGTCACCTGGGTGCTCGCGACGCGTGAGGGCGCGCACCGGGAAGAACTGGGGCGCCTCGCAGCCCGGCCACCACGCGGCCACCTCGAGCCCGACCGGCTCCGCCACCGACGCATCGTCGTGCCCGTGCTCAGCCCAGAGTGCTTCCAGCGAGCGCAGGCTGACGGTGCCGCCGGCCCGGACGAGCACCGACTCCCGGCCATCGAGGCAGCTCCCACCGAATCCCACTCCTGCTGACAGGAACTGGGGGCCGATGCGGGGGTCGAGTC
>JBMOGE010000175.1:0-1530 GCA_049318525.1 Miltoncostaeaceae bacterium
AGCCCGCGTTCGGCGCGACGGCGTACTTCAACACTGCGCCCCCGTTCCCCGCTCAGGCAAATAGCAGTGGCCCCCTGACCATCGGCGGCTACTCCCCGGTCAATCCGCCGTCCGGTACCTACGCGACCGACGCGAATGACATCTATGGCTGGATGTACGGCGATCTCGTGGCGTCCTTCGCCATGGGATACGCAGGCTCCAACTACGGATCGAACTCCGTGGCGTGGAACACCAATGCCGCGTCGCCATGGGGCATCGCCGGCAGCGGAGGTCCCGCGCCATTTGCACCGGCATGGACAAATCCATTTCCGGGCTACCCCCTGTTCAACGTGTATCAGGCAGCCGTCAACGCCACGGGCACAACCTACGGCTCACCACTGAACGACCGCTTTACCCCAGCTGATACCACCAGCCCTGAGCTGGGGGTCACGCCGCCCACCACGGCATCCGGTCAATACTCCTGGGCCATCGAGCTTCTGTCCCAGAACGGGTGTGCACAGGCCCTCAGCGTGTCCCCGGCGAGCGGACCCGCCTCGGGTGGCCAGCCGGTGACCATCGCGGGCCACAACTTCCATCAGGGCGCCACCGTCACCTTCGGCGGAGTGGCCGCAACCGGTGTGCAGGTATCGCATAACCCCGCCACGTCGATCGACACCATCACGGCCGTCACCCCGAAGTCCCCTGCGGGCGGAGGACCGGTGAACGTGCGGGTGACGAATGCCAACGGCTCCAAGGCGCAGAACATCGACACGAGCATGCTCCCGGGTGCCTATGCATACCCGACCACGAGCGGTGCGGCGGCAGGGAGCCCCGCGGCGCCCGGCGGTCTGCCGCTCGGTGCCGGTGTCGCCAGGTACCCGGGAACGGGGTGCTCAACCACCGACGTCGTGCGGGCACCTCTGCAGGCCAAACAGGCCCGGGCCCCCAAGGTCACCGTGCCGTCGGGCGGCATCATGGCGCTCTCCGTCAGGGGCCTCCCAAAGAAGGCTGAGGCCTCGGTGTCAATTCAGGTGAATGGCACGTGGGTCTTTCTCGGCCGGGTTACGGCGAACGCCGGGGGGCATGCCGTGCTGCCGCGCTACTCGCAGAGCACACGTGGGCAATCGTTGCTCATCCGGGTAAGTGCCGGCCGCAAGGGCACGCGCTACCTGCGCACCGTGGCGGGCAGCCCTCGTGATTGGGCCGGGGTCGCCCTCAGTCCGGTGGTCACGTCGTACCCGATCGGTACCTGCCCCGTGCACTCGGCCAGCGCGCGCAAGCCGGTCACGGCGGTGCTCGGCAAGGCCCCCACTGCGTCCGTGCCGCTGGGTGGTGCGACCGTGGTGCGTGTGCGCGGCCTGAATCGCAACACGAGCACCGGGGTTGATGTGAAAGTCGGGTCAACCTGGCGCTTCGTCGGACGGGTGAAGTCGGCATCCAACGGGATGTTGTCCCTGCCCCCAATTGCCATCAACCAGAGGGGCCAGGTGATCGCGGTGCGCCTGCGCGAAGCGGGGGCCACGCGTTACGCAAAGGTCAGAGCCTCCTAGG
>JBMOGE010000176.1:0-1525 GCA_049318525.1 Miltoncostaeaceae bacterium
CCGGGTTGACGTGGCTGCCGCGCTCGCATCGGTGTCGCCCGCCCCCGGGAGCGCGGCCGGGTCGCCGAGCGCGCCTGCGCCTGCTGCAAGCAGCGCTCAGGCACCCACAACAGCACTTGGGCTTCGGCTTCGCTCAACGCTTGCCACGGGCGCATCGGGCCGCACTGTGAACGTGCCAGTGACGTGTGCGCAGGCGCAGCCCACGATGTGCTCGGTGACGGTGGCTCTGCGCATGCGAAGAGGGGGGAGCCAGGTGAACTGGATCAATCTCGGCACACGGCAGCTCACTCTCCTGGGTGGCTGGAGCGGGACGGTGGCTGTGCCGCTTACCCGGGAGGCGCGCAACCTGCTCGCGCGCCACCCCCGGGTGCGCGCAACGGTGATCGCCAGCTCACAGACAGGTTCGGCAAAGCTTGCATCGGTGCGGCAGGCGACCACGCTGGTACGCCGCTGATCAGGCACACCGCGCGGCTGGGTGGGGTGACCTGCCGAGCCGCGCGGTGCTTCCCAGCAACTGCCATGCGGGTGGCCGCGGTGGCCGAAGCGCTCATCGGCAGGGTCGTCGTCACCAGCCAGCACGGGGTTCCGGTGGTGACCTGATATAGATTCCGTAATCCCCCGCCCCTCTGGAGTGGTAGATGCGCCCCCGCACCCTCATCGCAAGCACCTTGGCTGCTGTCACCCTTGCCGTTCTGGTGCCATCGCTGGCCACTGCCTTCTTCTGCGGTGGGCACGGGGTGTGCCTCGACCCAATTGACGTGGTGGTTAACGTCACGGCGGGCGCCAATGACCCCGTGTCGGGCGCCACCGTCGTTGCCCGCGACGACCGCACGGGCCGCGTGGTGTCAAGCACCACGACCACCGGGGATCTCGGGTACACGGTTATCCGCCTGCGGCCTGGCGCGTCGGCCCAGCGCATCACCATCACCGCCACCGGCGGCCGGTCGCAGGTGGTTGGCGGCCTTTCTGGCGCTGACGTGATGTCCGCGACGGCGCAGAGGGGCGCCATCGCCGCGGAGATCGACGTGAACGTGAACCCGGGCAGCACCGTGCTGGCCGAGTACCTCGACGTGCGCCCCGGGGTCTCCATCGCCGCCGCCGAGCGCGCTGTGGCGCGCCGCTTGCGGCTGCCCGCGGGCACCGACGTGGCGGAGTCGGCGAGGTTCTCGCGGCTGCGCTTCTCGGGCGCGGACTTCATCACGGCTGCCCGCGAGCGTGGTGGGGTGCAGGCCTACGCGGATTGGACTGCCGATCGTATTGGCAATGGCGCCGGCGTTCGTTCGTTTGCGGCCCCGCGCCCGGTTGATGACCTCCCTCTCAGGGGGGATGCGCTGGGAGCCAGCCGTGGCGCGAGCCCGCGTCGCGAGAACAATGTTGCTGCCTCCATCGCCATCACAGTGCTGAAGCCATTCATCGAGGCGGGATCACAGAAGATCTTCTGCTACCTCGGGATCAAGTTCCTGTGCCGCTCCACCCCAACCCCGACGCCCGCCTCCGGACTCACAGCCGCCGAGAAGAAGCAGCT
>JBMOGE010000177.1:0-1504 GCA_049318525.1 Miltoncostaeaceae bacterium
GGCTCGATTGTCACCCGGGCAATACCCGCCGTTGCATAGGCCGCCGCCGCCCGTGGGAACAGGGGGTTGCCGTACGCCTCGTTGAAGTCGGCTGGGGTGCTGCCCTCGTTCAGCCCACCATTGGCAATGGGGTGGCCGTGGATCGTCTGTCCGAACATGTAGTCGCGGTCGAGATCTTCGTTGGTGAACGCGGGTGCCTCAATGATTGCGGTGCCATCCGGATTGTCGCGGAGCCATTGCCACGCGGGTGTGGTGGCTGCATCACGCCCTTCAATCTGCAGAGTGGGCCCGGTGGCGATTCCGAACCCGATTGGCATCTCGACGGCAGTGATGACGATGGCCGCTGCGATGACGGAGTGGTGGAGGAGCGGCCCACGCCCTCGGGTGATGAGGCGCAGGGCGATCGCGCCCAGTACGAGCGCGCACGCCAGCACCATCACACCAAATCGCGCGTAGGCCCTGAGGAAGGGCAGCACCTCATACATGAGTGCGGATGGCATGGGAATCTCGACTCCGAGGACCCTCGTGGGGCTGGCCATGCTCACAAGGCCCATCACCACGAGCACCGGCACGCTCACCAGCGCCGCCACGCGCATCGTCGGCGGGACACCCTTCCGCTGACGCCACACCATCACCACACCCGTAATTGCGAGGGCGATGACCAGCCAGCCAAGGAATGCGGTGCGCTCTCCGCCTGGGCTGTACACCCGGCTGAAGGCATCATTTCCCGTCATGCCGTAGATGAGCTGACTGCCGGGAGGCGGCACGACGTAATCCCACACACGTGCCCCATAGTCGTTGAGCTCCTTGCTACTGCGTCTGAGGATGTCTGACGACTGCCCGTTGGCTGCGAACATGATCAGCAGAGGACCGATGACCAGCGCGAATAGGAAGGCGATGCTCTCGCCCACTCGCCGGAGCGTGGCTCGCCATGCCTGCGTTCGTGCCATCAGGATGACGCCCACGACAATGGCGACCCCTGCTGAGATGAGGGCCATGGTGCCGTAGTAGGGGTTGGTGAGCCACGCAAACAGCACTGCGAGCGACAGCAGCAGCGCCGCGCGCCAGCCCGGGCGACGCACCCAGTAGATGGCTGCCATCAGCAGGAGCGGTGCAAATTCGATGTGCGCAAGCGGGGGGTGCGCCTCAGCCCGCAGAAACATGTACGGCGACAGCTGGTACGCCACGGCCGCCCACGCTGCGGGACCGCGCCCCAAGCCCAGCCACCGGATGAGCAAGTACATCGCCGCACCGCTCAGTGCGATGCCGGCGAGGGTCACGATGTTCATAGCCACAGTTGCCGACACGACACTTGTGAGCAGCCACGTTGGCCCCGTGAAGACGAGCAGCGTCAGATTTGCCCCGCCCACTCCGGGGCGACCGAATGGGAAGCCCAGCGACTCCTGAATGCTGGCGCCCCAGAGGTCAAGTCCATCCGTGCGGTTGTTCCACACGTCCCAGAGGTAACCGGTGACATCAGACGAGGCACCACCTCCGGGCACGA